>NZ_JBFAMQ010000025.1:0-46948 GCF_040674615.1 Glycomyces sp. NPDC049804
AAGGTGTCGGGGTTGGAGGTGAAGTTGAGGCGTTCGCCGCCGGAGTCCATGATCCAGTTGGAGACGAGGCCGTCGGCGCCGAGGACTTGGACGAAGACGGTGACGACCAGGACCCAGGAGAAGAAGTGGGGCAGGTAGACCACTGACTGGAATGTGGATCTGACTTTGAGGGAGATGATCGAGTTCATCGCGAGGGCGAGGATGACCGAGAGCGGGAACATGCACAGCAGGTTGAGTGCGGCGAATTTGAGGGTGTTGAGGAGTGCGGGGGTGAAGTAGGGGTCGTTGAACAGCCGCTCGAACCACGCGAAGCCGACGAACGGGTTCTCCCAGAACGGCCGGTAGGGGCTGTAGTCCATGAACGCGATGATGTTCCACAGCGAAGGCCAGTAGTGGAAGACCATCAAATGCGCCACCACAGGCAGCGCGAGGACCAGCAACGGCCAGTCATGACGCAGCCGCTGCGCGACCGTTCGCTTCCTTCGCACGATCGGACGGACGGCCTCACGGTCCGTCTCGGGCGGGGCTTGAATTGCAGTCATCGAAAATCGGGTCCAGTCGTCGTTCCTGTATGGAGGAAAGAGCCGGGCGGCGGCTTGGGAGGCAGCGTTCCGCCCGGCCCGGTTCTTACTCGCCGTGAACGGCCTTGTACGCGTCGGTGTAGTACTGGCGGGCGGCTTCGCCACCGTTGTCCATGAACGTGGCGATCATGTCGGGGATCGAGGAGAGCTCGGCGCGTCCGTAAGCGATGTCGCTCTGCTGGTCCCACAGGGTCTGCGCGGCGGCCTTGAAGTCGGCCGGGCCCTCGATCCGGATGCCCTCGAACGCGTTCGGCGCCGCGTACTGCTGGATCGAGGCGTTGTACTCGAAGCGGGCGGCGACCATGTCCGGGTCCCCGGTGAGGAACGTCTGGACCTGCCCGCACAGCTGCTTGTAATTGATCGGCGCCTGAATGAGCTTGGATCCCAGCTCGGTGTAGACGGGATTCCCGTCCGGGTCCAGGGTGAAGTGCTCGCCTTCGACGCCGTACTGGAGCAGCTGGTACTCGGTGGTGCCGTACGGGGCGGCGCACCAGTTCGCGACGTCCAGGATCTCCTCGACCTGCTCGCGGCTGAGGTTCTTGTTCAGGAAGGTCCAGCCGTCGACGCTGCTGGCCATGTACACGATCGGCTCGCGTCCCTTCGCGGCCAAGGCGGGCAGCGGGTTGATCTCGCCTTCCGCCTCGCCCTTCTTGACCTTGAGCGCGTACTCGTTCCAGCGGCCGATGTTGTCCTGGGTGAACAGCACCTGCCCGGCCTGCTGCATGGCGCCCGCGTCGAGGGTGCCGGTGGGGGCGTCGGGGTGGATGAGCTTCTCGTCCCACAGGAGGCGGCGGAACTCGATCATTTCGGTGAACTCGGGCCGCTCGACGTTGTGGACCATCTTCTTCTGGTCGGGGTCCCAGTTCCAGCCGTCGGTGCCGCCCAGGCCGAACCATTGCGGGACGAACCAGTCCAGCCCGGCGAACGCCCACTTGCCGTTCGCGTCGTCCGACCAGGCGCGGGAGACCTCGAGGAGCTCTTCGACCGTGGTCGGCATCGCCAGGCCCTCGGCCTCCAGGAGGTCGATCCGCACCATCACGGCGTTGCCCTGACCGCCGGTGAAGTTCATGGGAATGCCGTAGATGGCGGCGGTCGTCTCGTCCGCGGGGTCCTTGGACCACACCGACTGCCCCCACGATGAGGAGGGAAGACCGGCGAGCAGCGGCCAGCGCTCGGCGATGTCGCCTTGGAGGATCTCGGTGAGGTCGTAGAAGTTGTTGACCACCGTCTCGGTGAAGCTGCTGTGGGAGCCCAGCATCCAGCCGAAGAGCTGGATCCCGTCGCCGTACTCGTCGGCCTTGAGCCATTGGACCGAGGTCTCGGCGTAGGTGACGCCGTCGGCGTGGCGCAGGTTGACGGCGGTGCCGCCCCAGGCGTCTGTGACGGTCGCGTAGTACGGGTCGTCGTTGGACGGGGTGTCGCCCCAGACCGGCACGGTCAGTTCGTAGGTGCCGCTGCCGGAAGGAAGGTCGGTCACCGCCTGGACCGGCTCGGGGTAGGAGGTGAAGGCGGAAGGGTGGTTCGGGGGCTCGCCGACGAGGTCCGGCTGGACCGGGAGCGGCCATTCCTCGTAGGTGGGCAGGAAGTCGAAGCCTTCGGTGACCTGGGCGGAGCCGCTGCCGGCCTCGATGTCGCCGCAGGAGGCGATGAGCGGCAGTCCGGCGGCGCCGGCCGCGCTGATGCCGGCCGCCTTGAACAGGGACCGTCGCTGGAGGGATGAGGGTCGAGGGGAAGCCACGATGCTCCTTTCGGTCGGTGCGCGGCGCGTGGGAACGCGACGCGGGACACCAATAAATTTGTATATATGTACAAATTAATGTAGCGGAGGAGTGGGTCCGGCCGCAAGAGAAAACGCCCCCAGATGTTTGATGATTTCACGAGTCGCAGCGGCTGCCAAGTGGCCCGCAGGGCCTCATCTGCATTGAGGAGGCCGATTTTTCTCTATAAAACGGTCAAACATCTCAGGTTCCAGAGGGCAATACATCAGTCCTTTGGCTGGTGGGAGGGTGTCCCCGATCTTGCAGGCGAAACGCGACCACAGGCATACTTGCTGCATGTCCCGCTCCGACGGTGTCGTCAACGGCATCAAACGCATGATCATCGACGGCGAGCTCAGTCCGGGTGAACGGCTCCCGCCGGAGAAGCGGATGTGCGAGCTGCTCGATGTCTCGCGGAGCACGCTCCGGGAAGGGATCCGGGCGTTGTCCTCCATGGGGATCCTGCAGACCCGGCAGGGCGACGGCACGTATGTCACCGCCTTGGACGTCACTGATCTTCTAGCGCCGCTGGGCTTCGTCGTCGATCTGCATCGGGAGGGGCGCGACGACCATGTGCACCTCGTCAGGCGGCTGCTCGAGAGCGAGGCGGCGCGGCTCGCCGCGTCGCGCATCTCCGCCGAATCACTCGTTGAGATGAAGGACGTGCTCAACGAGACCGAGCGAGTGCTGGAGAGCGAGCCGGAATCCCTCGACCGGCTGGTCGAGCTCGATATCGCCTTCCATCGGACGATCGCCGTCGGTTCGGGCAATCCGGTGCTCGCCGGCATCGCCGAGGCGCTCGTGAGCCGGAGTGTGCGAGACGAGATCTGGCGCGGCCTCCGTGAGGCGGGCGTCGCCCAGCGAACCCACCAGGAGCACAAGGCGATCTGGCTGGCGCTCGAAGCCCGGGACACCGAGATCGCACGCGTCCGAATGGCCAACCATCTGGCCGGCGAAGAAGAGGCGCTGCGGAGCGTGCGCTCTGCCCCCGACGCCGCCTGACCCGCTACCGGGCTCTTGCCCCCATGGTCGATCGGCGATACCGTGAACCTTCACGAATAGAGGGAGCGCGCCATGCGTCACGGGTCGAAAGTCGGCCATGAGAGCACGATCGTGCTGGATCGACCTGCGGAGATGTTTCAAGAGGCGTTCGTGCTGGGGAACGGGTCGCTCGGCGCGTCCGTGTACGGCGCGGCGGGGGTCGAGACGTTCGACCTGAATCTCGACACCGTATGGTCCGGTGGCCCCCGCCCCGAAGCCGACGTGTCAGAGGCGCCCGGGGTGCTGCTCGCGGAGCTTCGGTCGGCGATCGCCGCGAGCGATCACGACCGGGCCGACCGACTCGCGCGGGCGATCCAGGGCAAGGGCTGGACCGAGTCCTACCAGCCGCTCGGGCGGCTTCGATGGCGCTGGGGCACAAGCGAAGCCGCCGATCAATACCAGAGAAGCCTCGATCTCGCCCACGCCGTCGCACGGGTGGAGACCGCCGCGGGAGCCATGGAGGCATATGCGAGCGCCCCTCACGGCGTCCTCGTGGCCGAGGCCGCGGGGACCGGTGACGTGCCGACCGAACTCGGCTTCGAGTCGCCGCACCCGGGCGTCGAGGCGAGGTCCTGGGAGGAGGACGGCATCACCTGGCTCCTCGCCACGGGGCGGGCGCCGAGCAAGGCGCTGCCGAACTACGTCGAGGCCGAGAACCCCGTCGAATACGACCGGGACGCCCCCGGAGCCGACGGCACGGTCGCGGCCGGAATGGGCTGGGCGGTGGCCGCCGCCCTGGCGGGGAGGCGGCTGATCGTCTCCGCCTCCAGCGGATTCCGCGGCTGCGGCGAACGGCCGAGCGCCGACTTCCCGACCCTGGCGGCGGAGGCGACGGCGCCCGTCCGCGCCGCCCTCGCGGAGAGCTCCGTCGAGCTGCGTCGGCGGCACGTCCAGGACCACCGCGAGCTCTTCGACCGTGTGCGGCTCGACCTCGCTCCGTCCGCCGACCCGCGCGCGACGGCCGCGCAGCGGTACTTCGACTTCGGCCGCTACCTGCTGATCGCCAGCAGCCGAACCGGGACCCAGGCGGCGAACCTCCAGGGCATCTGGAACGTCGACGTCCGGCCGGGTTGGAGCGCCAACTACACCACCAACATCAATGTCGAGATGAACTACTGGGGCGCGGAGGCCGCGGGCCTGCCCGAACTGCACGAGCCGCTGTTCGACCTGGCGCGCGATCTGGCCGAAGCCGGGCGCGCCACCGCGGCGAACGTCTACGGGGCCGCGGGCGCGGCGGTCCACCACAACACCGATCTGTGGCGGTTCACCGAAGCGGTCCACGGCGATCCTCAATGGGCGAACTGGCAGACCGGCCTCGCCTGGATCGCGACGCACCTCGGCGACCATCTCGACCACCGCTGGGACGAGGACTTCGCGAGATCGACAGCGGCACCCGTCGTCCGAGCCGCCGCCGAGTTCCTGCTCGACCAGCTCGACGAGGACCGCGACGGCCATCTCGTCATCAGCCCCTCGACATCTCCGGAGCACCGTTTCCGGGACGGCGAGGGCCTCGGCACCGTCACCGCCGGGGCGACCATCGACCAGGAGCTGACAGCGCAGACCTTCGACCGACTCGTCGCGCTCGCCGACCGACTCGGCGATGATGCAGGCGACCTTCCCGAGCGGTGCCGCGAGGCGCGAGCGCGCCTGCGCCCGCCCGCGATCGACGATTCCGGCCGGCTCTGCGAATGGGCGCCTTCGCTGCAACCCAGCGAACTCGACCACCGCCACCTCTCCCACCTCTACGGGGCCTTCCCCGGATCCAGGATCACGGAGACCGCCACGCCCGCCGAATTCGAGGCGGTCAAGCGGGCTCTGGCGCACCGGCTCGAACACGGCAGCGGCTACACCGGCTGGAGCCAGGCCTGGGTACTGTGCCTGGCCGCCCGGCTTCGCGACGCCGCGCTGGTCGAGCGCTCCATCGGGACCCTCGTCGGCGGGCTCAGCTCGGACTCGCTGCTCGACCTCCATCCTCTTGAAGGCTGGCCGGGCGACGCGATCTTCCAGATCGACGGGAATCTCGGCGCGATCGCGGGGGTGGCGGAGGCGCTGGTCCAGAGTCATGACGGTGCACTGTCGCTGCTCCCGGCGCTGCCTCCATCATGGAGCGCCGGATCGGTCTCGGGTCTTCGCGCCCGAGGCGAACGCACCGTCGACCTCGCATGGAGCGCGGGCGTCCTCGAGCGCGCCCGCATCCGAACAGCGGTGGGTGGCGAGCTCGTGGTCGAATTGGACAAGGGTCTATCGTTCACTGTCGCCGGCGCCTCCGGCGAGCCCGTAGAACCGCGTCGAATGCCGATCGCGCCGCTCGGCCGCGAGCGCCATCGCTGGCCGGTCGAAGCCGGAGAGACGTACGAGATCCGGGTGCAACCCCTCGTGCGCCGGTCGAGAGCATGAGTTCCATCAACGGAAAGGCGGCGCAGTGGCCAAACAGGTGACGATCCTCGACGTGGCGGCGGAGGCGGGCGTGTCACGGCAGACGGTGACGCGCGCGATGAACGACATGGCCGGCATCAGGGAGGACACGCGGCAGAAGGTGCTCGCCGCCGCCGAACGGCTCGGCTACCGCCCCAGCCGGTTCGCCCGCAACCTCGTGACGCGGCACAAGACCCACGCCGTCGGACTCGTCGTGGCCTCGTTCCGCAACCCCTACTACACGGACATCGCCGCAGACATGCTCCAAGCCTTCGGTGAGCGCGGCTGGCAGATCATGATCGCCGCGTCGCAGGGCGAGGCGAGCGATGACCTGGACCTCCTGTCGACGCAAGTCGACGTGGTCATCGGCCACTTCGACGGGAGCGACGCCGACCTGCTGGAAGCCTCACGTGGCCTGCCCGTGATCCGCCTGGAGTCCCGGAGCGACACCCCGGGCGTCCATTCGGTCGAGATCGACATCGAATCCGGGATCATCGAGGCGATCGACGCGCTGCGAGCCCGCGGCGCGAGGCGTTTGGGCATGGTGGACTCCTCGTACTCGGCGCGCCACGGCGGCGCCTACGAGCCGTCGCCTCGACGGGGATGGTTCGAGGAGCACGTCGGCGAACAGCTCAGCGGCGTGGTGGTCGGCGAAGAGTCGATCTCCGGGGGCGGTCGCGCGTTCGCCGAGCTGATGGAGCGGCACCCGGATACCGACGCGGTGCTGATGTTCAACGACCTCATGGCACTCGGGGCGGTCCAGAACGCGCACGCGATCGGCATCGACATTCCCGGCGAAGTCCGCATCGTCGGCGTCGACGGACTGGCGCTCGGCGAAGCGGTCGACCCGCCTCTCACCAGCATCGCGCTCGACCGGGAAGGGTTGGCGGCGAGCGCAATGGACATCGTCGAGGAGCTGGCGAAGACGAACTTCGCCAGGATCGAGCCGATGCACCGCAGCGTGCGATCGAAGATGCTGTGGCGGGCCTCGGCCTGACCTGAGTAAATCCACCGGAGGATCTTGACAGGATCGAGGTCCATCATTATCGTGAACCTTCACGAGAGTTTTCGTGAACCTTCACGAAACCTGTTCGTGAAGGTTCACATTGTTGGGTCGCGAAGGAGCGAGCGTGAGCATCTTGAACGGGGAGTGCCGCCACGCGGTACACCGGACGAAGGGGCGGGAGCGGTGACCGCGTCGCTGGACGCGGGGACCGCCGCCACGCTCCGCGACCGCCGGCGGAGGACCCGCCGACGGAATCTGCGCCGCCACTGGCAGCTCTATGCGCTGCTGGTCCTGCCGGTCGCCTACTTCGTGATCTTCCAGTACATCCCGATGGCGAACAACGTGATCGCGTTCAAGGACTACAACGTGGTCCAGGGGATCTGGGGTTCGCCGTGGGTGGGGCTCGAGCACTTCGAGCGGTTCTTCGCCAACCCGGTCGCGTTCGATCTGATCCGCAACACGCTCATGCTGAGCCTCTACGGCTTCCTGGCGGGGTTCCCGATCCCGATCATCTTGGCCCTGGCCTTGAACGAAGTGCGGATGCGGTTCTTCAAGCGCACCGTCCAGCTGGTCACGTACGCGCCGCACTTCATCTCGACGGTCATCGTGATCTCGATGCTCATTCTGATCTTCTCGCCCCGCATCGGATTCATGGCAGACGTCCTGGGCTTCTTCGGCATGAGCGAGAACCTGCTGGCCGATCCCGACGCCTTCCGGAGCGTCTACGTCTGGAGCGACGTGTGGCAGACCGCGGGCTACTCGGCGATCATCTACATGGCCGCGCTGGCGGGCATCGACCCGAGCCTGTACGAGGCGGCGCGCCTCGACGGAGCCAGCCGGCTCCAGAAGATCTGGCACGTCGACCTGCCGGGGATCGCCCCCACGGTGGTCGTGGTGATGGTCCTGAGCGTCGGGTCCGTCATGGCGATCGGGTTCGAGAAGGCGTTCCTGCTGCAGAACCCGCTCAACCTCTCCACTTCGGAGATCATCGCCACCTACACGTACAAGATCGGCCTGCTCAACGCTGACTTCAGTATGGCGACGGCGGTCGGGCTGTTCAATTCCGTCGTCAATCTCATCCTGCTGCTGGCCGTGAACACCGTCTCCAAGCGCGTGACCGGCAACGGCCTGTGGTGAAGGAGGAAGCCATGACTCGAACCGACCAGACGGCGCCCCCCATCGAGGCCGCGCCGCCGATCGAATCGGAGGCGACGGTCCGCCGGCGCAAGCGCCGACGCCCCAGCCAGGTCCAAGACACCCCGGTCGACCGGCTCTTCATGGCCGGCGTCTACCTCCTCTTGACCACGTTCCTGCTCATCGTCCTCGTGCCGCTGGTCAACATCGTCGCCAGCTCGTTCTCCAGCCCCGCGGCGGTCTCGGGCGGCCGGGTGTTCCTGTGGCCGGTCGACTTCACGCTCATCGGCTACGAGGCGGTGCTGAGCAACGAGGACATCCTCACCGGGTTCGGCAACTCGCTGTTCTACGCCGTGGCGGGGACACTGGTGAGCATCACCCTGACGGTGATGATCGCCTACCCGCTCTCGCGGTCAGAGCTCGTGGGGCGCAAGGCGCTCATCGGGGGCGTCCTGTTCACGATGCTGTTCTCCGGCGGCCTGATCCCGACCTACATGGTCGTGCGGGCCCTCGGGCTCCTGGACACGCGCTGGGCGATGATCATCCCCGCCGCGATCGGCGCGTGGCAGGTGCTCATCGCGATGACGTTCTTCCGCTCCTCGATCCCGGGGGAGTTGTACGAGGCCGCGCAGCTCGACGGCGCCTCGGACCTGCGGTTCCTGTGGTCGGTCGTGCTGCCGCTGTCGAAGCCGCTGCTGGCGGTCATCGCGCTCATGTACGGCATCGGGCAGTGGAACTCCTACTTCTCCGCCCTCATCTACCTGCGCAGCGAGGACCTGTATCCGCTGCAGCTGGTGCTGCGGAACATCTTGGTGCTGAACAACAACAGCGGTGGAACGGATCTGGCGAACCAGATGGAGGCCAAGCAGATCGCCGATCTCATGAAGTTCTCCCTCATCGTCGTGTCCACAGTGCCGGTCATGCTCGTCTACCCGTTCGTGGCCCGGCACTTCACCAAGGGCGTGATGCTCGGCTCCGTGAAGGGCTAGCGCACCGCCTCTCTGATGTCGCCGTGACCGGCTGACGGCGTCCCCCCTCGAACCCATCAACTCCTCAACGAAAGGCAGTCAACGATGACCAGCAGATTCACCCGGGCGGCAGCGGCCGGAGCGGCGCTCGCCGTCTCCGCCGGCGCGTTCGCCGCGTGCTCCTCGGAACCGGAGACCACTCCGGACGACGTGATCACGATCTTCGCGCCCCAGAACCCTGAGATGGACCTCGACGCGAACGCGTTCACCAAGGTGATCGAGGAGAAGTTCGACGTCGACCTCCAGTTCGAGACGACCACCTACGACGGCACGGCGGCCGCCGAGAAGCGGCAGATCTCCCTCGCCAGCGGCGACTACCCCGACGCCTACATGCTCATCCCGTGGGTCGACCAGTTCAACAACGACGAGCTGGTGAAGCTCGGCGGCCAAGGCGTCATCGTCCCGCTCGACGACTTGATCGGCGAGGACACGCCCAACATCACCGCCGCCTTCGAGGACGAGCCCGACTACCAGAGCGCGGCCACGGCGACCGACGGGAAGATCTGGGGCCTGCCCCAGTGGAACGAGTGCTTCCACTGCTCGTACGGCACCAAGCTTTGGATGAACTCCGACTGGCTCGAAGCGCTGGACCTGCAGCAGCCGACCACGCCGGAAGAGCTGCGGAAGGTCCTCGAGGCATTCAAGACGCAGGATCCCAACGGGAACGGGAGGGCCGACGAGGTACCCCTCGCCGGGGCCGTCGGCAACTCGATCCTCCCCTACCTGATGAACCCGTTCGTGTATACGGCGGGCGTCAACGCCGAAGGCACGACTCCGGCATCGCTCGCGGCGGTCGGCGATCAGGTCGTGCTCCAGCCGACCCGCGACGAGTGGCGGACCGCCATCGCGTACGTCAACTCCCTCTACGAGGACGGTCTCATCGACGAGGGCGCGTTCACCCAGAACGGTGAAGCGCTCTGGGGGGAGGGCAACAGCGCCGAAGGTGTGATCCTCGGATCGGTGACCGCGCTGCACCCCGGGGTCTTCGTCGACATCGCCGCCGCCGACGGCCGCGGGACGCAGTACGACGCGGTCCCGCCGCTGACCGGGCCGAACGGAAGCGACACCTCCTGGGCCGGCCCCGCCGGCGCCGGCGGGGCGACGTTCGTGATCACCAACCGCGCCAGCGAGGCCAAGCAGCGCAAGCTCATGCAGATCATGGACTTCATCTACTCGTACGAGGGCCACATCATCGGCGAGTTCGGTGTCGAAGGCGTCAACTGGGCTTCGCCGAAGGAGGGCGACGTGCCGCTCGACGAGACGGTCGAACCGCTCTACGAGCTGCTGCAGGCGCCTGAAGGCGAGGGCATGAACAACGCCTGGGGCGCGATGACGCAGTACTTCAGCGACGAGACGTTCCGCGGCGGCCAGATCGTCGGCACCGACATCTACGACCCGAGCGGCTACGAGCGCCGCCTGTTCGAGGCCACGAAGCTGTACGAGGGCCACGAGTCGGATGACGCGTTCCCCTACTGGGAGGTCTCGGTCACCGGTGACACCGCGTCGGAACTGGCGACCGTCCAGACCAATGTGGAGAGCTTCGTCGTCCAGGCGAGCGCGGAGTTCGTGACCGGCACCCGCGACATCGGCAGCGACGAGGACTGGGACGAGTTCCAGCAGAACCTCACCGACCTCGGCGCCGAACGGTACCTCGAGATCTACCAGCAGGCCTGGGACGAGTCCCAGTAGACCGCCGCATTCCGGGGCGGGCCGTGCTGCGAGGACGGCCCGCCCGTCGACACCCAATGTGCTGAGAGGTTCCGACCGCATGATCCGCGAGCAGCGCTTCATCAACGACGACTGGACGTTCGCCTTCGGCGAGCATCCCGGGGCGGAGGGCGAACCCCCGAGCCCGGACTGGTTCGACATCGGCCTGCCCCACTCCTTCGACCTGCCGGACTTCCGCGAGCAGCGGTTCTACGTCGGCCACGGGTGCTACCGCCGCACGATCGAAGTCCGCCCGGAATGGCTCGGGCAGTGGATGGCCCTGGAGTTCCTCGGGGTCTTCCAGATCGCCGAGGTGTTCGTCAACGGCCGCCTCGTCGGCCGCCACGAAGGCGGTTACACGCCCTTCACCGTCGACATCTCCGACGTGGCGCGCGCCGGTGCGAACGAGGTGTTCGTGCGGGTCGACAACCTCTGGAACCCGCGGCTCGCCCCCCGGGCGGGGGACTACAGCTTCGCGGGCGGCATCTACCGGGATGTCAGCCTCATCGTCGCCGACCGGGTCCGCATCGACTGGTACGGCATCGATGTGACCACGCCCGAGGTGAGCCGCGAGCGAGCGACGGTGGCGGCCGCCGTCGAGGTGGTCAACGACGAACCGCGCCCGGTCGAGGTGTCGGTGGCGGCCGTGGTCGCCGATCCCGCTCGAACGGTCGCCGCGCTCGCGCCGGTGCGGCGGACCATCCCCGCCCGATCGCGCGCGGTGATCGATCTCGAAGGGGCCGTTGACCGGCCGCTGCTGTGGCATCCCGACCATCCTCACCGGTACAAGCTGACGGCCTCGGTGTCGGTGGAGGGGACCGCGCGGGACTCGCAGCGGGCCGAGTTCGGCTTCCGCTGGTTCGAATTCACTGCGGACCAGGGTTTCTTCCTCAACGGCGAGCATCTCGATCTGCACGGCGCCAACGTGCACCAGAACCGCGGCGGCTGGGGCGACGCCGGGACCCGCTCCTCCATTCGCCGCGACATCGCGATGATCAAGGACCTGGGGATGAACATCATCCGCGGCTCCCACTACCCCCACCACCCGTACTTCGCCGAGGAGTGCGACCGGCAGGGGATGCTGTTCTGGTCCGAACTGCACTTCTGGGGCATCGGTGGCGAGGACGTCGAAGGCTACTGGTTCGCCAGCGCCTACCCCGTGGATCCGGCCGATGAGCCGGAGTTCGAGGAGAGCCTGCGTCGGGCGCTGCGGGAGATGATCCGCGTGCACCGCAATCATCCGAGCATCGTCACCTGGAGCATCGGCAACGAGGCGTTCTTCAGCGATGACAGGGTCATCGACAAGGCCAAGGCGCTCACCGCCGAGCTGGTGGCACTCTCGCACGAGCTGGATCCCACGAGGCCCGCGGCGGTGGGCGGGGCGCAGCGGAAGGGCTTCGACGTGCTCGGCGACATCGCCGGGTACAACGGCGACGGCGCGGAGCTCTTCCACGACCCCGGCATGCCCAGCGTCGTCTCCGAATACCACGGTGTTCGCGGGCAGGGGCCGGGGGAGTACGAGGTCGAGTGGGAGCACGGGGTCGAGGTCGACTACCCCTGGCGCTCAGGGAAGATCTTCTGGTGCGCGTTCCACTACAAGTCGATCGCGGACGGCGCCGGCCTCCAGGGCCTGGCCGATTACTGGCGCATGCCCCGCAAGCCCTACTACTGGTACCGCGAGAAGCTGCGCGGCATCGCGCCGCCGGACTTCCCCGAGCCGGGCACGGCGGTCGCGCTGCGGCTGACCGCCGATACCGACACGATGCCGACCGACGGCACCGGAGACGCGCGGCTGACGGTCGAACTCCTCGACGAACACGGTGCGCGGGTGGTCGACGACCGGCCCGTGGTCTTGACGGTGGTCGAAGGCGAGGGCCTGTTCCCTTCGGGACGGAGCATCACGCTCGATCCGGGGAACCACAGTCTGTGGGGCGGCGCGGGGGCGATTGAACTGCGGTCGTATACCCCTGGGCCGCAACGGGTTCGCGCATCGGCGGAAGGCCTTGCCGCTGCCGAGCTCCTGCTGTCCGCGACCGGACCGGCGAAACCGGCGCGAGGCCTGGCGCGGCGGCTCGCGCCGCCCGCGCCGTATGCGACCGAGCCGCCCGCCGGGCGGCGGAGGGCTTCCTTGGCCGCTTATCGGCCGGTGCAGGTGAGCAGTGCTGAGCCGCGGCATGAGGGCGGGAACGCCACGATCTCGGGAAGCGGCACGTTCTGGCGTGCGGCCCGCCGCGATCCGGGCGAATGGATCACCGCCGACCTCGAGTTCCCCTACGAGATCAGCCGGGTCGAGATCGTCTTCGCGGAGACCCCCGCGCATCCCTGGGCGGTCGAGACGAGTGTCGACGGGCGCGCGTTCGAGCCCCTGCACCGCGGCGACCCGGGCGCTGAGGCGCTGTCGGCGTACCTGGAGTTCCCGGCGAGGACCGCCCGTCGGGTGCGGCTGTCCTTCCCGGAGAAGCCGATCGACGTCGAGGAGCTCCGCGTGTACTGAGTTCCCAGCGACCCCGGCCAGGGGCAGGGCGGTCTCGGTCCCTGCCTCTGGCCGGCATGTCCGAAAAAGTTTGACTCTGAAACTTAATATTGAAACATTCGCATTCTTCGTGCTACGTTCAAGCGGAACGCAACACGATACACCGTGAACGTTCACCAGATCGCGGTGGCTTTCCCCCGGCATCGCTCACCGCATGGCGCAAAGGAGCACCATGAGCAACGAACCGCAACACGAACCGCGCCCCCGCGCGAACCTCAACCGACGGCACGTCCTCAAAGGAGCCATCGTCGCGGGCGGCCTCGCCGCCGCCGGAGCCGCAGGTCTCGGCACCGCCTACGCCCAGAACGGCACCCACCCCGGCCTCCTGCACACGCAGGCCGACTTCGACCGCATGCGGCAGCGGGTCTACGCCGCGCAGGACCCCTGGAACTCGGGCTGGAAGAAGCTCATCGAGAACCGCCACTCCTGGCCCGACTGGCAGCCCAACCCGCAGACCGGCATCTACCGGGGGAGCGGCTGGCCCGAGAACTACCACCTCTTCTACAACGACATCCACGCCGCCTACCAGAACGCCGTGCGCTGGCGGATCACCGGCACCACCACCCACCGCGACTGCGCGGTGCGGATCCTCAACGCCTGGTCGGGGACGCTCCGGGAGATCAACGGCTCGGCCGACCGCTGGCTCGCCTCGGGCATCTACGGCTACCAGGCCGCCAACGCCGCCGAGCTCGTCCGCGACGCGCCCGGCTTCGACCGGCCCCGCTTCCAGGCGATGCTGGCGAACATCTTCTACCCGATGTGCGACCACTTCCTCCGCGTCCACAACGGCGCCTGCATCACGAACTACTGGGCGAACTGGGATCTGTGCAACATGGCCGCCATCATGGCGATCGGCGTCTTCAACGACGACAGCGCCAAGTTCGACCAGGCCGTCGACTACTTCTGGAACGGCGGGGGCAACGGCTCGATCACCAACGCCATCCCGTTCATCCACTCCGGCCAGTACGCCCAGTGGCAGGAGTCCGGCCGCGACCAGGCCCACGCCATGATGGGCATCGGACTCATGGGCACGGTCATGGAGATGGCCTGGAATCAAGGCGTCGACCTCTACTCGGCCCGCGACAGCGCCTTCGCGAAGGCCGCCGAGTACGTCGCGCGCTACAACCTCGGCCACGACGACCTGCCGTTCACCAAGTACACGTGGGGCTCGGGCGTCAACTGCAGCTACAACGAGCACACCGTGATGGGCGCGGGCGGCCGCGGCCAGACCCGCCCGGTCTGGGAGCGGGTCTACCACCACTACTCGTCCCGGCGCGGCCGTTCGATGCCCAACGTGCTCGCCATGGCCCAGCGCCAGAGCCCCGAAGGCGGTGGCGGCGACTACGGCACCACCTCCGGCGGCTTCGACGAACTCGGATTCGGCACGCTCACCTACGTGCGCTGAACCCTTCCAAAGCGGCGCTGCCGCGACCGTCAGCGGGGCCGGACCGAACCCGGCCCTGCCTCCCTCCCCTTGCGAACGAATGAGGAACCATGATCGACAACCCTTCCCACTCCAGCCTCTCCCGCAGAACCGTCCTCCAGGCGAGCGGCGCCGCCGTCGTCGCCGGCTACCTGGCGACCGCCGCGGGCCCTGCCTCGGCCCAGGAAGCGCCGGCGAACGCGATCGCCACCTACCCCGTCCCGGACGGCGTCGCGCAGAACGGCAGCTTCGAGGTGCACGTCCGCAACGGCCAAAGCGAATGGCAGCGACTCGGCGTCTACAACACCACGCTCAAGCAGATCAACGCCGAAACCGGCGGCGACCAGCGATTCAACTCCTCAGTGGCCTACTTCGACTTCTCCGGCGAAGTCGAAGTGAAGGTGCGGTACACCAAGGGCGCCATCCAGAAAGCGCGGATCAGGCCGCTCTCCTACGACATCGAGCCGGTCGTGGAGGAGGACACCGTCGAGTTCACGCTCACCGAGCCGCGCAAGATCGTCGTCGAGGTCAACGACGACCTGTACGACTGCCTCCACCTTCTGGCGCACCCGATCGAAGCCGACGCGCCGGACCCCGAGGACCCTGACGTCATCTACTTCGGACCCGGCGTGCACACCGGCGCCGCCGTCGCGGTCGCGAGCGGCCAGACGGTCTACCTCGCCGGCGGCGCGGTCGTCAAGCGCAACATCACCTTCGACAACGTGGAGAACGCGACCCTGCGCGGCCACGGCATGATCTACGGCGTCCAGTGGGGCGCCGCCCCGGTCCGGAACTCGAAGAACATCCTGATCGACGGCGTCACCATCATGAACAACCCCACCGGCAACGCGCTCGACATCGGCGAGTCCGAGCAGGTGACGGTCCGCAACCTCACCTACTTCAGCTCCGGCAAGTGGGGCGACGGCATCAACATCTTCTGCAGCAGCGACGTGCTCCTCGAGCGGCTCTTCATGCGCAGCTCGGACGACTGCGTCACGCTCTACGGCCACCGCAACCAGTACTACGGCGACGTCCGCAACATCACGCTGAGGGACTCGTCGCTCTGGGCCGACGTGGCGCACCCGATCAACATCGGCACGCACGGCAACACCGACGACCCCGAGACGATCGAGAACGTCGTCTTCTCCAACATCGACATCCTCGACCACCGCGAACCGCAGCTCAACTACCAGGGCTGCATCGCCATCAACCCCGGCGACTCGAACCTCGTCCGCAACGTGCGCGTCCAGGACGTGCGCGTCGAGGACTTCCGGTGGGGCCAGATCATCCATATGCGCGTCGCCTACAACAAGTCCTACAACACCTCGGTGGGGCGCGGCATCGAGCAGGTCTTCGTGAAGAACCTCAGCTACGACGGCGGCAACGCCGAGCTCGGGCTCCTGCTGGGCTACGACGCCGAGCACGCCATCAAGGACGTCGTCTTCCAGAACTTCACGGTCAACGGCAAGCTCATCGCCGACAACATGCGCAAGCCCGGCTGGTTCAAGACCACCGACATGGTGCCGATGCACGCCAACGAGCACGTCACCGGGCTGCGCTTCCTGAACGCGGCCACCGCCCCGTCCACGACCGCACCCGCACTGCTCGCCGCCGACACCCTTGCGACCAAGGCCGGCGCGCCCACGGTCTACACGATCAGCGCGACCGGGTTCCCCGAGACGTTCGCCGCCTCGGGCCTGCCCGAGGGCCTCGCCGTCGACACGGCCACCGGTGTCGTCTTCGGCGCGCCCGCGGCCGCGGGCACCTACGAAGCCACCGTCAGCGCCGCCAACGCGAACGGCACCGCCGACCAGACCGTCACGATCACGGTGCAGTGATGAGCCGACTCCACACCACCCGCCGCACCCTCCTTCGGGGCGCGGCGGGCACCCTCATCGCGGTGACCGCCGCGAACGCCCTCCCCGCGAGCGCGGGCCACGCGGCGCCCCCGAACACCGACGCGGCGTTCGCGCACCCTGGCCTGCTGCACAGCGCCGCCGACCTCGAGCGCATGCGCAAGGCCGTCGCCGCCCAGGAAACGCCTGTCTACCAGGGGTTCACGGCGATGGCATCCCACTACCGGTCGTCGTTCGACTACAAGGTCCGCAATACCGGCCAGGTCGCCTCGTGGGGCCGCGGCCCGAACGACCACACCAACGAAGCGGCCGAGGACGCGGGCGCCGCCTACCAGAACGCGCTCATGTGGACGATCACCGGCGACAGGCGGCACGCGGACAAGGCCCGGGACATCCTGAACGCGTGGTCGGCGAGTCTCGGCATGATCACCGGCGCGGACGGCCAGCTCGGTGCCGGACTCCAGGGCTTCAAGCTCGCCAACGCGGCGGAGATCCTGCGGCACAGCGGATACGACGGCTGGACCGACGCGGACATCGCCCGCTGCGAGCAGTCCTTCAAGGACGTCTGGTACCCGTCGGTCTCCGGGTACGCGCTGTTCGCCAACGGGAACTGGGACCTCGCCGCGCTCCAGACGGTCATCGCGATCGCCGTCTTCTGCGACGACCGCGTCATGTTCGAGGACGCCGTGCGATACGCGGTGGCCGGCGCCGGCAACGGCTCGATCACCGGCATCGTCGTCGACGAATCCGGCCAAGGGCAGGAGAGCGGGCGCAGTCAGTCCTACGCCCAGCTCGCGCTCGGCCTGCTCGCCGACGTCGCCGAAGTCGCCTGGAACCAAGGGGTGGACCTGTACGGCCATGCGGGCAACCGCATCCTCGCCGGGTTCGAGTACACCTCGCGGTACAACCTGGGCGGCGAAGTGCCCTTCATCCCCGACTTCGACCGGACCGGCAAGTACCTCAAGACCGCCGTCTCGAGCGGCAACCGCGGGCAGTGGCGCCCGATCTTCGAGATGGCTTTCGGGCACTACGCGGGCCGCCTCGGACTCGCCGCACCCGAAACCGAGCGAGTGGTCTTCCGCCAGACCGGCGGAGGCCGCTTCATCGAGGGGCACAACGACGACCACCCGTCCTGGGGCACGCTCTCCTTCGCTCGTCCCCGGGCCGAGGCGGCGCCGCCGCAGTCCCCGCCTCCCGCCCCGGCCGGACTCACCGCCCACGGCACCGAGGAAGCGGTCGCCGTCGAGTGGGTCGCCTCGGTCGAACCCGCCAGCAGCGCCCCGGCCACCGGTTACACGGTCAAGCGCGCCGCCCTCGACGACGACGAGTTCACGGTCGTGGCCAGGGGCGTCACCTCCCTTTCGTACCGCGACGAGGACATCGAGCCGGGACGGACCTACGTCTACGCCGTCGCCGCTTCGAACGCGGTGGGAACCGGCCCGGACTCGCTCGGCATCGCCGTGACCGCAGGTCTGCCCGCCGCATGGGAATCCGCGGACGTCGGCGAGGCCGCGCCCGCCGGCACCGCCGATTTCGACGGGCAGGCGTTCCGCGTCGAAGCCGGCGGCGAGGACATCGTCGGCGCGCACGACTCGTTCCGTTTCACGTATCTGCCGATGACCGGCGACGGCACGATCACCGCGCGCGTCGCCTACCCCGTCAGCTCGCAATACGCCAAGGTCGGCGTGATGATGCGCGAGTCCCTGGAGCCGGACGCCGCACACGCGTCGATGCTCATCCAGGGACTGCCGCTCCACACCTGGAGCGGCGTGTGGACGACTCGCGCCGAGACCGGAGGCGACACCTCCGGCACCGGCGGCGCACTCGTCCCGCCGACCCAGCGGACCGAGATCACCGCGAACGCCGGGTTCCCCATCTCCGAACTCGGATCGCTCCCCGTCTCCGCGACCCCGCTGCCCGCGCCTTATGCCGAAGGCGCGAGCGACGGCTACCGCTGGCGCCGGCCATACTGGGTGCGGTTGCGGCGCAAGGGATCCAAATTCAGCGGCTGGATATCGCCCGACGGCGGGGCCTGGGAGAAGGTCGGCTCCGCCGAACTGGACCTCGAACAGGACCTGTTCGTCGGCCTCGCCGTCTGCTCATCGCTCGGCGTCGACGCGGACTACGCCGAACGCACCTCGGCGGCCTTCGACAACGTCACCGCTCCCGGATGGTCGGTCGGGGCCCCTGCGGTCGCGGTGGGGGACCTGCACGCCCGGGCGGGCGCGAGTGCCGTCGAACTCTCCTGGTCGGGCGCGGACCTCGCCGCCCGCTACACCGTGAAGCGCGCCCCCGCGAGCGGCCGCTTCACGGTCCTCGCCCGCGACATCGCCCCGGTGGGCTTCGGCGTGCGGGCCCGGTACGCGGATGCGACCGGGAATCCCGGAGACGAGTACCGGTACATCGTCTGCGCCTCGAACGCCGATGGCAACGGCCCGCCTTCGACGGAGGCCCGAGCGGTCATGCCGACGCCGCCGGCACCCGTGATGACGGCGACGAGCACGGCATTCGCCAACGCTGGCAGACCGTTCAGGCACCTCATCCGCGCCACGGGCGATCCGACCGGCTTCACCGCGAGCGCACTGCCCGACGGCCTGCGCTTGGACGCGAAGACCGGCGTCGTCTCGGGAACGCCGACCGCCGCAGGCGAGTCCACCGTCCAGGTGACCGCCTCGAACGCGAGCGGCACCGCCAGCGGGGACCTCGTGCTCAAGGTCGGCGCCGCGCCGCCACCGCCTTGGAACTATCGGGACATCGGCGACGTCGTGCCCGACGAGCGGATGCTCGGATCGCGCAGCGTCGTCGCCGTCCGCACGCCGGGCATCACCGGGTACGACGAGGGGACCGGGACTTTCACGCTCCGCGGCGCCGGCACCGACCTCAACGTCATCAACCAGGGCATGACGGTTCACTACGCCTCCGTCATGTTCACAGGCGACGGCGCGATTACCGCGCGCCTCGTCGACTGGCAAGCCGCAGCGGCGAACGGACGCGTCGGCCTGGTGATGGCCAAGTCGCTCAACCCGTTCGACCAGATGGCCGGGACGGTGCTCGGCAAGAACGGCACCGTCCAGTTCTTCCGCCGCCCGCGAGTGGCCTTCCGTCCCACGACGACCGACGGGCCCGTCAGCACCGGAACCCCGATCTGGCTGCGGCTGCGCAGAGAGGGCGACGCCTTCACCGCCGCGACCTCCGCCGACGGCGAGACGTGGCACCCGATCGGCGAACCGCATCCCATACCCGCCTTCGGCACCGCGCCGTACCACATCGGACTCGCCGTCGTCTCGGGCGATCCGGCGGTCTTGAGCACCGCGGTCTTCGACGAGGTGACGCTGAGCGGTTCGAACGCCGGCTGACGTTCCGCGGCCCCCGGCGGGCCGGGGGCCGCGGAACACGGTCGCAGACCGGCCTTGCTCACTCCTCGAGCACGGTCTGCACCAGGCGCTCGCCGGACGCCCGCAGCCGTTCCTTGATGTCGTCGAGGCCCGAGTGAAGGAGGCGATGGTCGCGCTTGCGCCATCGTCCGGCGATCATGACGGCTTCGACGTTCGCGATGTCGGCGTGCAGCGCGGCCGCGACGGGATCGTGCGCCGGCCACAGATTGAGCCCCCGGGCGTCGATCGCGACGAGGTCGGCTTGCATCCCGGCGTCGAGATGGCCGACCCGGTCGTCGAGGCCGAGCGCCTTGGCGCCTGCGACGGTGGCCCATGCCAGCGCCTGCTTCGCCGTGACCGCGTTCATCAAGGCGGGCATGCCGATGTCCAGATGCTTGGCGTGGTCGAGGCCGCGCTGGTGCGCGAGAGCGATACGGGCGGCGGTGAAGAGCGTGCCGGGTGCGACGGAGTCGACGTCGGTGCCGAGCGACGGCGCGCCGCCGTGGCGCAGGAGCGCGTCGATGACGGGCGTCCCGTGTCCTTGCCCCAGTTCGTTCTCCGGGGTCGAAGTGAAGGTCGCGCCGGCGTCGACGAGCGTTCCGACCCACGCGTCGGGCATGTCCGAGCCGTGCACGATGTTGACGAGCGGGCCGAACAGGCCCGCGTCGCGGACCGCCTCCCACCCGCCTTCGGGCTCCCCGCCGCTCTGGTGGAAGGACGCGACGAGCCCGCGTTCGGCCGCGGCCCGGAGGTCGGCCACTGCCGTGTCGGGATAGCAGTACTGCGGCCCTTGCACAGCCATACCGAGCGTGAGGAGGGAGGCCGCCTCGATCGGGCCGTGCAGCAACCGGTCGATCTCGGTGAGGGGGTGGGGTTCCTCGGGGTCTCGGTAGGGGGTGCCGTGGAAGAAGACGGCGCGGATGCCCGATCGGGTGAGTCCCGCGACACCCGCGTCGGCGTGCTCGGGGGTCAGGCTGTTGTGGCACCAGTCGCCGAGTGTCGTTGTGCCGCAGTCGATCTGGTTCAGGGCCCCGGCGAGGGTGGCGATATGGAGGTCGTCGGGACTGAAGCGTTCCGCGCCGCCGCCGTGCATGTGGCCGAGGTATTGCATGAGCGTCCAGTTGGTGCCCACGGCGCGCAGCCCGGTCTGCCAGGTGTGCAGATGGGCGTTGACGAGGCCGGGGATGACAATGCGGCCGGTGAGGTCGACAAGGTCGGCTCCGGCGCTGTCCAGTCGCTCGCCGATCCGGGCGACGCGACCGTCTTCGACGAGGAGGTCGGCGCGTTCGGCGTCGGGGCGGCCGGGGGCCATGGAGACGATCGTCGCCCCGCGGAGCAGTGTGCGGTTCATTCGTCGGCTCCCGGGCGGGTTGCGGGCATGGGGCGGCTCCTCGTTGTCGGCGTCATCGGCTGGATGGCGGTGCGGATGCGGGTGAGGTGCTCGTCGTTCGCGATGTGGCCGATGTAGCCGTCGGGGCGGACGAGCACGAGCGTGTCCTCGCCCAGGCCGTGGACGCGGTTGAGCGTCCTGGCCGGGTCGGCGAGCCTGCCTTCGGCGCCGATCACGAGGCGCCGCAGCGGGGCGCCGGCGTCGGGCCATGCGAGTCGTTCGAGCGCACGGGCCGAATCGCGGCCGTTCGCGATGGCGGTGAAGTGGGGCCCGCGCATCAGGTCGAACAGTCGCACGCGCTCGCCGTTCGCATGGCGCAGTTCGGCGTCGGGCATCCGGTCCCCCGCGCGGAGGGTCTCGGTCCGGTCGCCGTCCACAGCGGCGAGCGGGCCGCCGAAGTAGGTGAGAGCGAGCTGCTGCTCGTCCTTGCCGCGGCGGATGCTCGACGGGTCGAGTCTGGCGATGCCCTCGTACTTCGACACGGACAGTCCCAGGACTCCGGCCGCGATCGGCATCCGCTCGGCCTCATAGGTGTCGAGCAGCGCCGGATCGGCGCCAGAGAGCACCTGGGCGAGTTTCCATCCGAGGTTGTAGGCGTCTTGGACGCCGGTGTTCAGGCCCTGCGCGCCCGCCGGCGGGTGCACGTGTGCGGCGTCGCCGGCGATGAGGACGCGGCCGGTGCCGTAGCTCTCGGCGAGGCGGATGTTGGGCCTGAACACCGATGTCCACCGGATGTCCGTCAGCGTGATGCGGCGATCGCCGGTCGCCGAGCGGATCCGCTCGTTGAGCCGCGCTTCGTCGAGCACGGGCTCCTCGTCGGGCGCGAGCCGCACCATCCATTGGAACAGGTCGCTGTCGGGCAAGGGGCAGGCCCCGGTGAACTGTCCGCCCCGCCGGGGCCACAGGTGCCACCGGTTCCGCGGCAGGCCCTGGGTCACGGCGTCGACGATGACGATCCGGTCCTCCTCGCGGGTGGATCCGGTGAAATCGATGCCCAGTCGCTTGCGGACCAGGCTCGACCCGCCGTCGGCGCCGACCAGGTAGCGCGCGGTGACGGACTCGGCCCCGGCCGGACCGGCGACGTTGGCGGTGACGTGGCCGGAGTCCTGGGTGAAGTCGATGAGCGCCGTTCCGAACTCGACGCGGCCGCCGAGCTTCTCGAGGCAGCCGTGCAGCGCGCGGTCGGTCCGCGACTGCGGTATCAGCCAGGTGTTCGGATAGGGGACCTCCGGAGTCGGCCTGCTGCGCCTCATCATTCGCCATGGAACGGTGAGCGGACCGAGATGGATGCCCGCCAGCGGATACGTGCTGCCGCCGTCGAGGACGGCCTCGAGCGCCCCCAGATCTTCGAGCACTTCCAAGGTGCGCGGTTGCAGGCCCTTGGCCCGGGAGCCGTCGAAGGCGCGGTCGCCTTTGTCGATGACGCGGACGGAGTGGCCGCGCCGCGTCAGGTCGATGGCGAGCGTGGTGCCGGCAGGACCCGCGCCGACGATCAGGACGTCGAGGATCGGTCGGTTCATGACGCCTCCTTCTGCGCGCGGTCGGCGGTGAACGCGCTGATGCGTTCGGCGACCTCGCCGGGCCGCTCCAGCGGCGCCATGTGGCCGCAGTCCGGTATGACGTGGCATTGCTCGGGCCGCAGCAGCGAGCGGGCGCGGTCGAGCTGATCGATCGGGGTGACCTGATCGTCGGCCCCCCACAACAGGAGCGCGGGGATACCGAGATCGCCGGTGCGGCGGAACCGGTCGGCGCGCCCGGACAGCGGGACGTGCTGGAGGGTGTCGAAGAACGCGAACAGCGATCCCTCGTACCGGTAGGCGTCGAGCACCATCGCGGTCAATCGGGCGGCGAGCTCCGGATCGCGCACGTTGTGGCCGAGATGGGACTCCAGCAGGCGCCGTCCGAAGCGCCGGGCGACGAACCCGGCCAAACGGTCGTTGGCGAGCACTCGGTGCGGCGGGAGGTGCTGCCGGATGAGTCCGGCGGGTCCGGCCAGCGTCAGTGTGGCGACGGTGTCGGGGTGCTCCGCCGCATACGCCATCGCGACGAGTGCGCCCATCGAGGTGCCGACGAGATGCACCGCGCCGTCGATGCCGAGTTCGCTGCGCAACTCGGCGAGTTGCCGGACGAAGAGCGCCTCGTCGTAGCGCGAGCGGACGCGGTCGGAATAGCCGCGCCCGTAGGCGCTGCACGCCAGGGTCCGCACGCCTCGGGTGTGCAGCTGCTCGGCGAGGCCGTCCCAGTAGGCGAGGGGGACGGTCAAGCCGCCCGCGAGCACGGCCACCGGCCCGCCGTCGGGGCCGGACAGTTCGTAGTGGGTGACGCCGTCCGAGAGCCGGACGAACTCGCCGCGCAGGTGCCGCCGTGATGCGGGGTCGAGTCGCCGGTCCTCTTCCGCTGCTGCGAAGTACTTCACGCTCGGTCTCCTCGGTGCTGATCGCCGCGCCCGGCCAGCGGCCGCACGAATGCCGCGATGGCCGCTGCGACCCATTTCGGGTCTTCCTCGGGCAGCAGATGGCCGCCGTCGGGGTGGATCGATTCGATGGCGCCCGGGATGTCCCTGGCGAAGTGCTGGCCGTCGATCGCCGCGCTGCGCAAGACCAGGGTCGGCGCCGACACCCGGGCGAGATCGCCGCTGCGGTCGGGCTGGTCGGTGTTGACGAAGTCGACGAAGGTCGAGCGGTTGCCCGCGCGGTTCATGAGCTGGTGCGACCGTTCCACCATGGCCGCGTCGACGATGTCGGAACGCGGACCCGCGGCCGAGCGCAGATGGCGTTCGATCGCGCGACGCGGCATCAAGCGGCGCAGGACCGGGCGCAGCAGCGGGTTCCGAGCGAGTCGCAGCGCGGGAGGGACGGTCTTCTCCGGATAGCCGGTGGCGTTCACGAGCACCAGCCCGGCGACGCGCTCGGGGTAGTCCAGCGCCAGGTTCCAGGCGATGTTGCCGCCCAGCGAGTTCCCGACCGCGAAGCAGCGGCTCACGCCGACCGCGTCCAGAAAGCGGGCGACGGTGGCCGCATAGGTCGGAACCCGGTAGTCGCGGTCGGCGCGCGCGCCGGTGAGCCCCCAGCCGGGAAGGTCGGGGCGGATGACATCGAGACCATTCGACAGCAGGGTTGCGACCTGCTCGAAGTGATGCAGCGACGAAGCGCTGCCGTGCAGCAGCAGGACGGCGGGGCCGTCGCCCGCCCGCTTGTAGTGGAGGCGCAGGCCGTCGACGGTGGCGAACTGCGAATCGGCTTGCGGTTCAGACCATGCGATCATAATGGATACAGTGTAGCCGATATTATGGCCCGGTCAACCCGATCTGTCCGATCGCGCAGTGAGGAGGGGCGCTGAGCAGGCGGTTCGCCCGTTGAAGCCCCGGTTGTCAGCGCGTCTCGCGCGATTCCCGAAGGCCCGCGAGCAGCAGGTCGAGCCCGAAGGCGAACTCGTCCTCGAGCGGCGTGGGCAGGGACGATGCGACGAGGGCGGTAGCGGGGAAGGAGGCCGGGTCGACCTTGCCGAACACCGCAGCCGCCGTGTCCTCGCCCCGCCCGGGATCGTCATCGAGCTGGACCGCGAAACCCAGGACGTAGCGAGCGAGCGTGGCGTAGGCGCGGGCCGCGGTACGGGGCGAGAATCCGTTGCCGAGCAGCACCGCGAGGCATTGCTCGCGCAGTGCCATCGCATGCGGGCCCAGTGGAACCTGTTCCATGAGCAGGCGCGCGACCCGGCGATGCCGGCTCAGGGTGTCGAACATCGTGCGGGCGATCGCGCGGCAGGCCGGCTCCCATCCCGATGCGGCCAGATCCTTCGGTATCGGGTCGACGCCCGCGAACATCTGGTCCACGACATGCGCGACGAGCGCCGCTCGGCCGCCGAAGTGCCGGTACAGCGTCGCCGTGCCCGAACCCAGGCGCTGCGCCAGCGAGCGCATCGAGAGCGCCTCGGCGCCCTCCTCCTCCACGATCTGCACGGCGACCGCGATGATCCGCTCCAGCGGGAGGGGCGGACGCCCCGCGCCTCGGCTGGTGCTCGGCTCGACCTTTCCGCCGGGTCCGGGATTCTTCGTCACCGGAGAAGTATGCCCTGGCGAGGCCCGGGCCCGCTCCCCGCCGAGATCCGAGGGTCGCGGCAGGGCCGCGCGAGGAACCCGGCCTCGGCGTGTTCGAGTTCGCCACCGTCGTCCCGAAAGCCTCGAAGCATGGTCGGTTTCGTGCTAGTCCACGTTGCTCGCGGCCTAGGTGCGGGCCGCTCGCCCGCCTAGCGTCGGTACCACCGACCGAAGGAGAGGGCTCCCTTGACCAACCGCTACGCAGGCCTGCGCACCCGCGACGACTCGGGATCGATCGCGACGGGCGAGGCCCGCCCGCTCCTGTCCTGGCACTCGACGGGGGCAGGGGCCTACACGGTCGAGTCTGCCGCCGACGCCGCGTTCTCGGAGGTCATCGCCTCCGAGTCGACCGACCGCACATTCGACGTCCCCTTGCCGGGGCCCGCGCTCGCCAGCCGCGAGGTCCGCTGGTGGCGGGTCCGCGCCGAACCGGGCGAGGACTGGAGCGAGCCGTGCCGGATCGAGGCGGCGCTGCTCGACGCCGGCGACTGGACCGCGCGGCCGGCAAGCGTTCCCTCCGAGCCCGGATCGGTGCCGCTTCTGCGCCGCGAGTTCACACTGCCGCAAGGGATTCGAGCCGCGCGGCTGTATGTCACCGCGCTCGGTCTCCACCAGACCTGGATCAACGGCGCCCTTGTCGGCGAAGACCTGCTCGAGCCGGGCTGGACCGAGTATCGCGACCGCCTCCTGTACGCGACCTACGACGTCACGGAGCTGCTCGCAGCAGGCCCGAACGCGATCGGCGCCATGATCGGGGACGGCTGGTACCGGGGCCGGCTCGGCTGGTTCGGCCGCTCGGCCTGGTACGGCGATCAGGTCGCGCTGCTCGCGCAGCTCGAGGTCGAGACCGATGCGGGCCGCATCGTCATTGCGACCGATGGCGCCTGGCGCGGCGGGAGCGGCGCGGTCACCGCCGCGGGGCTCTACGAAGGCTGCACGATCGACCTCCGGAAGGAACCGCGCGGCTGGAAGGAGCCGGGTTTCGACGACCGCGACTGGACCGCCGCGACCGTCCTCGATTTGCCCGCGGGCCTTGAACACCGGGCGATGCCCGGGGTCCGGGCCGTCCGCGCCTGGCCGGTCGAGGCGGTAGCGGACGGCGAGCGCCTGCGCCTCGACACCGGGCAGAACCTCTCGGGGCACCTTCGCATCGCCGCGAGCGGACCGGCCGGGGCCGCGGTCATCGTGCGCCACGCCGAAGTCCTCGACGACCATGGCGGCCTGCACACCGCGCCGCTGCGCGCCGCCACCTCCATCGACCGGTACCTCCTCGACGGTGAACCCGCCGTCCTCGAGCCGATCTTCACCTTCCACGGCTTCCGGTACGCGGAGATCACCACCGACCCCGAAGTCCGCATCGAAGCGGTCGAGGCGGTCGCGATCAGCTCCGACCTGCGACGGACCGGTCGCTTCTCCTGCTCCGACGACCGCGTGAACCGCTTGTACGACAACGTGGTCTGGTCCCAGATGGACAACTTCGTCAGCATCCCGACGGACTGCCCGCAGCGGGACGAACGACTGGGGTGGACCGGGGACATCCAGGTCTTCGCCCCGACCGCCTGCCGCAACTTCGACGCCCGCTCGTTCCTGCGCAACTGGCTGCGCGACCTCGCCATCGCCCAGTACGCGGACGGGAAGATGCCGCACGTCGTGCCCGACATCCTCGCCGACCTGGGCGACTGGGGCTCGGGCTCGACCGGTTGGGGCGATGCGGCGGTGGGCGTCCCCTGGGCGCTGTACGAGGCCTACGGCGACCTGGAGACCCTGCGCGACCAGTACGCGTCGATGCGGGCCTGGGTCGATTGGGGTGCGAAACGCCTCGACGCCGACCGCGTGTGGTCGGAGGGGTTCCACTTCGGGGACTGGCTCGACCCGGGCGCCCCCGCCGGCGATCCGGCGCGGGCCTCCGTGCCGACCCCGTTCACGGCCACTTCCTACCTCTCGCACAGCGCCCGGCTCTTGGCCCGCGTAGCGGCGCTGCTCGACCGGGCAGAGGACGCCCGCCATTACGGGGCCCTGGGCGACACGATCGCCGACGCCGCCTGGCGGCACTTGGGGCGCACGGCGATCGAGACGCAGACGGGCTGCGCGATGGCGCTCCGGTTCCGGATCGCCCCCGACGTCGAGCGGGAGGCGGTGGGGGAGCGGCTCGCCGCGCTCGTGCGCGCGAACGGCGGCCGCATCGGCACCGGCTTCCTCGGCACCCCGCTCGTCCTCCATGCCCTCACCGACACCGGCCATCATGAGGAGGCGTACCTGCTGCTCATGAACGACCGCTGCCCCGGCTGGCTCCACCAGATCCGGAAGGGCGCCACGACAGTGTGGGAACGCTGGGATGCGATCGGCGAAGACGGCCGCGTCCACGGCGGCGACATGGACGGGGGCGGGTCGATGCTGTCGTTCAACCACTACGCCTACGGCGCGGTCGCCGACTGGCTCTACGCCACCGTCGCAGGGCTTTCGCCGGCCGCGCCCGGTTGGAGCGCGATCGCGTTCGCGCCCGTGCCCGGCGGCGGACTGTCCTGGGCCTCGGCCGAGATGGACACGCCGCACGGGAGGGCCGCCATCCGTTGGGAGACCGGCGACGGCTCGTTCAGCGCTGAGGTCGAAGTCTCCCCGGGGGCCACGGCGGCCTTCACGCTTCCGCCGGGGGACTGGTCGAGGCTCCGGCTCGACGGCCGGACCGTGCCGACGGCACCAGTGCTGGACCTCGGTCCGGGCGTTCACCGCATCGCGTTGTCGTCATCGCCGTCGTGACCTGCGAACCGCTTCCGGTACGCGGTCGGGCTCATCCCGGCGTGCTCCCGGAAACGGCGCGCGAACAGGTTCTGGTCGGCGACACCGACTCGCCGGGCTATCTGCCCGACCGGCAGGTCGGTGCCCAGCAGTAGGCCCGCGGCCGTTTCGACGCGGTGCCGGGCGAGATATGCCATCGGCGGCAATCCCATGGCCGCCTTGAAGATCCGCGCGAGATAGCCCGGCGAGAGGTGCAGTTCGGAACCGAGGTCCTCCAGTGTCCAAGTCTCGTCGAACCGTGCCTCGAGCAGCCGCGCCGCGGCGTTGACCCCGGGATGCACCCCGGGTCCCTCCGCGGACCGTTCGATCAGCGCGCGTGCGGCGAAGCCGAGCACCAACGTCAACCGCCCCACGGCGTCCGCTCGCCGCGACTGGGCGTCCAGCGCGCCGAGCGCGTCGAGGTGGCCGATGCACTCCTCCAGCGCCTCGCCCTCGAGCCGCCCGTCGGACTGCCCGCTCCCGCCGCCCGCCCACAACAGCCGCCCCAGCATCGGGTCCTCCCGCATCCACGACAGTTCCCCCTGCAGCAGTTCGGAATTGAAACAGCAGTTCAGGAGTTCGAGGCCCTCGCACTGCTCGTACGAATGCCAAAGCCCCGGCCGCAGCAGCACCACGTCGCCGGCCGCGACGGGGCGCCGCCCGGCGGCGGAGCAGTGCACGCCCGAACCCGCGGCCACCACGACCAGCTCGATGAAGCCGTGCGAGTGCGCGTGCATCGTGCCTTCGTGCAGGTATCGACCGCTATGCACCCGCAGGCCGGGCGTCAGCGACATCGATCCCCGCCACTCGCGGAGCACGAACGAACCCATGACACAGGTATATCCCGCCGAACCGCGAGTTCGAAGGCACGTCCGGTTCGGCGTCGTTCCATGGGGGCCGAGCACTCGCTGCAGGCGGCGGCGAAGGCTCGAGGTCACGATTTCGATCCTGTCCGTCAGCCTCTTGCTTCCGCTGATCAGAGCCGGTACGTTGTTCAGCGAACCGGTTCGCTGTAGTGACGCTTCTCGAAGTGTCGTGAGCGGCGGACTTCTCAGTGTCGAGAGTGAGGCGAAAATGGACGTACGAACACGGCGAGCCGCGCGAATATGCAGTGCCATCGCGGCGGCCGCGATCATCCCCTTGGCCGCGGTGCCCGCCGCAGGTCAGGAAGCGGATGTCATCAGGGTCGATCTCGGCAAGACCACCGGAGACTTCCTCGGAGGGGCGTCGGGCACACTGTACGGCCTCTACGACGAGGGACTCCCTTCCGAGAACCTCATCGACGGCATCGATCTGACCACGGTCGCCACCAAGGCGCAGGACGGCCCGCAGCACCCGGGCGCGGACGCGCTCGAAGTCCTCGGCCCGGTGGTGGAGGCCTCGAACGGCGACGTCTACATCTACATGACCGACATCCACCGAGGCTTCCCCTACCAGTGGCCCGGCGCCACCCCGGAGGAGAAGCTCGACCTCTACATGGCGAAGATCCGGCTCCAGGTCGAGCAGGTGGCCGCCCTCCCGGCGGAGCAGCAGGACAACGTCGTGTTCATGCCGTACAACGAGCCTGAGGGCAACATGTTCGGCACCGGCACCTGGAGCTACAACCGTGTCAGTTGGCTGAACGACCCGCAGTACTTCTTCGCGGCCTGGGACCGCGCCTACGCGGAGATCCGCTCGATCCTGCCCGAGGCGCGCATCGGCGGCCCGAACACCAGCACCCTCTACAACCAGGTCGAGGGCTTCATGGCGCACACCGTCCAGGCCGGGACGGTGCCGGACGCGGTGGTGTGGCACGAGCTGTCGGCTCCCGCCATCATCAGATCCAACGTGGACAAGTACCGGGGCTGGGAGGCCAAGCACTTCGCAGGCACGCCATACGAAGGCACCCGACTGCCGATCAACATCACCGAGTACGCGTACAACTACCACACCTCCGTCCCTGGCCAGATGATCCAGTGGATCTCCGCTTTGGAGGACAAGAAGGTCTACGGCGACATCGCCTACTGGAACATCGACGGCAACCTCTCCGACTCGGCCGTGCAGGCCAACCGCGCCAACGGCCAGTGGTGGCTCCTGCACGCCTACAGCCAGATGCACGGTGCGCAGACGGTCGCGGTCACGCCGCCGCGGCCGGGCGTCAGCTACACCTTGCAAGGCGTCGCGGCCCTGGACACCGACAAGCGGCAGGCCCGCGTCCTGCTCGGCGGCGCGAGCGGGGCGTACACGCTCGCCCTCGACAACGTCCCCGCCGGGACCTTCGGCCAGAACGTGCACGCGGTCGTGCGCGAGATCGGCTGGAGCGGCCAGCTCGGCGACTCGGCCCAACCCTCCACAGTGGCAGAAGTCGATGTGGCGGTCTCAGGCGGCACCGCCGAACTCGACTTCGGCTCCGGCGGACTGCCGGCGCTCAGCGCCGAATCCGCGTACGAGGTCATCGTGACACCGAGCGTCTCCCCCGGCGACGCGGCCGTCCCGCGGACGGCATGGGAATCGACGTACGAGGCCGAGAACGCCACCTTCACCGGCACGGGCCTGCAGCGCAACGGCCCTGAAGGCTCCCCTTCCGCCGTCGCGAAGTTCTACACCTCCGGCGGTTACAACGTCGGCGGGATGCGGACCGGCGCGGACAACGCGCTCGCGTTCAACGTCAGCGTCCCCCAGGACGGCGTCTACGATCTCAGCGTCTTCGCCAGCTCCCTCAACACCGATCCCGAAGTGCAGGCCCAGGGGCCGACGAACATGTTCCTGCGGGTCGACGGCGACGCCGCCACCGAGCAGGAGCTCTTCTTGAGCTTGGGCTACAAGTGGGTGGTGTGGGACCACACCGACACCAAGGTCGAACTCACCGCGGGGGACCACGTGATCACCCTGGCCACCCGCAGCCTCGACGGAACCGGCGCCATCACCGGCGACGTCATCCTCGACAAGATCGACCTCTCACTGCCCCGCCCGGGTCCCGCCGGCGAGGTGTACGAGGCCGAGTTCGCCGAGCTCGACGGCGGCGCGGCCCCCACCTACGCGAGCACGCACCGCGGCTCCGGCCCGGGCGCCGCCGCCGTGCCGGCCGGCGGCGAGGCGACGTTCTGGGTGTACTCCCCGGACGACGCGTCCGCGCTGCTCGACGTCGCCTCGCGCGGCGACCGCAAGGTCGAGCTCGAGGTCAACGGCCAGAGCGTGAGCACCGGCCAGGGCGGCATCGTCAACGCCTTCCTGCTCGGCGGCGTCAACCAGGTCACCGTCAAAGGCGCGCAAGGGCTCGAGGTCGACCGACTCGCCGTGACGCCCTCCGGTGAGACCACCGGGGCCGTCTACGAAGCGGAGGACGGCACGATCGCCGGAACCGCTGCGGCGGCCGGCCTGTCCCTCGCCTCCGGCGGGACCGCGGTGACCGGCATCGGCGGCGAACCCGGCAACGGGAACTCCCTGACGTTCGACGACGTCGCGGTGACGAAGGCCGGCAAGTACGCCCTCACCTTCCGGTACTCCAACGAGGAGCAATCGCCTTCGACGCATTACAACCCGGACCCGGTCGCACGGTACGCGCTCGTGTCGGTCAACGGCGCCGCCCCCGTCCGCGTGGTCTTCCCCCACTCGTTCCACGAGAACAACTTCTGGGAGCTGACCGTGCCGGTAGACCTCAAAGCCGGGGTCAACTCGATCGTCGTGCGCGGCGAGGAGAAGCCGCAGTGGGACGGAACCAGCTACGCCTCCGACACCTGGCCCGGCGTCCCGCTGCGATCGCAGTACGCGCCGAACCTCGACCGGATAGCGGTCACCCCGCTGTTCGAGGACGTCGCCTGGCGCGAACTGCAGTCCTTCAACTACCCGGACCGCGTCGTCCGGCACGTGAACGGGAACGTCCGCCTCGAGCGGAACCCCGACCCTGAAGCCGACGCGCAGTTCCGGATGGTGCCCGGCCTCGCAGACGGCTCGGCCGAGTACGTGTCGTTCGAGTCGGTGAACAACCCGGGCCACTACCTGCGGCACTCGAACTTCGAACTCGTGCTCGCCCGCGACGACGGCACGGCGCTGTTCGACAGGGACGCCACGTTCAAGATGACCGAGGGCCTGGCCGATGAGTGGTGCACGTCGTTCCAGTCGTACAACTACCCCGCCCAGCACCTGCGCCACTCGGGCTTCGAGCTGCAACTCGACCCGATCGCGTCGGAGATCGACCGCGCCGACGCCACCTTCTGCGTCACGGTCTGATCATCCCTTGTGGCGGCGGCCGGCCCAGCCGGCCGCCGCCGCTCGGTCGGGGGAAGACCTCCAGCGAACCGGTACACTGAACCGGGTTCGAGCGAGGAGCGGAAGGAGCAGCGTGGCCACGATCGGCGATGTAGCACGTGAGGCCGGAGTGTCGCGCAGCACCGTCTCCTCGGTCCTGACCGGGCGCAAATACGTCAGCCCCGAGACGCGGGCCAAGGTCGACGCCGCGGTCGCCAAACTCCGGTTCTCGGTCAACGCCGGAGCCAGGGCGCTGGCGACCTCGCGGACCATGGCGCTGGGAGTCGTCGTCGGCTTCCACGAGGCCGAGTTCAGCCCGGCGCTGGCGGCCTACCTCATCGCCCTGTCCGACGCGGCCCGCGAGCAGGGCTACTCGGTCGTGCTGCTGACCGAGCCCGACGGCGTCGAGGCGGTGCGGCGGGCGATCTCGGGCCGCCAGGTCGACGGCCTCATCCTGCTCAACGTGGTCGACGACGATCCGCGTCTGGAACCGATCAACGACGCGCGCTATCCGGCCGTCCTGCTCGGGATGCCCCAGGACACCCGCGGGGTCGACGCGGTGGACCTCGACTTCGCCGCCGGGGCCGCGGCGCTGGTCGATCACCTCGCCGACGCGGGCCACCGCGAAGCGGTGTTCGTCCAATGGCCCGAGGAGTTGTACGCCTCGGGCAGCACTTATGCGAACCGGTTCGCCAGTGCGGCTCGCGAACGCGCCGAACGGCGCGGCCTGCGCCTCGTGCCGGTCCCTGTGCCGGTGGGGCCCGAGCAGGTGCGCGAGACCCTGCGCGCCGTGCTCCAGAACCCCGAGAACCCGCACGCCCTCCTGATCCACAACGACGCCGCCGTCGCGATGCTGCCCTTCGCGCTTCACGACCTCGGGCTGGAAGTGCCCGCCGACCGCAGCGTCGTCTCGCTGCACGCGGCCGAGCTGGCGCGCCTCTACGTCTTGTCGTTCACCTCGGTCGAGTCCGAGCCGGTGGTCGTCTGCCAGGCCGCTGTCGAAATGCTCGCCAAGCGGATCGCCTCGCCCGGCAGCCCCGCTCAGAAGCGGCTCATCGTGCCGCACCTGGAATCGAAGGGCAGCGTCGAAACGGCCTCCTAGCTCCGCGACGGCAGTCCGTACCCGGTGTGGTCGTCGATCTCGAGGGCCGGCCTTTCGGAACCGTGCCTGACCCAGGGCACGAACACGTGGAAGCAGGCCGAACCATCAAGGTCACCAGACGGGCTTTGCGCCCGCACCCGCAGCCCCGGGGCCAGGCTGCTCCGTCCCTCACGAACCCGGCCGGCTCTTAGAGGTCGAGCGGCCACCCTTCCGGGCCGCTCGCGCGAAGCTGTACGACCTCGTCGCCCGCCATGACCGCGCCACCGATGACAAGCTCTTCCGGGCCTATCTCGACCTCGGTGTCCCCGTGGATGAACGTCAAGGTCATCCCGCCGTCGTTGATGGTGGCCGCTTGCTCTTGCGTGAGGGGCTCGGTGTGGAATTCGGCGCCCTGATAATTCGGGGCGCCGAGGCGGAAACGCACTCGTCCGTCGACCGGGTGTTCGCCGTCAACATGCAGCGTGCCGACGTCAAGGTGCGCGTAGTCGCTGAGCATGGTGCTGATCGTATGGCGCGGCGAGCGGCGGCGAAGCGAAACGGCCGATGACGACCAGCTGCCGGGCGAGGGCTGTCGACGACGGCCGTTCCTTCGATCGGCGTTGCACTGCACGGGTGGCGGTCGGCCGCCCCGCGTCCGAACCTCGCCGGCCGCGAGTGCGCCGCGGCGCCGCAGGAGCGCACCAGACGGGGATCCAGGGTCACGCCGCGTCGCGTTCGGGGAACTGCGCGAAGGGGAGAGCGGTTGCTGCGAACAAAGACTCACTATGTATTGACATGTAACAAAGTCGAGGGTCACGATGTAGGCTCCGGCCGTTCAGGAGATCCCTGCCGGCGGCACGGCCCGTGTTCCCCTCGCAACGACGGGGGACCTGACCGGTTTTGTTCCGCAAGTATGTTGCGTGACAAAACTAAGTTTCGAGCACATAGGAGCGTAAGTGCGACGACGCACCCTCGCAGCATCACTCGGCGCGGCCGCGGCAGCGGCCGCCGCCTTCCCCGTCTACACCTCCCTGGCGGCCGGCAAGCCGCGCCAGCAGCAGTCCTACACCTGGCGCAATGTCGTCGTCAACGGCGGTGGATTCGTACCCGGCATCGTATTCAACGACACTGAAGCGGGACTCATCTACGCCCGCACCGACATCGGCGGCCTCTACCGCTGGCGGGAGGACTCCCAGACATGGAAGCCGCTCACTGACTGGATCGGAGCGGACCATTACGGCTACACCGGGATCGCCTCGGTCGCGACCGACCCCGTCGAGCCCAACCGCGTCTACGCCGCGGTCGGGACCTACACCAACGACTGGGACCCCAACAACGGCGCGATCCTCTACTCCGACGATTACGGCGACACCTGGGGCGTGGCCGAGCTGCCGTTCAAGCTCGGCGGCAACATGCCCGGCCGCGGCATGGGCGAGCGCCTCGCCGTCGACCCCACCGACAACAAGACCCTGTACCTCGGCGCGCCCAACGGCAACGGCCTCCAGCGGTCCACCGACTACGGCCGGACCTGGAGCAAGGTCGAGTCCTTCCCCAACCCGGGGAACTTCGTGGTCACCCCCGGCGACCCGTACAACGGCGACAACCAGGGTGTCCTGTGGGCCGAGTTCGACCCCACCGGCGGCAAGATCTTCGTCGGCGTCGCCGACCCCGACGACCCGCTCTACGTCTCCTCGGACGGCGGCTCGACCTGGCAGCCCGTCGCGGGTGCGGCCGAAGCGATCGGCCGCGCGGGCGAGAACCGCACCATCCCCAAGCAGGCCGCCGCCGACCACGCGAGCGGGCACCTGTTCATCGCCACCGGCAATGACCCGGGGCCGTTCACCTCGGCACCGTCCTCGGGTCGCGGCGGCGAAGTCCAGCGGCTCGACATCGGCACCGGCGAATGGACCGACGTCACGCCCGCCTACAACCCGGCCGACCGGACGCCCGCCTTCGGCGGCATCACCGTCGACCGGCAGAAGCCCGGAACGATCATGGTCGCCACCCTCAACAACTGGCAGCCCGACGAGATCCTGTACCGCTCCACCGACTCCGGCCAGACCTGGGGGACGAGCTGGGACAAGGTCGCCAAGCCCGACGGCTCGCAGGGGCGCACCGACCGCTTCGACCTCGACCACAGCGCCAGCCCGTGGCTGACCTTCGGCAACACCGGCGACGGCTGGAACCTCGAAGTCAAGCACGGCTGGATGATCGAGGCGCTCGCGATCGACCCGCACGACTCCGACAGGATCATGTGGGGCACCGGCGCGACCATCTGGGGCACTGAGAGCCTGACGCAGTGGGACGCCCAGGGCGACCTGGTGGGCGAAGACGGTGGTGCGCTGCCGATCGAGCGGTTCACCGTGGCCGTCCGCGCCCAAGGGCTCGAAGAGTGCTCGTTCCAAGACGTCGCGGCGCTCGGCGGCACGCTGCTCAGCGGCGTCGGGGACCTCGGCGGGTTCGTCCACACGGACCTCACCAAGGCGGTCATGATGATCCGCAAGCCCAACTGGACCACGGGGACCAGTGTGGACTTCGCGGAACTGAACCCGGACGTCCTCGTCGGCACCGGCAACGTGACCAGCGAGCACGGCCACGTCGCCGTCTCGACGGACCGGGGTGCCACCTGGCGGCCCACGACCAGAGTCGCGGGCGTTCCGGGCGACGGTCACGGCGGCATCGTCGCGGTGACCGCCGACGGCTCCGCGATCCTGTGGACCCCCGGTGACAGCACGGTGGCCCCGGTCCGCTCGATCGACCTCGGCCAGACCTGGACCGCCGTCGCGGGCCTGCCGGCCGGCGCGAAGATCCGCGCCGACCGCGCCAACGCCGGCACGGTCTACGCATACGCCGAAGGGGCCTTCTACCGCAGCACCGACGGCGGCGCGAGCTTCAGCGGCACCGGCGCGAGCGGACTCCCCGGCGGCAACGGCGTGGACTTCCGCGCCGTCTTCGGACGCGAAGGCCACCTCTGGCTCGCGGGCGGCGACGGCGCGGGCGGCATGTGGCGCTCCCAGGACGGCGGCTCGACCTGGACCAAGGTCGCGGGCCTCGACCAGGCCCAAGTCGTGGGCTTCGGCAAAGCCGCGGCCGGCCGGGACTACCCGGCGCTCTACGCATCCGCGAGGGTCGGCGGCACGCAGGGCATCTACCGCTCCGACGACGCCGGCGGCACCTGGACCCGCATCAACGACGACGCCCACCAGTGGGCCTTCACCAACACGCGGGTGACCGGTGATCCCGAGGTCTACGGCCGCGTCTACATCGCCACCAACGGCCGCGGACTCATCTACGGCGACATCGGCTGACGCGGAACGCCGCCCCGCTCAAGCGGGGCGGCGTCCCGAAGCCTCCCATGACGCTGACCCCATGCCGCGTCGATTCGTCCGAATGCGAGTCGCCCAGGATCCTCCTGGCTGCGCAAGGTCGCAAAATGCCCTGCGGTGCAATGGTTCGACTCCAAGGCTTGTCGCGCCTGACATCGGCCAGGCATGAGGCCAGGACGTACTGGCGGAGGGGCTTTTTTCGATGACCGAACCGATCAGTCCGCAGGATCAGGTGGTGCTAGGGCGAGTCGGGCGGGCGTGCAACACGGGCAGTCCGGGCCAGGCTCCGCGATCGCCAGCAACCGGCCGATGAGCCCTGACCGGCGGTCTGACGACATGTCAGACCGCCGGTGGCCGCCCCACAGGGGGATCAGGTGGCGTAGGACCGCGCCTGGAGCCGCCAGAGCTCGGCGTAGGCGCCGTCCGCCGCGACGAGGTCGCGGTGTGGGCCGAGTTCGATGAGGCTGCCCGCTTCCAGCACGGCGATCGCGTCGGCGTGGACCACGCCTTGGAGCCGGTGGGAGATCAGCACGGTCGACGCCGTCCCCGCGCGGGCGCGCAGCGTGTCGAAGAGCTGCGCCTCGGCTCTGGCGTCGAGCGCGGCCGAGGGCTCGTCCGCGACGAGCAGCCCGCCGTGGTCGCGGTAGAGCCCTCGCGCCGAGGAGAGCCGCTGCCATTGCCCGCCGCTCAAGTCGGTGCCTCCGCGGAACTCGGTGTCCAGCAACTGGTTCCAGCCGTGCTCGAACCCCTCGATCATGTCGAGCGCGCCCGCGTCCCGGGCCGCCGTGACCAGCCGCTCCCGGTCGACCGGCTCGCTCGACCGCCCGAGCCGCACCGAAAGCTCCGCGGTGAACGGCCAGCGTTGGATCTGCTGGGCGATCACCGCCACATGGCAGCGCCATCGCGCCGGATCGACGCGTGAGATGTCGACGCCGTCCCACAGGATCTGCCCCTTCGTGGGCGTGTACAACCCGCACAGCAGCTTCGCCACGGTGGTCTTGCCCGAGCCGTTCTCGCCCACGAGCGCCAGCGTCTTCCCCCGCTCGATCACGAGGCTCACGCCGGCGACCGCGTCGGTGTCCTTGCCGGGGTACCGGAACGAGACGTCGACCAGTTCGATCAGCTCGGGTGGCGGGAGCGGTCCGGCGCCGGCCTCGACCGGCGCCGGATCGGCGAGGTGGGGCTGCGCCGCGATGCGCTCGGCGGCGATCGCGTCGAACTCGTGCCGGTCGGCCGCGTACAGGCCGTCCTCGTAGACCGTGTTGACGGCGACGAGCAAATTCTCCATGCCCGCCCTCCCCTGCCCGATCGCGATGACCGCGGCGGCGGCGACCGCGAGCGGCACCGTTCCGGCCGCGAGCATCCACAGGAGCGCGCCGTAGACGGCCGCGACCGCGATCCCGGCGACGATCTGGCCGAGCGCGCGCGTGAGCGTCTGCGAGCGGATCACGTCGAAGTCGGCGCGCGTCTCCTGGTCGACCATGACCTGGTGCTGGCCGCGCAGCCACGCGCCAGCCTCGTGGTAGCGCTGGTCGTCGGCGGTCCAGCGGTTGTCCATGAGCCACTCGACCATCCACAGCCGACGCCGCCGCGAGACCCGGGACCGGTTGGAGACGTACATGAGCCGCGCCGACCGGACCGCGGCCCAGCCCGTCGGCAGCGCCGCGGCGAACAGCAGCGGAATGAGCACCGGCTCGATGACCGCGAGCGCGGCGGCCACGGCCGCGACCGTGACGGCCGCCGTCACCAGGTCGACCACATCGCCCACAAGGTCCACGACGGCTCTTGACCCCCGGTCCTTCGCGGCTTTGAGGCGGTCGGCGAACGTGTCGTCGTCGAACGCGGAGCGCGGTACCTCGGTGATGAGCCGGTAGAACTCCCCTTCAGTTCGGTTCAGCACCAAGGGGTTCAACCGCTGCTGCGCGTACCCGGCGACGATGCCCAGGCCCGCGCGGGCTGCCGTCGCGCCCGCGAGCAGCGCCAGCGCCGGACCTGCGGCGAGCACGCGATCCCAGGTCGGCGCCGCTGCGAACAGGGTCGCGGTCGCATCCGAGACGGCCAGGAGCGCCGTCGTCGTCGCGACGCCGGCGACCACGCTGAGCCCGACCGCCGCGACCGTCCAACCCTTCGAAGCGGTCCAGGCGGTCTGCAGCGCCTGCCGCACCAGGCCCGGCAGCCGACGGGCCATGCGCCAGAACGAGGCCGTCTCGGCGTCCTCCGCATGCCGGTACCAGGCGATGTCCTCGAGTTCGGGCAGTGCCGGGGTATCAGCCGTCGTTTGACTGCCCGTTCGCCGCTGTCGCGGTAGCAACCGCGCCAACCATCTTGTCCTGCTTCGCATCCGGCCTCCGTTGCACACTCGCCCAAGCTCGCGCGTCTCATCATCCCGGCCGCCACCGACAATCGGGGTCCCGCAGCCGCTTGCGAAAAGGTCGGGTTCACGACAGCGCCGGGCGCTGGTTCCAGGTCCAGAGGGGCACGTCGAGATGCGCTTCGGTGAAATTGCTGTAGGGGCCGATGTACTCGAATGCGACGGTCAGGGCCAACCCGGGCCCTGCTCTGGCGGGACCGGTCCCGATTGAACCCGCTTACCCTTCGCGCATGGACTCACCTCGAACCTGCGACATGGCCCTCGTCGTCACCGCGCTTGCGACTGCCGCAGCAGTGAGCGCCTGCGCGGAGAGCGAGCCGCCCGCTGAGGAACCGACCACTGCAGCGACTTCGGGCGAGCCTTCGCCGACGGAGATGTCCGGCGAGGAGGCCGCCGAGGCGCTCTGCGCCGAGTTGTCGTCCCTGCTGACCTCGACCGCGATGCTGGAGTTGGGGTTCACGAACGCGGTCCTCGACCACGGGCCGGGCGCGACCGAGGACATGGTTCCCGATCCGTCCACACCCACTGCCGCCTTCAGTATCGCCATGGACGGCCTGACGACGGCGGCGCTCGCGCCTGACGACATCAAGGCGCATGTCCTCACGCTTTCGGACGCGGGAGCGGCCATCAACGAAGTGCTGGCCGACAATGCCTCGCTGGCCGACGTCACCGACATCTGGTACGCCCCCGAGGTGAAGGAGGCCGAGGAGGCGGTGGCGGCGCACTACGAATCCACCTGCTAGCCGCGAGCGCGCACGCAGTTCGAGTCGGTGCCCGCCCGGAAGGACCGACGGTCGAAAAGCGGGACCGATCCTGCGGTCCGCCCTCGCTGACCTGCCGGATGAACGAGCATCCCTGCGGTTCGCGCCGGAAGCGCGCGTGATGAAATCTCATCTTTCACACGCGACCCGTCGTTCTCAATGTCATCCTGAGTCCGTGAGGTCGATTCTGAACACGACGATCCAGGTCGGCATGGTCCGGGTGCCGGTCAAGGTCTACTCGGCCGTCAGCAGCCACGACCGGCCCATGAACCAGTTCCACGCCCCTGACGGCGGCCGCATCCGCTACGAGAAGGTCTGCGAGCTGGAGGACGAGCCGGTCGAGGCCGATCAGATCCGCAAGGGCTTCGAGACCGACGACGGCGACATCGTCCTGCTCGAGGACGAGGACTTCGCGAGCCTGCCCGCGCCCTCGTCGAAGGTCATCGAGGTGATCGGGTTCCCCACCCCGGACCTGATCGACCCGATCCACTACGAGCGCAGCTACTACCTCGGGCCCGGCGACCGCGGCGCCGCTTCCTTCACGGTCCTGCGCGACGCCATGACCGAGCAGCAGCGCGTCGCGCTCGCATCGTTCACGCTGCGCCAACGCGAAACGATGGCCGTCATCCGGCCGTACGAGCAGGTCCTGATCCTCGACACCCTGCTGTGGGCCGACGAGATCCGCATCCCCGAAGTCGAAGGCACCGGCGGCGACGTCGACCCGAAGGAGATGGAGCTGGCGCGCCTGCTCATCGACGCCCGCACTACCGACGACTGGGAGCCGGAGCAGTACCAGGACGACTACCAGCGGGCACTCGACGAGCTCATCGAGGCGAAAAGCCAAGGCCGCGCCGCACCCAAGGCCCCGAAGGAGAAGAAGGCCGAGGTCATCGACATCATGGACGCGCTGCGGAAGTCCGTCGAGCAGGCGGCCCCCGGCAGGCTGCCGCCTGCGACCGCGCGGAAGGCGACCGCGAAGAAGGCGACGAAGAAGGCCGCGCGCAAGACCCCCGCGAAGAAGGCCGCCGCGAAGGCCGCCCGCAAACGGTCCAACTCCTGACAAGGGACCGGATCGCGGCCCGCGTCGATGGACCGGGGCTCCCGGTCCGAGCCGGCCAGGTGCTGCCGCGCTTGCCGCCCGCACGGTGGCGGAACCGAAGTCAGCGGTTTCCTTCCCTTGCGCTGCAAGGGAGACCATGACGATTTGGGATGTCGCGGTGCTATGGTTTCTTGTTCTGCCGTTCCAACGACACCCACGGAGGTTCTGCCAATGAGCAACGCTTCGCACATGGAGATCACCGACGAGTTCATCAGCCGCCTCATCGGCTCCGGGGACGCGACGCCTGCCGCCGCGTTTTCGAACCAGACTCACGCGACCCTCGCCTCCGACGGCACGATCGGTGAGGTCGCCGCGTACTCGAACCAGACTCACGCGACGCTCGCGTCGGACGGTGCGATCGGTGAGGTCGCCGCGTATTCGAACCAGACTCACGCGACCCTCGCGTCGGACGGTGCGCTGGGCGAGGTCCCCGCCTACAACTAGGTTTTCGGCCTGAGGGCCGCATCGCCGCGCCCGCGGAGCGATGCCTCCGCGGGCGCCTCCCCGACCGACCGGACTGGAGACATGCCTGTGCCCTTCATGATGACGTTCCCGGGCACCCGGAGGACCCGCGATCCCGAGGACACGATGGAGCGCATCGGTCCGCGCCTCGCCGAATACGGGATCACCCGCCTCGCCGACGTCACCGGACTCGACGTCATCGGCATCCCGGTCGTCATGTCGGTGCGGCCTCTGGCCACCACGCTCTCGGTCTCCCAGGGCAAAGGGGTCACCCTCACGCACGCCCGGGTCTCGGCCGCCATGGAAGCCATCGAACTGTGGCACGCCGAGCAGGCGGTCCCGAAACCGAGCCTCGAAGCCGCCGCCGCTGCAGAGGTGGACCTCCCTTACGACGTCCGCGGCCTGGAACAGGCCGAAGGCAGCCTCCTCACCAGCCGGACCAGACTCGATTGGATCGGCGCCGAAATCCTCACCGGCGGGCGGACCCTGGTCCCGGCCTCCTCGGTGCGGTTGGGCATGACCGACCGCTCCTGGCGCGGGCACCACCTCAACGCGAGCTCCAACGGGCTGGCCTCGGGCAACACCCTCGCCGAGGCCACCGTCCACGCCCTCTACGAACAGATCGAGCGCGACTGCACGAGCGCGCTGGCGCGCAAGCCGGTCCGCGACCGGATCATCGTGGACCCCGGGTCAGTGGACGACGCGCACTGCGCCGAACTCATCGACCGAATCCGCTCCGTCGGCGGCTGGATCGAAATCGCCGACGCCACCACCGAGCGGTGGCGGCCGGTCACCTGCTTCACCTGCAACCTGTGGCTGCCCGACATGGGCGCCATGGTCGGCGGATCAGGGGCGCACGCCGATCCCGCGATCGCGCTCTCGCGCGCGATCACCGAAGCGGTGCAGTCCCGCCTGACGTTCATCGTCGGCACCCGCGACGACATCAACCCGCGCGTCTACAACAACGAACTGGTGCGCCCGCCGGCGGCGGTCCATGCGATGGTCCCGTGGGCCGAAGTCTCGGCCGGCGCGGAGGCACCCCCCGCGACCGACGTCGAGGAGCTGAAGCGGTTGTCGTCCATGGTCGCCGCGGTCACCGGGACCGCACCGATGCGCGTGGACCTGACCTTGCCCGGCGAGGCCGAGGACTTCGCGGTCGTCAAGACCCTGAGCCCCGGGCTGCACTTCCTTTCCCGCCACGACCTGCCGCGACCGGAGTAGCAGTGACGACCCACCTCTTCTGCGGCCCGACCGTCAGCGCGGCCGAAGCGCGGACCGTGCTGCCCGAAGCAGTGATCCACCCGCCGGTGCGCCACGGCGACCTCCTTCGCCTCAGCGCAGGACCAGGAGACGTGGTCCTGATCATCGACGGCGTGTTCCACCAGTCGGCATCGGTGCGTCACAAGGAGATCCTGGCGCTCCTGGCGGACGGCGCCACCGTCGCCGGATGCTCCAGCATGGGCGCCCTGCGGGCCGCCGAACTCGACGTCTTCGGGATGGTCGGCATAGGCGAGGTCTACCGGATGTACAAGGACGGCGCCACCGACGCCGACGCCGACGTGGCCGTGACCCACACCGAGGGCGGCAGGATCGCACAGCTCTCGATGGCCATGGTGGACCTGGAGTCGCAGTTGCGCGACGCCCGCCACGCCGGCGTGATCGACGAAGCGGAGCGAGCCCGCCTCGCCGCCGTGATGCGCGGCGTCCACTACACCGAGCGGACCCCGCGACGGCTGGCGCTCCTGGAGGCCCCGGGGATCGACGCGTTCCGGTCCTGGCTGGACACCCACGCCGACGACGGCGTGAAACGCCGCGACGCGCTGGCGGCGCTCGACCTCGTCGCCCGCCGCGAGATCGGCCCCTCGGCGCCGGGCGCATGGGCGGCGGGGGAGTGGCGAACCGAGTACCTCAACGGATGGACCGACCGCCACACCGGTGTCGTCCATGACGGACGAATGGTTTCGAGACTGGCGTGCTCCCAGTATGAGCAGGTCTTCAACCCCTGCCATCCCGAACGTTGGAGCCGCAGGGTGCTGGCATGGATCGCCGGCATCGCCTCCCCCGGTTCCTATACCGTTGCGGCCCTTGCCGAATCGGCAGTGCTCGCCGCGGCTGAGACCGGCCTGCACCCCGAGGACCTCACCGCGGAGCAACGGCGGCAATGGCTGACCGCCGCCGAGGACACCGCGCTCGCCCCGAAGGACCGACTCATCCGCATCCTGGTGCGCAGCATCGGCTTCGGCGCGGCCGCACCCGGGCCCGACGGTGATCCCGAGGAGGGCACAGTCAAGGCGGTCGCCCGGGCCTATGCGGTGAACGACCGGGCCGCCGCGTACGGGGTCACAGTGGACGGGCTCGACGCAGGAGCGGTCCGGCAGTTCCTGCGGCGGCTGTGGGAGCTGGGCGACGCGTCGGAGGAAGTGTGCACCGCGGCGGCTCGCGACCGGGGCTTCCGGAGCTTCGACGGCGCGGTCGGCGTCTGTCGCCAGTTCATTCTCGCCGAGATGGGTGAGGGGCTGTGGCGTTCCCTCGGCATCCCGGCTGACTGACCAACCGGTCCGGGGCCGGAAGGTTCCCACGCACGGCCGGGGCACGGCTGCCTCCGAAACGGAACGCGGTGGCGAATCATGTTGTCGGGCAAGCGGTTAGTATGCAGCCCAACGCCACCGACTGAAGGATCCCTACCTTGCTTCCCGAATATCTCCGGGACGCCGCCGGAATCGCGGCCGTCTTCGGCTTCTTCGCCATGTCCTGGTTCGGCTGGGCTCAGGAGAAACCACCAGCCTCCTGGACTTGGCCATTGCGCGCCGGTTCGATCCTCGCCGGTCTGGTCGCTGTCTGCGGGGGCCTCCTCGTATGGCGGCATTGGCATGACGGCTCGGCCATCGACGACCGCACCGGACCGCTCTTCGGCATCGTGGTCGGTATCGAGTTCGCAGCCGCCGGTCTCGGCTCCGCCGTCTTGGCGATACGCGAGCGCGCGGACCTCATCTCGGCTTGGATCGCCTTCGTCGTGGGCGTGCACCTGTTCCCGGTCGCGGTCGTTCTCGACATCCCCGCACTGCACATTCCAGCCGCCTTGATCACCGTCGCGTCTGTCGCGGCGGCCTGGATCGCCCGATCGACCTCGACTGCAACCAGCGCCGTCGTCGGGGCGGCGACCGGCCCGATCCTGCTCGTCTCGGCGGCCCTGGCGCTCATCGACGCGCTCAATCGCTAGAGGGACTCGGACGCCTCTCGACCACAGGGTGGTCCGCCGCACCTCGCAGGGTGCACGCCCTGCCCGCGCGGCAGGCGCAGTGGCTCGCGCAGCCCGGCGACAGGCGAGGATGCATCGGCGGCGGGTCTGGCATTGCCCGTCTTGAAATATTTCAGTGCTGCCGTTTCGCTGCGCATCTGAGAATACCCAGGCAAAGCCTATTGACCGAGGTACGTATGATCGATAGCCTGCTCTGAGTTCAAGAACTGTTTGAAACAGTTTCGAAGCGTGACGATTGAGTGAAGTGAGAGCATGGCGAACCTTCCCCGACCCGTGATCAGCATCGACGGGCACCCCGGCGAGGACGCGCCGCTGGTGCACGTGTGGAGCGAGTGCGCCGGGGCCGGGCGGGCGAACGAGGCGCTGCGGGCGGACTGGCAGCGGCAGTTCGCTGAGGCCGTGGACGTCCTCGGATTCAAGTACGTGCGGTTCCACGGCCTGTTCCACGACGACATGTTCGTCTACCGGGAGAGCTACGGCGGCGGGTTCGGGCCGAACACGCCCTTGGAGGCGCCGGTCCACACGTTCAGCTACGTGGACAAGGTCTTCGACTTCATCCTCGACAGCGGCGCGCGGCCGTTCGTGGAGCTCGGGTTCATGCCGAGCGAACTCGCGACGCAGACCGGGACGGTGTTCTGGTGGGGCGCGCACTGCAGCCCGCCGAAGAACATGGCGCGGTGGGTCGAGCTGGTCACGGCGACGGTGGAGCACTGGATCGGCCGGTACGGGATCGACGAGGTGCGGCAGTGGCCCTTCGAGGTGTGGAACGAGCCGAACCTGGTGCCGCACTTCTGGACGGGGACCAGGACGCAGTACTTCGAGCTGTACGAGGCGACCGTCAAGGCACTCAAGGGAATCGACGCCGGGCTGCGCGTCGGCGGTCCCTCGTCGAGCGTCTTCGTGCCCGACGACCGGTACAAGGGCGAGGTCGAGGACCGCTCGAAGGAGCACGCGACCGCCGCGGCGGCCGACGTCGACGCCCTCGACTGGCGTCCGGTGTGGATCGAGGAGTTCCTGACCTGGTGCGCGGAGCGGCAGGTCCCGGTCGACTTCGTCTCCACCCACACCTATCCGACCGACTACGCGTTCGACTCCAACGGCGTGGGCGTGCCGCTCTCGCGGTACATCGACGCCACCCGAGACGACCTCACCTTGCTGCGCGGCCTCATCGCCGAAAGCGCGTACCCCGACGCGGAGGTCCACATCACCGAGTGGTCGACGTCCCCGTCCTCGCGGGACCGCATGCACGACACCGTGTTCGCGGCCGCGTCGATCACCCGCTCCTACCTCCAGTGCGCGGCCCTCGCCGAATCGATCTCCTACTGGACCTTCACCGACGTCTTCGAAGAGGGCGGCGCGGGCCTCGGACCGTTCCACGGCGGCTTCGGCCTGGTGAACGAGCAGGGGATCCACAAGCCGACGTTCCACGCGTTCAGGATGCTGGGCCACCTCGGCGACCGGCTGCTCGCCTCCATGCCGCACGGCGCCGTGACCCGCGACAGCCGCACTTCGGCCGTCTCGGCCGTGTTCTTCAACTACCCCGACGACATGGGCGGGAAGTCCATCGGCTCGGCCGACTCCTACGAGGCGACGCGCCACCTCCGCGAAAAGGGTCCGAACAGGAGGGTCCGGCACTCGATCGCCGGTCTCGCACCGGGGACCGCGTTCCTCGTCGAGGTGCTCGACTGGGAGCACGGGAACGTCGCCGAGGCCTGGTACCAGCTGGGGAGCCCGGTCAACCTCTCCCGGGAGGAGGCCCGGCACCTGGGCGCCGTCGCGGACGCGCTGCTGCGGCACACCCTGACCGTCCCCGATACCGGCGTGCTCGAACTCGACCTCGACCTGCCGCCCTGGGCCGTCGCGTCCGTGCGGCAGTCGGACTGAGGACGCCGGGGCGGTTCGCTCGCCCGGCGCTCAGGGTCCCTGGACCGGGCGCCGTCCCGGGCCGCTGCGACAGCGGTCACAGAGACCGCTCCCGGGGTGCGGGACCAAATCCGGTCCCGGAGGCGTTGTGCCCAGTGACGAGACCACCAGCGCGAAGGAGCAACCGTCATGACCAGCGGCATCACCGACACCGGCGCGATCACCAGCAACCCCGGCACCGAGACGGCCGTCCTCGCCGGCGGCTGCTTCTGGGGCATGGAGGACCTGATCCGGCGCCAGCCGGGCGTGCTCGCGACCCGCGTCGGCTACACCGGCGGCACGAACGACCACGCGACCTACCGCAACCACCCCGGCCACGCCGA
>NZ_JBFAMQ010000026.1:0-42870 GCF_040674615.1 Glycomyces sp. NPDC049804
ATGACCGCTTGTCCGGGGCCGGTCTTCTCCACGCTCCAGCCCGCAGTGTGGATGCGGCCGTGGTGGAACCGGCACAGCAGGATCAGGTTCTCAGCCGTGGTCGGCCCGCCATCGGCCCAATGCTGGATGTGGTGCGCTTCAGTCCATGCCACCGGCCGGTCACAGCCCTGCCAAGCGCAGCCCTCGCTCTGTTCGAGTTCGAGCTTGCGGCGCAGGGCCGCATTCGGCAGGCGCTCAGCACGGCCCAGTTCGACCGCTTCGCCCTTGGCGTAGTCGAAGACCGAGGGGATGATGGCGGCTTCGCAGGCCAGGAGGCGGGCGCGGGCGACCGAGATGGGCTGGCCCTCGAGGAGGGGCAGGCGGCCGGTGTCCTTGCCCTGCAGGGTCTCGATATCCACGGTCAGGTCGAGGGTGGCGGTGTGGCCGTGGCGGGTCGCGGCCTGCGGGGAGGACCCGTACCCGGCAAGGAGCTGATGGAGAGCCTCGGCATTGCGGTTGGCCTGCGCGGGCAGCAGACCCCCACCGTCGGCGTCCTCGTCCTCGCTCTCCTGGTCTTCTTGGCGGGGTGGCGGGCAGGCGGTCTTCAGGTACTTGTCGAGCAGGCGGCCGGTCGCCTCGCACAGTTGGCCTTCCAGAGCCCACATGCCGTTGCCCTGCGGGGTGAGTTCGAGGCGCTGCATCGACTGCTCGCCCAGTGCATCGAACAGTTCGGTCGCTTCGGCGATCGAGGCCCAGAGTTCATCGAGGTGACGGCGCAGCTCGGTGAAGGTGGCGTGCGCGCAGTACTGGGCGACCATGGCCTCAGGCGTCGCACACAGGGTCTCAGGGTCGAAGGGGGAGGGGGCCGGGGTCTGGAAGGGGGTGCGGGCGAACAGGCGCATGGCCGGGGTCTGCTCGAGCTGGCGGATAGCGTAGGCGACCTGGTCGATCCTCGCTGTCCCGGACACCGCCGCTTGGGTCAGGAGGCGGAACTTGCCTGACAGGCGGGCGATGGCCGCGATGTCGGCGGCGGTGCGGTTGTGGAAGTCGAACTGGGAGACCAACAGATCCCGCAGGGCGGAGAACCCGAACGCCGAGCGGTGCAGGCCCTGCTCCTTCATCTCGATCACCGAGGAGAGGACCTGGGCGTGCTGGGCGTTGATCAAAGAGGCGGCGTCATCGAGAGCGGAGCGGATAGCGGCGGCGCGTTCGGAGCCCGGGGTGTGGGTGTGGGTGCAGCTGTTCATCGGGGGCTCGCCTCCTTCCACTGTTCTCGAATGGACTGCTTGTTTTCGCTTGCGTGTTCGTAATTCAATGATGACAGGCGAGCGTATCGGTGTCATCACTCAAAGGGGTGATTTATCCATGAGGGACACTCACGAGGCGCGCCGGACCCGCTGCGGCCCAGGGTGAATCGCGGGGAGGCGCGCGCTGCCTGGCGGCCGCACTGCAAACCCGCGCCTCCCTCAGACCCTTTTGTCGCTGCCCGCCTGAACCGCGTCCGAATCAGGGCTGGCAGCCGGAACAGCGCCTCGATCTGGTGCTGCCTCGTTGTCGCTGCCCGCTTGAACCGCGTCCGGATCGGGGCTGGCGGCCGGAATGGTGGCCCCAGTGTGGCGCTGCCTCGTTGTCGCTGCCCGCCTGAACCGCGTCCGAATCAGGGCTGGCAGCCGCACTACCGGCCGAGGCCGCCCAGACCCTTTTATCGCTGCCCGATTGAACCTCGAAGGCATCCGACCAGACGGCCGCATGCAGGCAAAGCGAAATGTGACCCCCTTTGTCGCCGCCGCTTGAACCCCGGCCGAGAACGGCCGCATACAGATTCAGGCCGGGCCTTGTGTCGGCCCGGCCCGTCTCTCTCGGTTCTCGATCAGGTGATGGTGACGTTGTCCAGCTCGGCGTAGCCGGTGCCGCCGCTGAAGTACGGCGAGCCCTTCGCCAGGCGGATCACGTTGTAGCCCGCCTTCAAGTTCACCGTGACATTCACCGTGCCGAACTGGCCCCAGCCCGCCGTCGGCGGATAGGTCACTGTGGACCAGGCGCTGCCGTTGTAGGCCAGGCCGTGCGTCGAGTTCGCACCCGTGCCGTTCGCGTACCGGATGGTCATCGTGTACGAGCGGGCGGTGGGCACGTTCACCGTGAAGTCCACGAAGGACTGCGAGCGCATGTCGGCGCTGCCGTCGATGCCGCCCACGTAGTAGCCGTTCGACGCGCCGCTCGAACCGCGCGTCTGCGCGTTCACCACGGTCTGGTTCTCCGCCTCGTACACCTGCTGCCACGAGGTCGTCGGACCGCCCACGGGCGTGACGATCAGCTGGTAGGCGGCCTCGGCGCTCATGTTGCCGACCGGCACCGAGACCGCGCCGTTCGACACCGCCATCGTCGTGGTCGAGATCGCGGTCGGCGCCGCCACCGCCGTGTGCCGGCCCGAGCCCGGGGTCGACAAGAGCTGCACCTGCACCTGCGAACCGAACGAGCCGAGCCCTTCGACGCGGACCGTGTTGTTCCCCGAGTCGCCGCCGAAGACCGTGTTCACGATCTTCCGGGTCGAGTCATAGGAAGCCACACCGTCCAACCAGGACTGAGGGGTGGTCTCCACGATGTTGCCCGTCATCGCGCCGTACCAGCGGTACAGCCAGTACGAGGCCGTCGGCTGGTTCTGCAGCGTGAACAGGCCGTCGAACGTGCCCGCCTCGAACCAGTAGGCGCGGTGCGCCTCGCGCGCGCCGTGCCGCTCCAGCACCGCCATCCAGTGCAGCGCGACGGAGGGGATGTCCATCTGGTTGAGGCTGTTGTACTCGTTGATCGCGATCGGCCGGTCCGCGATCCCCAGCGAGTCCTCGATCGCCCGGTAGTCGGCGACGTGCTCGTCGAAGCTGTTCCAGTCCATGTCGCCCAGCTCGTGCCACACGATCACGTCCGGCACGGTGTTCGTGTTCTTGGCGTGCGTCATGAACGACAGCATCCGGTCGTGGTCGTACCATGACCAGCTCGGGCCCACGATCGGCGTCACCGGGTCGAGCGAGTCGACGAGCTTGTACGTGCGCGCCCAGCCCTCGTTGAACGACCCCGCGGCACTGGTGTTCCACGTCCAGTCCGGCTCGTTCCACAGCTCCCAGCCGTGGATGTTCGTCATGTCGGTCTCGGCCAGCCGGGCCTGGACCTGCTGACGCACCTTCGACTCCCAGTCCGCCCAGCCCTGCCACTGGTAGGGGAAGGACGGGTAGATGTCGGGCATGCGGATGAACTGCTGCGCGCCGGCCCGGATGAGGTTGTCGCCCACGTCGAGCGAGTCGCAGCACGGCTCGGTCGCGCCGTTGCCCAGGTGCGTCGTGCCCGGCGCGGGCTGCGTGAAGCTGGTCGGGTTGAGCGGCAGCAGCATCGCGGTGGTCGGCTGCGAATCGGAGCCGACGCCGTAGAGGCCGCCCGCGGCCACCTGCGTGGCCGGGCGCACGACATCGGCGATGTTCACCGTGAGCGTGAGCCCCGCGGCCTGGGACGGGACCGCGGTCCCCGCGATCACCGCGCCGAGGGCGAACGCGATCACGCCCGCCCGCGTCGCGACTTTTCTGAGGGTGGATGGCATGAGTGCTCCTAGTCGAAAGGTCGAACCGGTTCGACATGACAATGGAGGTCCGACGCTAGTTTCGAACCCCGTTCGATGCAAGATCTTCGATATAACAAAGGCGTATACACGGGAAACATCAACATCGGTCACTTGCGTCAGGCGTGTCACCGGGTTATGCTCCGAACCGGTTCGACAATCAACCCGACGATCGAACCGGTTCGGAGGAGAGAGCACATGGTCAACATCGGCGACGTCGCCCGCGCCGCGGGCGTGGCCCGCTCGACCGCGTCGTACGCGATGACCGGCAAGCGCGCCGTCTCCGACGAAGTGCGGACGCGGGTCCGCCAGGCCGCCAAGGAACTCGGCTACACCCCCAACGCCGGCGCCCGCGCCCTCGCCACCTCGCGGTCGAACGTCATCGGCCTCCTCGCCCAGTTCCTCCCCGACGAGTTCGCGCCCGCGATGCTCCAGTACCTCCAAGGCGTCACCGACACCGCCCGCGACCTCGGCTACGACATCCTGCTCAGCACCGACGCCGACGGCCGCAGCGCCCTCAAACGCATCACCGACTCCCGCATGGTCGACGGCGTCGTCCTCCTCAACGTCGCCGAAGACGACGACCGCCTCCCCGTGCTCCGCGCCGCCGCGCAGCCCGGCGCGCTCGTCGGCCTCCCGCGCGACTGCACCGGCGTCGACGTCTTCGACCTCGACTTCGAAGAGGCCGGCCGGTTCATGGTCGAGCACCTCGCCCGCCTCGGCCACCGCGAAGTCATCCTCGTCTCCCAGCCCGAGCACGTCGTCGAACGCGGCGGCGCCTACGTCTGGCGCCTCCAGAACGCCGCCGTCGAGACCGCCGCCAAGCGCGGCGTCACCCTCCACACCGTCTTCGGCGCCGCCACCCAGCCCGACATCGGCCGCGACCTGCACGCCGTCCTCGACGCCCACCCCGGCGCGACCGGCCTGCTCCTCAACAACGAGGCCGCCGCCGCCGCGCTCCCCACCGTCATGCGCTCCCGCGGCCTCGAATCCCCCGCCGACCTCTCGGTCATCGGCCGGTACTCCGACGAGTTCGCGCGCACCTTCTCCCTGCCCTACTCCTCGATCGAGAGCGCCCCGGACCGCCTGGGCAGCATGGCCGTACGCCAGCTCGTGCGCCGCATCGAGCAGCAGATCCCCGAAGGCGACCCGTACGTGGTGCGGTTCGTCAACCCCGAACTCGTCGACCGGGGCAGCACGTCCCGCCCCGCGGCGGCCGAGACCCGGCAGTAACCCATCCCTCAAGCACCGCAACTGTTCAAGGAGGAACACGAAATGCAACAAGGAAGACCCCTCGTCAAGGCCGCGGCCGCAGGCGCCGCCTGCGCCGCCCTGGCCCTCGCCACCGCCTGCTCGTCCGGCGGCGGCACCGACCAGGACGCCGACACCTACACCTGGTGGGACCCCTACCCCCAGCACGCCGAGGACTCCGACTGGGCCGAGCGCGTCGCCGCCTGCGGCGACGCGGCCGGCGTGACCATCGAACGCACCCCGTTCGACACCACCGCCCTCACCAACCAGGCGCTGCTCTCCGCCCAGGAGGGCACCAGCCCCGACGTGATCCTCCTCGACAACCCGGCCGTCTCCACGCTCGCCGACACCGGGATGCTGACCACGGTGGACGAACTGGGGCTCGACGTCTCCGGCGTCGACGAGAACCTGCTCGCGGCCGGCGCCGTCGACGACCAGACCTACGGCATCCCCGTGGGCGCCAACACGCTCGCGCTCTACTACAACGCCGACGTGCTCACCGCCGCCGGCGTCGACCCGGCCTCCGTCACCGACTGGGCCTCGCTCACGGCCGCGCTCGCGCAAGTTACCGATAACGGCGCCAAGGGCATCACCTTCGCCGGCATCGGCACCGAGGAAGGCTCCTTCCAGTTCCTGCCCTGGTTCTGGGGCGCCGGCGCCGACCTCCGCCAGCTCGACTCGCCCGAAGCCGTCGCCGCCCTCGAACTGTGGACCGGCTGGCTCGACGCGGGCTACGCGCCCGACTCCGTCATCACCAACTCCCAGAACACCACCTGGGAAGAGTTCCTGACCGGCGAGTACGCCTTCGCCGTCAACGGCACCTGGCAGGTCAACAGCGCCGCCGAAGCCGGCTTCGCCACCGGCGTCATGCCGCTGCCCGCCCAGAACGGCGGCACCGCACCGGCCCCCACCGGCGGCGAGTTCATCGTCGCCCCCGTCCAGACCGACACCGAGCGGTACGACGTCACCCGCCAGATCGTGGAGTGCATGACCACCCCCGAAGGGTTCGTCGAGACCGCCACCACCTTCGCGTACTACATCCCGCCGACGGCCGACGGCCAGGCCGCGCTCCTCGAAGCGCAGCCCGAACTCCAGCCGTGGGTCGACGCCGTCCGCGGCGCCAAGGGCCGCACCAGCGACAACCTCGGCACCGACTACCCGATCATCTCCGAGGCGCTCTGGACCGCCGTCCAGAACGCCCTCTCCGGCGCGGCCACCCCGGCCGACGCCCTGGCCCAGGCGCAGGCCGACGCGGCCGCGGCCACCGAATAAGACGGAGACGCCATGACCACGACCTCGGTCACCACGACCGGGCGTGCGTCCGGCACCGGTGCGGCGGGCCCCAGGCCCGCCGCACCCGGCCCGGGCGCCCGCCGCCGGCCCCGAGGGGCCTCACGCTGGACCGCCCTCGGCTTCGCCGCGCCGCTCCTCGCCTACCTGCTCGTCTTCTACGCGTACCCGCTGTGGCGCAACATCGAGCTCAGCGTCCACGACTACACGGTGCGCGCCTTCGTGCAGGGCGACCCCGAATTCGCGGGCTTCGCGAAGTACGCGGAGGTCTTCGGCTCGGACTCCTTCGGCACCGCCGTGCTCAACACCGCGCTGTTCACCGTCGTCTCCATCGCGTTTCAGTACGCGATCGGGCTCGCGCTCGCGGTGTTCTTCCGCAACAACTTCCGCCTCTCGGGCGTGCTCCGCGCCCTGTTCCTCGTGCCGTGGCTCCTGCCGCTCATCGTCTCCTCATCGACATGGGCATGGATGCTCAACAGCGAGAACGGCATCGTCAACTCCGTGATCGAGGCCTTCGGCGGGCAGCAGGTCAACTGGCTCACCTCGCCCGACACCGCGCTCACCGCCGTCATCATCGCCAACATCTGGCTCGGCATCCCCTTCAACCTGGTGATCCTCTACTCAGGACTCCAGCAGATCCCGTCCGAGACCTACGAGGCCGCCTCGCTCGACGGCGCGAACGCGCGGGAGCAGTTCTGGCACATCACACTGCCCCTGCTGCGCCCCGTCTCCGCCATCACCCTCCTCCTCGGATTCATCTACACCCTCAAAGTCGTCGACGTCATCTGGATCATGACCACCGGCGGCCCCGGCGACGCCTCGCTCACCCTCGCCGTGTGGTCCTACCGCGAAGCCTTCGGCACCGGGCAGCCCGACTTCTCGCCCGCCGCCGCGATCGGCAACCTGCTCATCGTCATCGCGCTCGTCTTCGGCTTCGTCCACCTGCGCATCCAGCGGAACGGAGCACCACGATGACCGCGTCAAGGGCATGGTGGAAGACCGGCCTCGGCCTCGTCTTCACCGCCGTCATGCTGTTCCCCGTCTACTGGATGGTGAACGTCTCCCTCACACCCACCGGCGAACTGCGCCAGACCAACTGGTTCCCCGCCCACCCCACCCTCGAAGGGTTCGAATCCGCGCTGGCCCAGCAGCTCCCGGCCCTCGGCACCAGCCTCGCCATCGGCGCCGGCTGCGTCCTGCTCACCATCGTCATCGCCGCACCGGCCGGGTACGCGCTCGCGATCCTCAACCTGCGCGGCGGGCGGGCGCTGAACTTCCTGCTCCTGGTCGCCCAGATGATCCCCGCGGTCGTCATGGCCATGGGCTTCTACGCCATCTACGTGCGCCTCGGCATGCTGAACACCGTATGGGGACTCATCATCGCCGACTCCACTGTGGCCGTGCCGTTCGGCGTCCTGCTGTACACGACCTTCATGGCGGGCATCCCCAAGGAGCTCATCCAGGCCGCCCGCGTCGACGGCGCCGGCGCCTGGGGCACCTTCACCAGGATCATCCTCCCGGTGAGCCGCAACTCGACGCTCACCGTCTCGCTCTTCGCGTTCCTGTGGGCCTGGTCGGACTTCATCTTCGCCTCGACCCTCAGCCGCTCCAGCGAGTACGTCCCGATCACCCTCGGCATCTACCAGTACATCGGCAACAACACGACACAGTGGAACGCGATCATGGCCACCGCCGTCGTCGCGTCGCTCCCCGCGGCGATCCTCCTGGTCGTCGCCCAACGCTATGTGGCCGCCGGCGTGACCGCCGGAGCCGTGAAGGACTGAACCAGTGCTCGACGACACCGCGACCGTCCCCGTCGACCCGCCCGGCGGCCCGCGGGGCCTCGGCCTCGGCGAATTCCGCCTCGACGGCGGCTTCTGGGGCGGCCTGCAGGACACCAACACCGCCGCCACCCTCCGGCACTGCCTGGACTGGATGGAACGGCTCGGCTGGATCGCGAACTTCGACCGCGTCGCCCGCAGCGACACCGGCGGCGAACGGCCCGGCTGGCAGTTCTCCGACTCCGAGATCTACAAGCTCATGGAGGCGCTGGCCTGGGAGCACGGGCGCACCGGCGAAGCCTGGGCCGACGAGGCCCTCACCGCCCTCACCGAACGCGTCGCCGCCGCGCAGGACGACGACGGGTACCTGAACACCTGCTACGGCCATGCGGGCCAAGCGGACCGGTACACCGACCTGTCCTCCGGCCATGAGCTGTACTGCACCGGCCACCTGCTGCAGGCCGCCGTCGCGCGCCTGCGCACGGTCGGCGAGGACAAGCTCGTCGAGGTCGCCCGCCGCGCCGCCGACGAGGTCTGCCGGACGTTCGGCCCGGACGGGCGCGACGGCATCTGCGGCCACCCCGAAATCGAAGTCGGCCTCGCCGAATTCGGCCGCGCCCTGCGCGAACCCCGCTACACCGAACAGGCCCGCCTCTTCATCGAACGCCGCGGCCGCGGCACCCTCAGACCCGTCACCCTCCTCGACGCCTCCTACTTCCAGGACGACATCCCGGTCCGCGAAGCCGACGCCTGGCGCGGCCACGCGGTGCGAGCGCTCTACCTCGCCGCCGGAGCCGTGGACGTCGCCGTCGACACCCGCGACACCGGACTGCTCGACGCCGTCGCGCGCCAATGGGGGAGCAGCGTCGAACGCCGCACCTACCTCACCGGCGGCATGGGCTCCCGGCACCAGGACGAGGGCTTCGGCGAGGACTGGGAACTCCCGCCCGACCGCGCCTACTGCGAGACCTGCGCCGGCATCGCCTCGAACATGGTGTCCTGGCGGCTCTACCTCGCGACCGGCGACGTGAAGTACGCGGACCTGATGGAACGCACCTTCTACAACGTCATCGCCGCCTCCCCTTCCGAAGACGGCAAGGCCTTCTTCTACGCGAACCCGCTCCACCAGCGCAGCGCCGCAGCGGCCATGCGCCCCGACGACGTCAACCCGCGCGCCGAAGGCGGCGTCCGCGCGCCCTGGTTCGACGTCTCCTGCTGCCCGACCAACCTGGCCCGCACCCTCGCGAGCTGGCAGGCCTACGCCGCCTCGGTCGACGGCGACCAGGTAACCCTGCTCCAGTACGCCAACGGCGACATGCGCATCGCCGTCGGCGGCGCAGCGCTGGCACTGCGGATCACCACCGCGTACCCGAAGACCGGTGCGATCCGCATCGAGGTCCTCGCGGCCCCGCCCGGACCGGTCGAACTGCGGCTCCGCGTCCCGAACTGGGCCGAAGGCGCAACGCTGACCGCCGACTCGACCACCGCCGCGGTCGAACCCGGCTGGGCGATCGTCCACGCGCCGCTCAGGCCAGGCGCGACCGTGGTGCTCGATCTGCCGGTCGCACCGCGCTTCACCTGGCCCGACGATCGCATCGACGCCGTGCGCGGCTGCGTCGCAGTCGAACGAGGACCCCTGGTCCTCTGCGTGGAGTCGATCGACCTCCCCGAAGGGCACGTGATCGAGTCCCTGCGCGTCGACCCGGCGCACCCGCCCCGCCTCGAAGCGGACGGCGCGGTCGTCCGCGCGAGCTCGGGTCCCGGACTCGCCACATCGGGGCTCCCGTACCGGTCTGCCATGCGGCCCAGAGCGGTTGTGCCGGAGACGGATCTCCGGCTCATCCCGTACCACCGCTGGGCCGGGCGAGGGAGCACAGCTATGCGGGTCTTCCTGCCCGTGGCGTGAGACGAGCGGCCCTTGGCTGGACGACCCCGCGGCCAAGGGCCGCTACAACGGCTCGTGCTCGGCGTCCCAGTCGGCGCGAGCGGTCGCGATGGCGTCCTTGTGCTCGCGCGACCAGTCGGCGAGGCCCGTGATGACGCCCGCCAGGCTGCGCCCCGTCGGCGTGAGCCGGTATTCGACCTGCGGCGGGATCGTCGGGTGCACGGTGCGCTCGACCAGGCCGTCGCGCCACAGGCGCTTCGTGGTCAGCGTGAGCATGCGCTGCGAGATGCCCGGGATGGCCCGCTCGAGCTCTCGGAAGCGGCGCACGCCCTTCGCGAGCTCCACGACGACGAGCACACTCCACTTGTCGCCCAACCGGTCGAGCACGTCCCGGATCCCGCAGTCGTCGTCGCCACAGGGGCCGTGGGGATCAGGGGCCGCGACCTGGGTGCTTACCGCCGTGTTCGTGGCTGACACCGAAGTGCCTCCTTTCGGAACCGCAGTCTCCCGCCGATACTCGGACTGCACCCGAACCCTACCGCGCAAGGAGCACCCCGATGATTCTCGTGACCGGCTCGACCGGCGGCCTTGGCAGCCTCATCCTCAAGGGCCTCAACGATATCGACGACGTCAAGGTCGTGGCCGGAACGCGCGGCGGCGACGGCGTCGCGGCCCGGCGCATCGACTTCGACGACCCCGCGTCCCTCTCCGAGGGCTTCAAGGACGTCGACGTCCTGCTCTTCATCTCGGCCGGATACGCCGAAGACGACGTCGTCCTGGACCGCCACGGAGCGGTCCTCGGCGCCGCCGCCGCGGCCGGGGTGAAGCACGTGGTCTACACCAGCCTTGCGGCCTCCGGCGAGCGCATGACCATCGCGCTCCCGCACCGCTGGACCGAGGAGCGCCTCGCCAAGGCGCCGTTCGATGTCACGATCCTCCGCAACGGCCTCTACACCGAGATCCCCGTCGGTCTCGCCGTGGCCGGGGCGGCGGCCGCCGCGGCGACCGGCGTCTTCGCGGCCCCGTTCGGCGAGGGGCGGATGTCGGTCGTAGCCAAGGAGGACCTGGCCGACGCCGCGGTCCGCGTCGCCGCCGAATCCGACCGCGACCTCTCGACCGGCACTCGGAGCCGCCACGCGGACCGGACCTACGAGCTCGAAGGCCCGGCCGCCGTCGGCGGGGACGAGCTCGCCGAAGCGCTGGCCGCATCGCTCGGCCGCCCCGTCGAGTACCGCTCAGCGTCGCTTTCGGAGGCACGGGCGGGCCTGCAGGGCACCGGACTTCTGCCGTACCAGGCCACCCACACGATCTCGATCTTCGCCAACATCAAGGCCGGATGGGCCGAGGCCTCGCACACGGACCTGCGCGCCCTCCTTCCGGCCGGTCCACGCCCGATCCGCGACGCCATCGCGGCCGCCGTCCAGGCGGGCTGCCGATCCCAGTCGCTCGACGCCGGGGCGAGATGAACCGGCGCCGAGACGACCGCGACGGCCATGCTCGTCCACCCGACGGCGCAACCGGTCTCGCCCGGCCGCCGCGCAATCCGGCGCGACGCCGCGGTCCTGTCCCGCCCGGAGACCGCCCGCGGGGATTGTCCGCCCGCGAGACGGGAGGACCTCCGCGCCGCATCCGGGCCTCAGGCCCCGAAGGCCGCCTCGACGGCGTCGAGATTCGCTGTCCACCAGGACATCAGGAGGTCGTCGCTGAAGAAGAGGTCGTCGCAGGAGCCGTCGCCGCGGTCGTAGTGGAAGTCCAGGTGCCAGCAGTGGGAGAGCATCTTCCACCAGCGCCGACGCGCCGCCTCGGCCAGCGCCGCCCCGTCGATCGGCTGCACCGAGCGGTACCCGGCCAGGAACGCTGCGACCTTGGCGAGGTCGATGCGGCCGTCAGGCTCATTGAACTGCCAGGTCGCCGCCCGCACCAGTTCCTCCGCATAGGCGCCGAAGCGGATGCGGTCCCAGTCGATCACGGCGCGGACGCGGTCGCCGCTCCAGATGAGGTTCCAGTCCTGGCAGTCGCCGTGCGTCCAGCCGTGCGGTCCCGGCACGACTCCCGGCTCCGGGCGCAGCGGCGCGCTCGCGGCGATGAGGTCGAGGCGGCGTCGCAGCACCGGGGCCGCGGCGCGGTCGAAGCCGTCCTGGTCGGGTCGCTCGGCGGCTTTGAGGAAGCGGCCGGTTTCGGCGAGCGCGGCGTCAGGGTCGTTGACCGGCGCTGAGCCGGGTTGCAGCGCAGGGAGTCCGAGTCCGGGATCGGCCAGCGCCCGGTGGACGCGGGCGATCACGGTGCCCATGTGCTCGGCCTGCGCGAGGCTCATCTCCGCGCCGACGTGCTCGCCTTCGATCCATTCGCACAGGTAGTAGTGGTTGCCGCCGGTCTCGCACACGAGGTCGCCGCCGGCGGTCGCGATCGGTGCGGCGAGGGGGATGCCTTTGGCGGCGAGGTGTCGGAGGAGTTCGAGGTTGCGGCGGACGGTGCCCGGGTCGCGGTCGGTGAGGTGCTTGAGGGCGAAGCGGCCGCGGTCGGCGGCGACCTTCCAGTTCCGGTTCATCCGGCCGTCGGGCAGGTAGCGGATCGCGTGGATCTCGCCGAGCCGGTAGGCGTCGGTCAGGGCGTCGAGGTCGACGGGGAGTCGCGGATCGGGTGTCACCGGGGGAACCTACCGGGAGGCGCGGGCGGGCGCAACGGATATCGGTTTGCGGCGCGGCGGTGGGGGTGCCAGGCTGCGGTCATGGCTTCCCAGTACGAGATCCGCGCCGACTTCGACGCCCGCACCATCGTGGTGTACCAGGCGTATTCGTCGGCGATCGCCGACGCGGCGCTGGGGGCCGGGCGGTTCATCGCGCCGTTCTCGTTCAACCGGATGACGTGGATCAAGCCGTCGTTCCTGTGGCTGATGCACCGCAGCAACTGGGCGCGCAAGTCCGGGCAGGAGCGCATCCTCGCCGTGCGGATCACCCGGGAGGGCTGGGAGAGGGCGCTCGGGGAAGCGGTGCTCACGACCGGGGATCCGGCGGCGCTGGCGCATGCCGCGGTGCATGTGCAGTGGGATCCGGAGCGGTCGGCGCGCGGGGCGGCGCTCAACCACTACTCGATCCAGGTGGGGGTGGGCCGCCATCTGATCCGGACGTTCGCCGAGGAGTGGGTCGTGGAGTTGACCGACCTCACGCCGCGGGTGCGCCAGGCCGCCGATCTGATCCGGAAGGGCGGCGCGGCGAAGTCGCAGCGGCTGCTGCCGCCCGAGCGGGTGTATCCGCTGCCGAAGGAGCTCGAGCGGCGTATCGCCCGGCCCTAGTGGGCGGCGGCGCGGTAGCGCTCCAGGGTTTCGACCGCTTGGCGCAGCGACTTGGGCTTGCCGAACCAGCGCAGGCATTTGAGTGCGCTCGGCCGGTGGTTCGCGGTCGCGGTGCGGACCTCGACTTCCCAGGTGTGGGAGTCGCCGCCGACTTCTATGGCGGTGATCTCGTTCCAGGCGAGGCGGATCTCGCCCGCTGATTGGACGAAGGTGACGCCTTCGTCGTCGAGGATCATCTTGCAGCGCAGACCGAAGGCGTTGCCGATGGCGGCGGCGGCGATGACCAGGTAGAGGCAGCCGCCGAGGAGCGTCTCGATAATGCCTTCGTCGTTGCCGTTGAGCACCAGGTAGACCGGGACGGCGATCGAGAAGTAGCCGAGCAGGACCACGGCGGCGAGCTTGCGTGCGAACGCGGCGCGGCAGCGCAGGGTGAGAGGTTCGTTCACAGCCCCGAGCCTAGGTGCCCAAGGTGAACGGCGCCGCCGGCCGCGCTCTCCAAAGCGCGGCCGACAGCGGTTTCCCGGTGTTGCGTGCAGTCTGCACGGTCAGACGTCGGAGCGCTTGAGGCGCCAGGCGGCCGCGCCGATCAGGGCGGCGACGTAGCCGGCGAAGACGCTCAGCCCGGCCCAGGGGGAGAGGTCGCCCTCCTGCTGGGTCACTTCGGTGAAGGCGCTGGCGGCGCTCTGCGGCAGGTACCGCACGACGTCGCTCCAGCTCTCGGGGATCAGCAGGGCCGCGATCCCGCTGAGCAGGAACATGACGCCGAAGTGGGTGGTGATCGCGCCGGGTGTGGAGCGCATGAGCGCGCCGAGGCCGATGCCGAGCAGGCCCGAGCCGGTCAGGACGACCGCGGTGCCGATCACGGCGCGGGCGACGCCCGGATCGGACCAGGACGCGCCGTTGTCGCCGATGATGGCCTGGCCCGCGGTGAAGACGACCGCGGCACCGGCGAGCGCGACGGTGAAGACCACTGCGCTGAAGACCGCGATCTTGGCCCACAGCACCGGGAGCCGCTTCGGGACGGCCGTGGCCGAGGAGCGGATCATGCCGGTGCCGTACTCGCCGGCCATGAGCAGCACTCCGAGGGTGCCGAACGCGAGCATCGCGAAGTTCGTGCCGGTGAGACTGGCGCTCACCGGGTCCGTGGGCTCGTTGCCGGGAGGACCGCCCGGCTCGGAGCCGTCGCCGAACATCGACGAGGCCAGGAGGCCGAAGCCGACGAGCAGGAGGACCCCGACGACCAGGGTGATCCAGGTGGAGCGCACGGACCAGAACTTGATCCATTCGCTTTTTACGACGCGGGCCTGGCTGACCCGCTTGCGGGGACGGGCGGCGACCCCGACCGGTTCGAGCGTTGCTGCAGTGGTCATCGTGCTTCTCCGATCAGCGTGGACTGGTATTCGACGGCGTCCTTGGTGAGTTCCATGAAGGCCTCCTCGAGCGAGGGGCGGACGACGGTGAGTTCGTGGAGGGCGATGCCGGCGGCGGCGGCGCGGTCGCCGATGGTCTCGGCGGTGAGGCCGGTGACCTCGAAGAGGCCGCGGTCGACGCTGAGCACGGTCGCGCCGGGCCCGGCGAGGAGGTCGTGGAGGGCGTTGGCGTGGGGCGAGCGGACGCGGACGCTCTCGTTGGCGGCGTTCTCGATGAAGCCGCTCACCGAGGTGTCGGCGATCATGCGGCCCTTGCCGATCACGATCAGGTGCTCGGCGGTGAGCGCCATCTCGCTCATCAGGTGCGAGGAGACGAACACGGTCCGGCCCTGCGCGGCGAGGTCCCGCATGAGGTTGCGGATCCACAGCACGCCTTCGGGGTCGAGGCCGTTGGTGGGTTCGTCGAGGATGACCACGTCGGGGTCGCCGAGGAGCGCCGAGGCGATCCCGAGCCGCTGGCCCATGCCGAGCGAGAACCCGCCGACCCGCTTGCGGGACACCTGGTGGAGGCCGACGATGTCGATCACTTCGTCGACGCGGGACTTCGGGATGCCCGTGGTGGCGGCCAGCGCGTGCAGGTGGCGGTACGCGGACCGTCCGGTGTGGACGGCCTTCGCGTCGAGGAGCGCGCCGGCCTGGTGGAGCGGGTCCGCGTGGTCGGCGTAGGGCCGGCCGTTGACGGTGGCGGTGCCGGAGGTCGGCCGGTCGAGGCCGAGGATCATCCGCATGGTGGTGGACTTCCCGGCGCCGTTGGGGCCGAGGAAGCCGGTGACGATGCCGGGCTTGACGGTGAAGGTGAGACCGTCGACGGCGGTCTTGTCGCCGTAGCGCTTGGTGAGGTCGTGTACTTCGATCATGCGGTCAAGTCTCGGATCCGGCGGTCGTAATCGTCGTCCTCCGGCGGCGGGCCGTTGGCCTACTGCGGTTGCGGTAGTCGCGCGGCCCGGCGTTACTGCGTGCGGACGATGACCTGCGTGTAGGCGGGCGGATACGATTTCGCCATGGCATGGGGGCAGGTTCGGGCGTGGACGCGCAGGCACGCGGCGCTCGTCGACGCGGTCTTCTCGGTCGTGTTCACCGGGCTGTTCTTCCTCGGTTACTTCCTCGGGGACGAGAAGGGGGAGCACGGTCCCCGTCCCGACCAGATCGACTTCCCGATCGCAGTGCATGTGATGGTGGGCGTGACGGCGGTGGTGTGCCTGTCGCTGCGGCGGCGCTGGCCCGAGCGGCTCCTGATCGCCGACACCGTGGTGCTGCTGGGGATCATCGCGGCGACCGGGAACCGTCATCCGCTGCTGCTGTTGACCTGGTTCATCGTCGGGTACACGTTCGCGCGGCGCACGAACCGGCGCCGGGCGTGGCTGGTGGCGGGCGCGTGCATCGCGGCCATGTACGTGGCGGCGGGGCTGTTCGGCGACGCCGCCTGGACCGCGCCGGACAATCTCGGGTTCGCGGCCTGGTCGATCGCGGTCATCGCGGTCGCGGACGCGACCCGCAGCCGCCGCGCCTACATCGACTCGGTCGAGGAGCGGGCCCGCCGCGCCGAGGAGTCCCGCGAGGAGGAGGCGCGCCGCCGCGTCGCCGAGGAGCGGCTGCGCATCGCGCGGGAGCTCCATGACGTTGTGGCCCACCACATCGCGGTGATCAACGTGCAGGCCGGGGCCGCCGCGCACGTCCTGCGGACCCGGCCCGAGGCGGTCGGGCCCGCGCTCGCGCACATCCGCCGCGCCGCCGACACGGTGATGCAGGAGCTCGGCTCGGTCGTCGGGGTGCTCCGCGGCGAGGACGAGCCGGACGCGCCCACCGAGCCGACCCGGGGCCTCGCGCGCCTCGCCGAACTCCTCGACTCGTTCGCGGCCGCCGGGCTCCAGGTCGAGCACCGCCAGAGCGGCACCGTCCGCGACCTGCCCGCCGTGGTCGACCTGGCCGCGTACCGCATCGTCCAGGAGTCGCTGACGAACGCGCACAAGTACGGCACGGGCCGCGCCGCGCTCGACGTGGCGTACACGCCGAGCGCGGTCACGATCGACGTCGGCAACGCGATCGGCCACGGCGCCGAGGCGACCGGGTCGGGGTACGGCCTGGTCGGCATGCGCGAGCGCGCCGCCGCCGCGGGCGGCACCGTCACCGCCGGACCCGTGGACGGCCGCTTCGCCGTCCACGCCGAACTGCCCGCCACCGCGAAGGAGACGCCGTGACCATCCGAGTCCTGCTGGCCGACGACCAGGCGCTCATCCGCGCGGGCTTCTCCATGATCATCGGCTCCGAGCCGGATCTGGAGATCGTCGGCGAGGCCGCGAACGGCCGCGAAGCGGTCGAGCTCGCCCGCTCCGAGCGCGCCGACGTCGTCCTCATGGACATCCGCATGCCCGAAGTGGACGGCATCGAGGCCACGAAGCGGATCGCCGCCGACGAGGACCTCGCGGGCGTGCGCGTCCTCGTCCTGACCACGTTCGAGAACGACGACAACGTGGTCCTGGCCCTGCGCGCGGGCGCGAGCGGGTTCCTCGGCAAAGGAGTCGAGCCCGCCGACCTCGTGCGCGCCATCCGGGTCGTCGCGGGCGGGGAGGCGCTGCTGTCGCCCAAGGCGACCCGCGGCATGATCGGCCGCTTCCTCGGCCAGAACGGGCCCGGCCCGCTCCCGAGCCCCGAACCCCTTGCGGCCCTAACCGAACGCGAACGCGAAGTCCTCGCCCTCGCCGCCCACGGCCTCTCCAACGACGACATCGCCGCCAAGCTCTACCTCTCGCCGCTCACCGCGAAGACCCACGTCAACCGGGCCATGACCAAGCTCGGCGTCCGCGACCGCGCCCAGCTCGTCGTCATCGCCTACCAGACCGGCCTGGTCCGCCCCGGCGACCCGCTCCCCTAGGACGGTCCGACCCCGGCGGGGAAGCGGTGGCGGACTTCAGCCGAGAACGCATTGACGTGTCGGTGGCCTGTGGCAAGGTCTGGGCAGCGATCCTCGACGAAGGAGCCGAACATGGCCGCGACAATGCCGAACGGCGCACCTGCGTGGGTGGATTCGGTCTCCACCGACTTCAGGCGCGACCGCGACTTCTACACAGGGCTGTTCGGCTGGTCCGCGGTCGGTTTCGGAGCTGAGGTGGAGTACTACGTCGACTTCCACCTCGGCGACACCGGAGGGAGCGGTCGGGCGATCGCCGGGCTCGTAGGCGCGTCGCCTGCGTTTCTGCCGGGCGTGCCCAGCCGCTGGACGGTCTACTTCCGCGTCGCCGAATGCGCGGACGCCGTTGCGCGCGCGATCGGACTCGGTGCCACCGTCGTCATGCCCGCTTCGCCGGTGGGTGAGGACTTGGTATACGCGCTCCTCGAAGACCCGGCGGGCTTCCACTTCGGACTCTTCGAGATCCGTTCCGACGGCGCTGGTCTGCAAGCATCGGGAGTGCGGGACGCACCGGTGTGGTACACGTTCGCCGCGGCCGACCTCACCGGTCCGCTCGACTGCTACCGGCGCCTGCTCGGCTGGACGATCAGCGGAGGGGAGGACGCGGACGAACCCCTCGCCGCTGCCTCCATAAGCGCACCGGGAGCCAGTGCCCCGTTCGCCGGCGTGAGTTCCGAGGAGGCGCCTGTGGGGTGGACCGTGTTCTACGGGGTCGACTCGGTCGAGGCGACCACTGCTCGCGCGGTCGCGCTCGGCGGAGCAATCGTCAAGGGCCCGTACGAGTCCGCAGGCCGCAACCTCGCCGAGATCGCCGCGCCCTCAGGTGCCCGTTTCGGCGTCGCCGCCAAGATCTGAGCAGCGGACCTTGCCGAGGGTCGGGAACGCCGGTGCCGCGCCCGATCCGGGCCCACGACTCGTCATCGATCTCCCATGGCTTCGCACTCCTGCCAACGAGGAAACCCGCGACCGCGCTTCGGCCAACCAGCCGGACCGCTCCGGAATGGAAGCGAGCGCTGGGGCGCAGCGGTGCCGGCCGCGGCTGTCAGGCCGCGGCCGGCGCTCGCTGCGGCGGGCGTCAGACGGCCGCGAGCTCCGGCTCCGGCGCGTCGGCCTTGCGGCGCAGGTTGAACGAGCCGATGACCACGGCCGTGACGGCCGCCGCGAGGGGCACCAGCATCGCGGCGCGGTAGCCGTCGAGGAGCGCCCCGGGCCCGCCCGAAGCGGTCGCGGCGACGTTCACCGCCGCGACCCCCGCGAGGCCGATGGCCGCGCCGAACTGGAACGACGTGTACAGGAGCCCGCCGGCGAGGCCCTGCTCCGACTCGTCGATCCCGTTGGTGGCGATGATCGTCAGCGGCCCGTAGGCGAGCGTGAACGCCATCCCGGTGGACACCAGGCTCGGCAGCAGCTCGAGGTACGACGCGTCTGCGCCCGCGGTCAGGAACAGCGCGTACGACAGCGCCGCGAACCCGAGGCCGGCCAGCAGCACCGGGGCGTTCCCGAAGCGCCGCACCAGCTTCGGCGTCAGCATCGGGGCGAGGACCACGTCGACGCCGAGGACCAGCATCGCGAGGCTCGCCTCGATCGTCGACCAGCCGCGCAGCTCCTGCAGGTACAGCACCACCAGGAACTGGAAGCCGAAGAACCCGGCCATGAACAGCATCCCGACCAGGTTGGCGCGCAACAGCGACGGCGAGCGCAGGATGCCCAGGCGCACCAGCGGCGCCGGGTGCCGCCGCTCGACCGCCCAGAACAAGGCGAACAGCACCAGGCTCGCCGCGGCCGTCCCGGCCGTCCATGCCAGCCCCACATGGGAGGCGCGTTCGACGCTGAGCACGAGCAGCACCACCGCCGCCGTGATCGTCAGGCCCCCGAGCAGGTCGAAGCGCCGGCCGTCCCGTTCCGGGCGGGCCGCCTTCGGGATGAGCAGCGCCGCCGCGACCAGCAGCACCAGCGACAGCAGCACCGGCATGAAGAACACCCACCGCCAGTCGAGCGCCGTGAGCAGGCCGCCGATGACCATGCCGAGTGTGAAACCGCCCGCGCCGATCGCGCCGTAGATCATCAGCGCCCGGTCGCGCTTCGGCCCCTCCTCGAACCCGGTGGTGATGATGGAGAGGCCGGCCGGGGTCATGAACGCGGCGGCCAGACCGGTCACGAACCGGGCCGCGATCAGGGTCGCCCCGTGCTCGGCGAGCCCGCCGAGGCCCGAGAACAGCAGGAACACGAACAGCGCGGCCAGGAACACCCGGCGGCGGCCCAGGATGTCCGCGGCCCGGCCGCCCAGCAGCATGAAGCCGCCGTAGCCGAGGACGTACGCGCTCACGACCCACTGCAGCGACCCGGTGGACAGGCCGAGGTCGGTGCGGATCGAGGGCAGGGCGATGTTGAGCATGGCGATGTCGATGCCCTCCAGGAAGATCGCTCCAGAAAGGACGAGCAGCACACCCCATTCACGGGCTTTCACAGGACACTCCTCAGGTCGGTTGCAGTGGCCCGGCAATCGTCGGCCCTGAGGCGGGCGGGAACAACGGCGAAGGCCGCAACGTTCGGTAAGTCAGGCTTACCGATGCGGAGGAACCCGATGGAACGCGACGAACTCGAGTGCTTCCTGATCCTGGCCGAGGAACTGCACTTCGGCCGCACGGCGACGCGCATGCGCCTCTCCCGCGCCCGCGTCAGCCAGCTCGTCCAGCGCCTCGAACGCCGCATCGGCGCGCCGCTGTTCGAGCGCACCAGCCGCACCGTGCGACTCACCGACCTCGGCGCGCGCCTCCGCGACGACGTCGAACCCCACCACCACGCCATCGAACGCGCCCTCGCCCGCACCGCCGCGGCCGCCCGCGGCCTCGGCGGGACCCTCCGCGTCGGATTCGCCGACTCGCTCACCGGCGAGATCGCCATCCGCGCCGTCGACGACCTCCGCGCCGCCCACCCCGAACTGGCCGTCGAGATCTGCGAGATGTCCTTCACCGATCCGTTCGCGCAGCTGCGCGAACGCTACTACGACGTCCAGTTCATGGAGCTCCCCGTGCGCGAAGGCGACCTCGCCAAAGGCCCGACCCTGCTCACCGAGGCCCGCGTCCTCGCCGTCGCCGCCGGCCACCCGCTCGCGTCCCGCCCCTGGCTGACCATGGACGACCTCGCCGAGACCCCCCTCCTCGCGATCGAGGGCGACATCCCCGACTACCGCCGCCCGCCCCGTACCACCCCCGACGGCCGCCCGATCCCCGCCGGACCCGGCATCACCAGCCTCCAGGAAGCCCTCATGCTCACGGCCGCGGGCAAAGGCGCGCTCCTCACCGGCGCCCACACCGCCGCCCACCAGCCCCGGCCCGGTATCGCCTACCTGCAGATCCTCGACGCCCCGCCGGTCCGGTACGGCCTGGCCTGGCGCGCCGACGAGCGCACCGCCGCCGTCGAAGCCTTCGCCGCCCGCGTCGCCACCGCCATCGAGGCACGCGAGCGGCCGCAGGCGCCCCAGGGACTCTCGGCGGCCGCCGCCTGAGATCGGCCGAAAGACCGAGGCCCCGGCCCCGGAATCGACCCGAAGGCCGACGCGGCCCGCCCGCGCCGGTGCCAGAATCGGGCCGGTGACCGAACCGATCCCGGGACCGAGCATGTCCCCCTTGGAGATCCTGGCCGTGCTCGGGGCGCTCGCCGTCGTACTCGCCCGCTGGCTCCCGCACCGGACCGCCGTCCTGCTCAACGGCGCGGCGACGGTCGCGGTCGCCGGGACCGCGCTCGCGGCCACCGGCCTGCGCTGGCAGCTGTACCCGGTCCTCGCCGTGGCCGCGACCGTCGCGGCCGTCGCGGTGGCACGACGCGGCCGCAGGCGGGTGCGCCGCCGGTTCGCGATCCCCGCGACGGCCGCCTGCCTGCTCGTCCTCGCCGGCGCGCCCGTCGCTGCCTGGGCGCTGCCCGTCCCGGTCTACCCCGAGCCGACCGGCGCGTACGCGGTCGGCACCGCGGTCTACCAGTGGACCGACGACACCCGACCCGAACCGCTCTCCGCGGACCCCGACGACCACCGCGCCGTGGTGGTCCAGCTCTGGTACCCGGCCGAGCCGCGGCCCGGCGCCGCGACGACCATCGGCGGCAGGCCCTCACTCGAAGCGTCCCAAGCGGTCACCGCGGCCTCCGCCGACTTCTTCGGCATCCCCGCGTTCCTCCTCGCCGAGGCCGCCGCAGCCCCCTCGCACGCCGTCGCCGACGCGCCGGCCGCCCCCGGCGACTTCCCGGTCATCGTCTTCTCGCCGGGCCTGAGCGCCACCCGCACCGCCAACACCGTCCTCGCCGAGGAATGGGCCAGCCGGGGGTACGCCGTCGCCGCCCTCGACCACCCCTACGACGCGGCGATCACCTATCTCGACGGCGAACCCGTCCACTCCCGCAACATCCTCACCACCACCGACGAGGACGAGATCGCCGCGATCAACCGCGCCAACATCGAGACCCGCGCCGCCGACCTCAGCTTCGTCCTCACCCGGCTCGAGACGATCGGACTCGCCGACCACCTCGACACCGACCGCGCCGCCGTCGCCGGCCACTCCCGCGGCGGCGCCGCCGCCCTCGCGGCACTGGCCGCCGACCCCCGCTTCGACGCCGCCGTCCACATCGACGGCGGCCTCGAACCGACCCTGCCGCCCGGCCCCTTCTCCCAACCGGCCCTGTCGATCACGAGTCCGATCTCCGCGGCGCGGAACCCCGACTACCTGCCGACGCTCGACACCGCCCTCGCCCTGGGCCCCGCCGGGACCTACCGCCTCTCGCTCCCCGGCGCCGGCCACTTCTCCTTCACCGACGCCGCCCTCTACTTCCCGCCGGTCCCTTCGGCGGTCGGCACCATCGGCCGCACCGAAGGCCTCCGCGCCACCGCCGACGCCGCCATGCTGTTCCTCGACGCCGTCCTCCGCGACCGGCCCGCGGACCTCCCCGCAGCCCTCGAGCGGTACGGCGACCTCGCCTTCCCCGCGTGAGGCCGCCGCGGGTCCCGTTCGGCCGCCTTGGGAAGCATTGACTTGAAATTGATTGAAATCTATACTTTCTCTCGTGTGAGCGCTACCACAGTTGGCGTGCGCATGTACCGAAAGGGTTGGGACTCAAGCAAACACATCTACCGGCGGGGTGACCTATGCCTGCAATCGACTACACATGGCAACAATACGACTACGTCAAGCAATCGAACGGAACGGCGCTGCTCGGCGCCCGCGGGGCTCCAATCGGATTGGAGGAACGGGACCAGCGCCTGTTCCGCCAGTTCGGATGGGGCCCCGCCCGCGCCGTGCCCCGAGTCGCGATGCACCAGCGCATCGAGCACTACGCGGCGACCACGCCCGACGCCGCCGCGGCGGCGCACCGCGGCCGCCGCCTCACCTACGGAGAACTCGAACGGCACGCCAACCGGCTCGCCGCCCACCTCATCGGCGACGGCGTCCGCCCCGGCGACCGCGTCGCGCTCGTCGTGCGCCGCGGCCTCCCCATGGTCGTCGGCATCCTCGCGATCCTCAAGACCGGCGCCGCCTACGTGCCGCAAGACGCCAAGATGGTCCGGACCCCGGCACTCCGGCACATCCTCGCGACCGCCCGCAGCACCATCGTCCTCACGCAATCCGATGCGCCCGTGGAGCTGCCGCAAGGCTGCACCGGCATCGACATCGACGAGGTCATGGCCGAGACGACCGACGTCCCGGCCCCGCGCGTGCCCGCCGACCCTCACGGCGCCTGCTACGTCCTGTTCACCTCGGGCACGACCGGCGCCCCCAACGGCGTCGCGGTCACCCACGCCAACCTCGCGAACCTCCTCCTGACCGACCCCGGCGACCTCGGCATCCGGCCGGGGACGACCGTGGGCCAGATCCTCAACATCGCCTTCGACATGGCCGCCTGGGAGATACTCGGCTGCCTCACCCACGGCGGCACGCTCCTCATCCGCGGCGACGACATCGCCGCCACCGCGCGCGAAGCCGAGGTCATCATCGCGACCCCGACGATCCTCTCGCGCCTCGATCCCGAAGCGTGCGAACGGGTCCGGACCGTGGCCGTCGCCGGAGAGCCGTGCCCCCGCGCGCTCGCCGACCGGTGGGCGCGGCGGTGCGCGTTCTACAACGGGTGCGGTCCGACCGAGACCACCATCGTCAACACGATGCAGCGCCACCACCCCGGGGCCGAGCGGCTGACCATCGGCCGCCCCACCCCCAACAACACCGTCTACATCCTCGACGAGCACGGGAAGCCCTGCCCCATAGGGGAAGTGGGGGAGATGTGGGCCGGCGGCGACGGCGTCTCCGCGGGCTACCTCGCCAACCCCGAGCTCAACGCCGAGCGGTACCGGCCCGACCCGTTCCTCGGCGGCGGCCGCACCATGTTCCGCACCCGCGACCTCGGCCGGTGGACCCCCGACGGCGAACTCGAGCACTTCGGGCGCACCGACGACCAGGTCAAGATCCGGGGCTTCCGGGTCGAACTCGACGCCGTCTCCGCGGTGCTCGAGAGCGTGCCCGGATGCGCCAGGGCCGCGACGGTGAAGCTCGACGACCGCTCGCTCGCGGCGTTCGTCCAGCCCGCCACCGTGGACGCCGATCTCGCGCGCAAGATCGTCGCCGAAGCCCTCCCGTACTACTGCGTCCCGGCCGCCATCCACCTGCTGGAAGCGCTCCCTCTCACCGATCGCGGCAAGATCGACAAAGCCCGGCTGCTGCGCCTCGCCCGGCTCGGGCGGGAGGCCACGGCATGACCCAGCTCAAGCACGCGCCGCTGGACGACGTCACGCTCCCGCCGCTCCTGCCCCTGGCGCGCCGCGTCTTCAAACACCCGGTCCTGATGCACTTCAACCGGCTCGCCGCCGCCGTGATCGCCGTCAACGCGATCGTCCTGGCGACCGCGCTGCCCGGCGTCGACGCCGAGTTCGCCTCGCGCGCGGCGCTGTTCAACTTCGCCCTGGCGATCCTCATCCGCCGCCAGCGCCTCATCAACCTGCTCTTCCGCATCGCCACCTCGGCGCCGGTCACCTGGCCGCTGCGGGTGCGGTGGACGCTGGCGAAGGTCTACCACTTCGGCGGCCTGCACGTCGGCGGCGCTGTGGCGGGCTCGCTGTGGTTCGCCGCGTTCGTCGCACTCGCCACAGTGGAGCGCGCTACGGCGGACGTGCTGCTCTTGGCGTATGCGCTCGTGGGGCTCTTCGCGGCGATGCTGGTGACGACGATCCCGAAGCTGCGGGCCGAGAACCACAACCGGTTCGAACTCGTGCACCGCTTCGGCGGGTGGTCCTCCCTGGTCCTGCTCTGGGCGCTCACCGTCGCGCAGATCGGACACCGGGAGCTGCTCGCCTCGCTCGAGTTCTGGGTGCTCGTCGCGCTCACCGCGGCGGTCGTCGCGCCGTGGACCCGGCTGCGCCGCGTCCCGGTCGACATCAAACGGCCGTCCTCGCACGTGGCGATCGCCCGGTTCACGCACGGCCGCAAGCCGTTCGCGGGCTCCTCGACGGCGATCAGCCGGTCGCCGCTCCTCGAATGGCACTCGTTCGCGAACATCCCCTCGCCCGACGAGCACGGCTTCCGCCTCACGATCTCGCGGGCGGGCGACTGGACCGGGAGGTTCATCGACGACCTGCCGTCCCACGTGTGGGTCAAGGGCATCACGACCGCGGGCGTGGCGAACATCGAGGTCCTGTTCCGCAAGGTCGTCTACGTCGCGACCGGCAGCGGCATCGGCCCCTGCCTGCCGCACCTGCTCGCGCAGGAGGTCCCGGCGCTGCTGGTGTGGTCGACGCGGTCGCCGCGCCAGACGTTCGGCGACGAGCTGGTCGACGAGATCCTCGCCGTCCAGCCGGAGGCCCGGATCTGGGACACGGCCCTGCACGGCAAGCCCGACATGGTCCGCCTCGCCGCCGCCGCCCACCGCGACTTCGGCGCCGAGGCCGTCATCTGCATCTCCAACAAGAAGCTCACCTGGCAGGTCGTACACGGCCTCGAGCGCCGCGGCATCCCCGCGTACGGCGCGATCTGGGACTCCTGAGAAAGGCGCGCGACATGCGACTGAAGATCGAACGCACCGGCCGGGTCGTGCGGGTGCGCCTGCACCGGCCCGAGGTCCTCAACGCCCTCGACACCGCGCTCATGACCGAACTGGTCGGCGCGCTGACCCCGCTCGACACCGACCCCGACGTGGGCTGCATCGTGGTCACCGGCTCGGAGCGGGCCTTCGCGGCGGGCGCCGACATCAAGGAGATGAGCGGGAAGTCGGCGGCGGACATGATCGCCGAGGACTACTTCGCGGGCTGGGAGGCCTTCGCCGCCCTGCGGACCCCGAAGATCGCGGCCGTCTCGGGGTACGCCCTCGGCGGCGGCTGCGAACTGGCGATGATGTGCGACATGATCATCGCGGCCGACACCGCCAAGTTCGGGCAGCCCGAGATCACGCTCGGCGTCATCCCCGGCATCGGTGGCACGCAGCGGCTGACCCGCCTGGTGGGCAAGGCGAAGGCGATGGACCTCATCCTCACCGGCCGCCTCGTCGACGCCGAAGAGGCCGAGCGGATCGGCCTGGTCTCCCGGGTCGTGCCCGCCGACCGGCTCGCGGACGAGGTCAACGCGGCCGCCGAGCAGATCGCCGGCTACGGCAAGCTCGCCGCGATGGCCGCCCGCGACTGCGTCGACCGGGCGCTCGAGACCGGGCTCGCCGACGGCATCCGCTACGAGCGGCGGGCGTTCCACGCCCTCTTCGCGACCGAGGATCAGAAGGAGGGCATGCGCGCCTTCCGCGAGAAGCGGCAGGCGGTCTTCACCGGGAAGTGAGGCACGGGGGCGGCGCTCACCGCGCCGCCCTCACCGCCGCAGGTACGCGTCGACCAGGCCCCACTCGTGCAACTGCGCGACCTGAAGCCGCGACCACGGCGAGAGGTCCGAGTCCGGGCGCGCCGCGCGGGCGACGTACGCGGCCCAGTCGACCCACGCGCACTCGCCGACCTCGCCCGCGTCGGGCGCGGGCTCGCCCTCGACGCGGCACAGGTACACCGGGCAGATCTCGTTCTCGACCACGCCGTTCGACTCGGCCCGGTACCGGAAGCTCGGCAGCGCGCACACCAGGTCCCGCGCCTCGACGCCCAACTCCATCGCGAGGCGCCGCCGGATCGCCGACTCCATGAACTCGCCCGGCCCCGGGTGCCCGCAGCACGTGTTCGTCCACACCCCCGGGAACGCCCGCTTGACCGCCGCCCGGCGGGTCACGAGCAGCCGCCCCGCGGCGTCGAACCCGTAGCAGGAGAACGCCAGGTGCAGGGGCGTCGCCGCGCCGTGCACCCGGTCCTTGCGTTCGCTGCCTATCGGCGCGCCGTCGTCGCCGAGCAGCACGACCATCTCCGTCGCTTCCCCCACACGAGCCCCCGTAGTCGATCGAGCACCGATGGTATCGCGGCCCGGAGATCAGCGCCTCCGCCAGAACGGGCCGCTCGGCGAACCCGGAGCTAGCATTGGGGGCCTTGCCCTGGTTCCTTCAGAAAGACGCCCGCCCATGCGCCGCCTGTTCAGCTTCCCCAACCCCGTGAACGAGGTCTCCGCCCGCCTCGTCGCCGCCGGCGTGGTCGCCATGAGCGCGGCCGCGCTCGTCTTCCAGCTCGAATGGCTCGTGGTCGTCATCGCGCTCGGCTTCATCGCCCGCGTCGCCACCGGCCCGAGCCTCAGCGTCCTCGGCCAGGTCGTGACCCGCGTCGTCACGCCCCGCCTCCCCATCGCCCCCAAGCCCGTCCCCGGCCCGCCCAAGCGCTTCGCGCAGGGCATCGGCGCGGCCTTCTCGATCGCCTCGGCGCTGCTGCTCCTCGTCTTCGACCTCGACCTCGCCGGCTGGATCGTCCTCGGCGCCCTCACCGCGGCCGCCGCCCTCGAGGCCTTCTTCGCGTTCTGCCTCGGCTGCAAGATCTTCGCCCTGCTCACCCGCGCCGGGCTCATCCCCGACACGGTCTGCGAGGCCTGCAACGACATCCGGGCCCGCACCGACGCCGCCCTCGAACGCGTCTGACCTCAGCCCGACTTCTCGGTCGTGTCGTGCGAGGTGCCGACCGGCTTCGAATCGGGTGAGCCGCGCTGGCGCCAGTAGACGCTGAAGACCGCGAGCGAGCCCACGGCCAGCAGCTCCGACTGCCAGTTCTGCAGCGTGCGGTTCCAGAACTCCGCCACGCCCAGGTACGCCGGCCAGCTCACCGGGTCCTGGAGCTCGGCGATCTGCTCGGCGTTGTACACGCTGAGGCCGGCCACCGACTGGGCGAACCACGACAGCAGGAAGATCACGGCCATCGCGATGCCGAGCGAGCGGGAGAACACCGCGGTGCGCCAGCCGCCCGCCTGCGCCCACTTCGGGGAGTCCTCGTCGGCGTACCGCCCGATCTCCTGCTGCTCGTCCGACTCGGTGCCGATCTGGTCCATCGGCTTCGACTCGGGCGAGCCGCGCTGGACGAGCCACACGGTCGCGAACACGTACAGGAAGAACTGCAGGTACTCCGACTGCCAGTTCTCCGCGACGTTCACCGCGAAGTCGCTCGAGGCCAGGTACTGCAGCAGCGTGACCTCGGGGCCGCCCTGCGAGAGCTGCCGGTCGTTGAAGTCCGCCTGCCCGGCGAAGGCCTGCCCGACCAGTGCGGCGAGGAACATGGCGCCGAAGCCCACGCTCAGGCCGTTGTCCCGCAGGAAGCGCTTCATTTCCCCTCCTCAGAGTCGCAGGAGGCCCACGGCGATGAAGTACGCGAGCCCGCCGAAGACCACGACCAGGTAGGCCGCGAACATGCTGCGCCGGTCCATCAGCCACCCACCTCGCACATGTAGGGACGCTCGCCCTGCGGCTCGCATCCGGCGGCGACGACCTTCCAGCCGTCCTCGAGTTCGACGAGGAACAGCACGTCCGAGTCGGTGCGCACCTGGGCGCGGTCGCCCCACACCTGGACTTCGCCGACCTCGCCGCTCGGCAGCTCCTCCGGTTCGAGCGAGGCCTCGCACGCGTCCCCCTCCGAGGCGACGAGCGCCGCGACGGTCTCCGGCGCGAGCGCTTCGCACGCGGCGGCCGCGTCGCCCCGGCCGACCGCTGCCGAGAACGTCTCGGCCGCGGCGGCCGCGCCCGACTCCCGCTGGCCGGTCCCGCAGCCCGCGGCTCCGGTGAGCATCACCAGGCCACAGACGGTGGCCAGCGTCGCGCGAAACATCTCCCCATTGTTCCCTCTGTCCGGCTCGCGCAAACGCCACTTGACGCGACCGCTAGATATTGACAAACTCCGATATAAAGTTGGGAGCGCTTCCCATCGAACCGGCATTCGACGAAGGGCAGAACATGCAACCCGGTAGAAGACGAAAACTCACCGCGATCATCGGCGCGGCCGCCGCGGCGCTCAGCGCCGGGGCCGTCAGCCTCGTCGCGTCCCAAGGCGCGAACGCCGCCCCGGGCTGCGAGGTCGACCTCAACGTCGTCAGCAGCTGGGGCTCGGGCTTCCAGGCCAACGTCAGCATCACCTCCGCCGAGGCCGTCGGCGACTGGACCGTCGAATGGGACTTCACCAGCGCTGTCTCCGGCATCAGCGCCTGGAACGTCACCGGCCAGACCCTCAGCGGCTCGCACTTCACCGCCGCCGATGCGGGCTGGAACGCACGGATCGAGGCCGGCCAGACCCGCGAGGTCTTCGGCTTCACCGCGAGCGGCGCCCCCGGCGACATCGCCAACGCCGAGGTCAACGGCATCGCCTGCGGCGACGGCGACGGCGAGCAGACCACCGAGCCCGAGCCCACCGAACCCACCCCGACCGACCCCGACCCCACCGACCCCGCGCCCGAGGGCACCCCGGTCCAAGAGCACGGCAAGCTCAGCGTCTGCGGCACCAAGATGTGCGACGCGTCCGGGAACCCGGTGCAGCTCAAGGGCGTCTCGAGCATGTGGCTGCACTGGCAGACCCAGCCGTACGCCCAGAACCTCTCGGCGCTCGAATGGATGCGCGACAACTGGAACATCGACGTCTTCCGCGTCGCCATGGGCGTCGAGCCCGAAGGCGCCTACCTCGACGACCCCGCCCGCTGGAAGTCCGAGGTGGAGACCGTGATCGACAACGCCGCCACCGCCGGCGTCTACGTGATCGTCGACTTCCACGCCCATGCGGCGCACCAGCACCAGTCCGAGGCCGTCGAGTTCTTCAGCGACCTCGCCGACCGCTACGGCCACCTCCCGAACATCATCTGGGAGACCTACAACGAGCCCGAGCAGGTCTCCTGGAGCGGCCAGGTCAAGCCGTACCACCAGGCCACCGTCGCCGCCATCCGGCAGCACGACCCTGACAACCTCATCATCCTCGGCACCCCGACCTGGTCCCAGGACGTCGACGTGGCCGCCGCCGACCCGGTCGCGGGCACCAACCTGATGTACACGCTGCACTTCTACTCCTGCACCCACGCCCAGTGGAACCGCGACAAGGCGAACACCGCCATCAGCCGCGGCCTCCCGATCTTCGTCACCGAATGGGGTGCCAGCGCCGCCGACGGCGGCCTCGACGGCCGCCTCTGCCTCGACGAGGCCCAGCGCTGGGTCGACTGGATGGAGGCCAACGGGATCTCCTGGGCCGCATGGAAGCTCGACGTCGGCAACGACTCGACCAACCTGCTCTCCGCAGGAGCGCCGCTGAACGGCGGCTGGAACAACCACCTCCACGGCCACGCCCCCTTCGTGGTCGAGAACCTCAAGTAGACAGGGAACGCGGCCCGGACCGAGCGGTCCGGGCCGCGTCGCGCCCCGCGCGGGACTTGACAGCACCGGGTCGGGAACGAGTAGAGTGATGCGACTTTACCGATAAAGACGCCGGGAAGGCGAGACACCATGACCCAGCGAGTCGACCTCCGAGTGGGCGCCGCCGTAGCCGACGCGGCCCCCGAGCTGTGGGGCCTGTTCATCGAGGACCTCAACGACGCCCTCGACGGCGGCCTCAACGCCGAACTCGTCCGCAACGGCGACTTCGAGTTCGCCCCCACCGACCGCGAAGGCTTCCACCCCCTCACCGGCTGGACCGTCGAAGGCACCGCCGCCGTCGCGACCGACGACCCGCTGCACCCCAACAACCTGCACTACACCGCCCTCACCGGCCCCGCCGCCATCACCAACGAAGGCTGGGACGGCATCGGCGCCACCGCGGGCCGGCGCCTCCGCCTTACCTTGTTCGCCCGCACGGCGGCACCCGTCCGCATCGGCGTCCAGTTGGGCGACCTCGCCGAAGCCGAACTCGAGGTGGAGGCAGGCGGCTGGCAGCGGCTCGAGACCGACCTCACCGCCACCGCGACCGGCCGAGGCGAACTGCGCCTCAGCGTCCCCGACGGCGCGGCCGTCGACATCGACGCCGTCTCCCTGCGCCCCCTCGGCGACGACGGCGAACCCCTCACCTTCCGCCCCGACCTCCTTGCGGCCCTCCAGGACCTCAAGCCCAGCTTCATCCGCTTCCCCGGCGGCTGCCTCGCCCACGGCCACGGACTCGACAACGTCTACCACTGGAAGCACTCGGTCGGCCCCCGCCACGAACGCGTCCACGCCCGCAACACCTGGAACTACCACCAGAGCCGCCAGATCGGGTACACCGAGTACTTCGAGCTCTGCGAGGCCACCGGCGCGACCGCCATCCCGATCGTCGCCGCCGGCGTCTGCTGCCAGAACTCGCCCGGCGGCCAGCACGCCATCCTCGAGTCTGAAATGGACGACTACATCCAGGACGTCCTCGACCTCGTCGAATACGCCAACGGCGGCACCGACACCCCTTGGGGCGCCAAGCGCGCCGAGCACGGCCACCCCGAGCCGTACGGCCTGCGCCACCTCGGCCTCGGCAACGAAGACCAGATCACCCCGGGCTTCCGCGACCGCTCCGCCCGCATCGAGGACGCCCTCCGCGCCGCCCACCCCGAGATCACCGTCATCGGCACCTCCGGCCCCATGACCTCCGGCGCCGACTACGACGCCGGCTGGGCCTACGCGCGCGAACGCGGCTTCGCGGTCGTCGACGAGCACGGCTACCAGAGCCCCCGCTGGCTCCACCAGAACCTCGACCGCTACGCCGCCTACGACCCCGACGGCCCCGAGGTCTACCTCGGCGAATACGGCAGCTGGTCCAGCAAGATCCGCTCGGCCCTCGCCGAGGCCGCCTACATGATCGGCCTCGAACGCAACCCCGTCGTCCGCCTCGCCTCCTACGCGCCCCTGCTCGCCCGGGTCGGGCACTCGCAGTGGACGCCCGACCTCATCTACTTCACCGCCGAGGACGTGCGGCTCACCGCCTCCTACTACGTCCAGCGCGCCTTCGCCGCCGAACGCGGCGAGCGCATCCACGAGGTCGAACTCGAAGGCGCGCAACCCGTCGCCCGCGATCTCCCGAAGGAGGGCGCGGCGGTCGTCCAATCGACCCGCGCCGCGATCGCCTTCAGCGACATCGTCATCGACGGCAACCCGATCTGCGATTCACGCACCGGTGCCGGAGGCGACGGCGTCGTCCTCGCCCAGATCGACCCGACCGCCACCGAGCTCTCGTTCACCGCCGTTCGCGAAAGCGGCACGGACGGCTTCGGCGTTCGCCTCGGCCCCGCCGACCCGCACACCCACATCCGGGTCGACTTCGCTCCCTGGCAGAACAAGAACACCTCGGTCTTCCGCCACGACGACGGCATCGGCAACCACGAGTCCGACCACCTCTGGCCCGGCATGGAAGACGGCGTCCCCGTCCACGTCCGCATCAACCTCGACGGCCCCCGCATCCGAGTCTGGGTCGACGGCGAACCCCACCACGACCACGCGCTCGACACCCGCCCCGAACACCGCGTCGCCGCCGGCGTCCTCTCCCGCACCGCCCCAGGCGGCCTCGAATACGTCACCCGCCTGGTCAACGCCGAAGACACCCCCAAGACCGTCCACATCGCCCTCGACCCCGGCGCCTACACCGCCGACATCGAACTCCTCACCGGCACCGGCCCCGACGAAGGCGCCCTCTTCGAAGCCTTCCCCACCCCGCCCACCCGCACCCAGGCCACGGGCGACGACGGCATCGCCATCACCCTCCCGCCCTGGACCTTCGCCGCAGCGGTAATCCGCGGAGCCTGAAAGCAGCGGGGCCCGGCGAAAGCCGGGCCCCGCCGTCCAATCTCGATGGCGGCGCATGGTGAGCCGGCAGTAAGGTGAGCGGTGCCGACCGCGGGACTCTGGTGCGACTCCCGGATCCGTTTCGTTAGCGCTAATTCGCCTTCGTGCCACTCTTTCCCCGGTCGGCGCCCCTTCCCCTCGAGACCCCGGACGCCCTATGGAACTCGTCGCCGACCGCACCGCCGCTGAGGACGTGCTGCTGTTCGTGAACGCCGCCATCGCCTCGACCGGGCAGCGCGAGTTCCACTCCAATGCCGACGCGCAGCAGTGGTCGATGGAGTTCCTGCACGAGTACATGCTCGTCAACTACCGGGACCTGTACGCCGCCACGCTCACACTCGGCGTCAACGATCGCAACGCCGCAGCGATCATCATGCGGCTCTTGCAGACCGGACGGGACGCAAGCGCAGCCCAGCGAGCCGTCGAAGGCGGGCTCATCGCCAAGTCGCTCGCCGAGATGCCGACGAACCGGGTCTACCACCTGTTCACGGCCCTGCGGAAGGCCCGGGTCAACAACCGGCGGACCCGCGCGATCATGCGCGAATGGCTCCTCAACCGCCCCGACCCCGCGTTCGAGGCCGTCAAGTACCGGTCCGCGTTCCAGGGCACGGTCCGCCACGCGCACATGAAAGTGGAAGACCTGCCCGTCGGCGAGCTGGACGCGTTCTTGTTCGGCTGGCAGGCGGCGGGGCGCTTCACCACGCCGCTGTTCGAGTCCTGGCGGCGCGCCCACTTCGACCGGCGGGCCGTGTTCGAGCTGCCGTATACCGTGGCGGAGGGCTTCGCCGCCAAGCACCGGATCACCCGCGCCGAGTTCTTGGAGAAGATCGCGCCCCAGCTCACGCGCGGCGAACGGCTGCGCCTCCAGCGGTCGGCCGCGCGGATCGGAGCGACCCACCTCGTCTCCGGCGTCACCGACCTCTCCCGGATGCCGCTCACCCGCCTCGCCGCGTACGCACTCGCACTGCCGGTGGAGGAACGCGAGGAGCGGCGACTCGAGCTGACCGACGCGCTCCGCGGGGCCGCGCTGCGCGTCGCGGGACTGCGGGCCGGGACCTGGGGACGGGTCGCGGCGGTGCTCGACGACAGCTACTCCGCGAGCGGGTCGAGCGAGAAGCGCAGGCGGCCGCTCGTCGTGGCCCTCGCCGCGCACTTCCTCCTTCAAGAGCTCGCCACCGACTACCGTCCCTTGTGGCTCTCGGGCGGCGACGATCCGCTCATGGTCCGCGCCCGCGGCGTCACCGCGCTCGGCGAGCGGATCCTCGACGGGCTGGAGACCCGCCCCGACCTGCTGGTCGTCGTCTCCGACGGCTGGGACAACGCGCCCGTCGGCATGGCCGCCGAAGTGCTGCGCGTCTGGGGCGAACGCCTCGACCCCGAGGGCACGACGGCCGTCGCGCACCTGAACCCGGTGTTCGACGCCGCGGGCCTGGAAGTGCGCCGCCTCTCGCCCACCACCCCCACGGTCGGCATCCGCGACGCCGAGGACCTGCCTGAACTGGTCGCGTTCGCCCGCTTCGCCACCGGCCGCACCGGGCTCGCCGAACTGCGCGAGCACATCGAGACGCGGGTCGCCCGCTGGCTCGCCGAGGAGACGCCTTGCAGCACCTGACCTTCGACGGCCTGCAGACCCGCCCCGGCCAGGTCTGGGGCGGCATCCGGCTCGTGCCGCTCGTCCGCGACGAGCCCATCACCTCACTGCGCCTGCACCCCAACGGCTTCTCCGAGGAACCGGCCCGCCGGTACGAGCCGCGCTGCTGCTACTCGCCGCACGGCCTCGCCGCCGAATGGACCGACGACGGCACCGCCGTGCCCGCCCTGGGCACGGCCCTGCGCATGCCCTCCAAGACCGTCCGCAAGTCCCTGCGGCCCAAGACGAAGCACGAACGGCGCACCCGCGTGCACTTCGTCCCGCACCAGATCGCGCTGGAAGCCTTCCTGCCGCTCACCTTCAGGTTCCCGGCGATCGCCTGGAAGGAGTGGTCGACGAGGGCGTTCCGCGCCCTACCGCGCGTCCCTGAGAATCACTACTCGGGCTACAACGTCGAAGGCCTCGCCGACGCCCTCCGCATCTTCGAAATCCACCATGGACAATGCGGGGTCCTGCTGTACGTCGCCGACGCGCTCGCCGCCGCCGTCGTCACCCCCCACCCCGACGACTACCGCGCCCTCCACCCGACCCTCGTCGAGGACGCGTTCGGCGAACTCATCTGGCGGTACGCGCACCTCCACGGCGACATCCCCGACTTCCGCGTCCATCTCGACGCGGACGCCGTCGACACGATCGCCGACCTCCGCGCCGCGATCGACACCGCCCGCCGCGACTGGACCGCCTTCCACGACGGCGTCATGGCCGCCGGCCTCCTCGACGCCGACTACGTCTTCACCGCCGAGTACCAGATGGAGCGGTACACCCTCCAGCGGTTCCGCCCCCGCTTCGAACCCGGCCGCGAAGCCCATGTGGGCGAAGCGATCACGGCCGACGACGGCCGCCTCGCCTACCTCCGCACCTTCCGCCTCTCAGAGAGCCAGTCCCGGCGGGGACGTCTCCTGCAGACCCTCGCCGAAAACGACTGGAACCTCGAAGCGTCAGCCGCCACCATGGGCATCGTGGTCCCCGCCCTCGCCGCACGCCTCCACGCCGCCGGCTACGGGCACCTCTTCCGCCAAGACCACCTCGACCACCACCTCGCAGCCAACCGAAAGGGCACGCGATGACGACGACGACCACCCTGTGGCGCCCCTGCGGCCCCGCCGAACTCGACCTCGTCCGCAAATCCGGCTGGACCGCCTGGCCGCCCCGCCTCCCCGAGCAGCCGATCTTCTACCCCGTCCTCAACGAGGACTACGCGACCCGCATCGCCCGCGACTGGAACGCCCCCCGCGACGGCGTCGGCTACGTGACCCGCTTCGCAGTCGACACCGCCTTCCTCGAGCGCTACCCCGTCCAGCAGGCCGGCGGCAGCACCATCCTCGAACTCTGGGTCCCCGCCGAAGAACTCGACGACTTCAACCGCCACATCGCCGGCACCATCGAAGTCACCGCCGAAATCCGCGACCCCGCGATCAAGCCATGAACCGGGTCGAATTCATCGTCGCGCCCGACGGGTCGACCTGCCTCGACATCAAGGTCGACGGCGTTCGGCTCCAAGAACTCGCGCGACGAGTCGAACTCGCATGTGCCACCGACGAAGAAGAGGCGGAAATCGCCGGCGGCTACGACGGCCTCACGCCGCTCCACGAAGTCTGCTGGCCCAGCCGCCACTTCCTCGGCGAACCGGCGCTCTCCGCGACCGACGACGGCGACACCGTCCTCCTCGGCTGCGACTGCGGCCTCTGGGGCTGCTGGCCGCTCGTCGCCCGAGTCGAAGTCGCCGCCGCCACCGTCACCTGGCGCGACTTCAAGAACCCATACCGCGAAGCCTGGGACCTGAGCGGCATCGGCCCCTTCGAATTCCAACGCGCCCAATACGAAGCGTCGCTCCGCGCCACCGAACAGGTGTGACGGCGGCGGGACCCCTCCCGCACGGGTGCCGGTACCAATGAGGAGGTACCAGCCCCCTGGCGAGACGGAGACCCCCGTGCAGCAGAAGACCCGCGACGAAGTCAGGCGCATCGCGCACGACGTCGCGAAGCAGCAGCTCGACCGCCGCGACCACGACCTCGCCGGCCTCGCCGAGAAGGCCGCGGCGAAAGCCACCCGAGGACTCCTGTCCATCCCGCACCAGACGATCAAGCGCATGGTGGAGAACGAGACCACCGCATGGACCGACGAGCAGGAACGCCAGATCGCGCTCGCCCGCGACGAGCACGAGGCCCTGCTCGAACAGCACCGGCACGACTACTACACCGAGATCGAGGAAACCCGCGCCGAGATCGTCGCGAAGCTCGCCGTGCTCGTCCGCGCCGAGATCGAATCGCAGCTCCCGGGCCTCCTGCCCGAACCCGTGCAGGTGCTCCTCCCCGAAGCGCCCCGGCCCATCGACATCGAAGGCGCCGCGCACCACATCCTCCCCGAACTGCTGCTCGCCCTGCGCGCGCGCTGCCACGTGCTGCTCGTCGGCCCGGCCGGCACCGGGAAGTCCATGCTCGCCAAGCAGGCCGCCGAAGGACTCGGGCTCGGCTTCCACGCCCTCTCCCTCGGCCCGACCACCCCGATGAGCAAGGTCTTCGGCTACTACGACGCCCACGGCAACTACCACGGGACGCCGTTCCGCCGCGCCTTCGAAGAGGGCGGCGTCATGCTGCTCGACGAACTCGACAACGGCCACCCCGGCCTGCTGGGGGAGTTGAACCAGGCGCTGGCCCTTCGGGTCTGCGCGTTCGCCGACACGATGGTGACCGCGCACCCGGACTTCCACCTGATCGCGACCGCGAACACCTTCGGCACCGGAGGCGACCAGCGGTACGTCGGCCGGCAGAGCCTCGACGCGGCCACATTGGACCGCTTCACCATGATCGAGGTCCCGATCGACCCGAAGCTCGAACGCCGCCTCGCCCACGCGCACGCCCCCTCGAAGTCGAACGAGGTGAAGCGGCTCCTCAAGGAAGTGCAGCGGCTCAGGGGCATCGCCGAACGCAAGCACCTCCCGCTGGTCTTCTCGCCGCGCGCGAGCATCGACGGGGCGAAGCTCCTCGAAGCGGGCGCCACCTACCAGCAGGCCCTCGAATGGCGGGTCCTCAGAGGACTCTCGGACGCCCACCGGAACGCGCTCGGAGTGCAGTAGATGCCCGTCATCAAGCCGCTCCACTCCTGGCGGGAGTTCCTCGAAGCCTCGCAGCAGCCGCCCTCCGTCTCCTACGGCTCCGGCCGCAACGCCGAGACCCATTGGGCCGGAGCCACCTTCGAAGAAGCCCAGCGGCTCGGCGTGGACGGCTGGCACGTCGACCTCCCCGACACCGACGTGGCCGTCGGCGAACTCCGCGAACGCGCGGGCCTCAGCCGCACCGTCACCGCCCTCGAACCCAGCTGGGACGTCACCGGCAGCGAAGTCGACGTCGGCGTCTACCTCTCAGGCGTCCCCGAATGCATGGTCGACGCCGTCCCCCGCAGCACCTCCGTGCGCGGCCGCGTCGTCACCTTCCTGGTCCCCGCCACCTACTCAAGCTCCACACCGCACCACTACATCAGGAACCGCGGCCTCGCGCTCGCGGCGCTCTGCTCGGCCATCATCGAAGTCGGCCACAGCGTCGAGATCTGGAGCGGCTACGCCGCGAACCTCCCGAGCACGGGCCGCTTCTCAGCGGTCGCCCGCGTCATCGCCGCGGGCGAACCGCTCGACATCGGCCGCCTCTGCTTCGCGACCGCCCACCCGGCGATGCTCCGCCGCCTGTGGTTCTCCGTCCTCGACACCGAGGACCGCGACTTCGTCCTGCGCCTGATCCTGGCGAACTACGGCCGACCGCCGTTCTCCTGCAAGGCGACCGACCTGCCCGACGGCATCAGCGACCCCTACGTCTTCCCCTACCTCGACGACCGCGAATCCCAGTGGCGCACCCTCGACGCCTCCCTCGAATGGAGCCGCACGACCTTCGAAGACCTCGGTCTGCTCCGCGACCACTAGCGCCGATAGGCCCTGAGGAACGCCCGCACGCCTTCGACGATGAGCGGCCGCACGCGGGAGTCCTTCTCCGCGTTCGCGGCACCGAGCCGGCTGAGCGTGACGCCGAAGGTCAGCGCGATGAAGTGGTCGGCCGCGAGCCGCGGATCGGGGACCTCGAGCAGCCCCGCCTCGGCCAGAGCGGCGAACCGCTCGCCCATGGCCTCCTCGGGCGCGTTGGTGAGGGCGCGGTCGTCGGGGTGGGGGAGGTGCCCGGACGCGGTGTTCACGAAGCGCTGCAGGGTCGTGTACTCCGCCGAGTCGAGCATGTCGGTGGTGATCCGCATGGAGAACTCGACCAGGGCCGGCTCGAGCTCGGCGGGGTCGGTGAGGCCTTCGAGGGTGTCGGTGAGGGTGCGGCGGACGGTGGCCAGCAGCGTCTGGCCGACCTCGTCGAAGACCGCGTGCAGCAGGGTCTGCTTGTCGCCGAAGTAGTCGTAGACGGTCCGCTTCGAGACCTGGGCGCGAGCGGCCACCGCGTCGACGCTCGAGCGGTCGAATCCCTCTGTGAGGAACAGCTCACGAGCCGACGTGAGGATGGCGGCTCTCTTCTGTGCGGACCCCGCACGCAGCGTCTTCTCTGTCGGCATAGGCGCATCCTAACGGACCGCGCGCGCGGCCCGGTCGTTCGCCGCCTCGAAAATGCACTACACCGTGTAGTGTAGTCTCTGAAACCATCGGCCCGAGACGATCGCCAGACCGCTTCTGGCGCTGGGTGATCGGTGCTGAACGAGGAACCGACCCCCGCGGGAACCGGCATCCACCGGCGTCTCGCAACCGACGATGAAAGGAACGTTCATGGTCGTAACGCTGGACTCCCCGGTCCGCATCGGCAAAGCGGCGATCGGGGCCCTCGGCACCCTTGCCCTCGCACTCGGCACACTGCAAGCGGTCGTGGAGCCTTCGCTCCCGCTCCTGCAGCACGACCTCGGCATCGGCCCCGCCGAGGGCTCGCTGATCTTCATCACCCTGCTCATCACCGGCGCGGTCGTCGCACCGATCGCGGGCAAACTCGGCGACCGCTACGGCGGCAAACGGGTCCTCGTCGCGCTCATGGTCGCCGTCTCGGCGGGCGGCGTGCTCTCCAGCCTGGCACCGAACCTGCCCGTGCTCCTGCTCGGCCAGATCCTCCAAGGCGCGATGGTCGGCGCGCTGCCGCTCTCGTTCATCCTGGTGCGCAAGCACCTCCCGCCGGGCCGCACGCAGGTTGCGGTCGGCCTCGTCAGCGGACTCTTCACCGGCGGCGGCCTGGTCGGCATGCTCGTCGCCGGGCCGATCGCGGAGCACCTCTCCCGACACTGGATGTTCGGGATTCCCACGACCGCGATCATCGCCGCGACCCTCCTCGTATGCCGCCTGATGCCGGACGACCCGCCCACCGCCTCCGACGCCACGATCGACTGGCTCGGCGTGATCCTGCTGAGCTGCACACTGATCGCGCTCGTGCTCGGCGTCATGGTGGTGACCGGCGGCGGCCTGCCGACCCTGGCGATCGTCGCGATCACCGTCGCCGTGGCGGCGCTCGCGACCGGATGGGTCACGGTCGAACGACGCGTCGCCTCGCCCATGGTCGACCTGCGCATGCTCGCCATGCCGGCGATGTGGAGTTCGGCCGTCGCCACCCTCCTCATGAGCCTCGGCTTCGGCATGGCGGTGTACCTCATCCCGCAGCTGCTCTCCGTGTCCGCCAACGGATACGGCTTCGGATCCGACCTGTCCGACATCGGCCTCTACCTCCTCCCGGCGACCATCGCCGGAGTCGTGGCCGGAACGATCGCCGGGATCGCCTCGCGGCGCTTCGGCACCCGCGCCGTGATCACCGTGGGCGCCATCGCCACGGCCGCCACCCTGATCGCCCTGGGCTCGACGCACGACGCCACCTGGCAACTGGTGGCAGCCCGCGCGCTCATCGGGTTCGCCGTCAGCGTCAGCGCGGTGGCGCTGCTCGCGGGCACCGCCACCACCGTCGACGCCAAGGACACCGGCATCGCCACAAGCCTGCTCGTGGTGACCCGCGTCGTGGGCGTCGCCCTGGGCGCCCAAACGGGCGGCGCGATCCTCGACGCCAGCACCGACCCGACCGGCCTGCCCAGCGAGACGGCCTTCACCACCGGCTTCATCATCGCCGGCGTCATCGCCGCCCTGTCCCTCCTCGTCGTCCCCGCCATGAAGAAAGGAACCAACGCATGACCGCCACCCATCGACCGCGCACTGTCCTGATCTCCGGGGCCAGCATCGCAGGACCCGCGCTCGCTTTCTGGCTGCACCGGTACGGATTCGAGGTCACCGTGGTCGAGAAGGCCAGCGCGCCGCGCACCGGCGGCTACCCGATCGACCTGCGCGGCACCGCGATCGAAGTCGCCAGGCGCATGGGCGTCCTGCCGCTCCTGCAGCAAGCGCACATCGACACCAGGCGAATCACCTTCCTCGACCCCGTCGGCCGCGAGATCGCCACGATCGCCCCGCACACCCTCGCCGGCAGCGTCGAGGGCAGGGACCTCGAGGTAGCGCGCGGCGACCTGACCGCGATCCTCTACTCGAAGGTCCGCGACGACGTGGAATTCCGCTTCGACGACACCATCGAAACCCTCGACCAGTCCGCCGACCAGGTCGACATCACCTTCCGCAGCGGCGAACAGCGCACCTTCGATGTCGTGATCGGCGCCGACGGCATGCACTCCCACACCCGCGGCCTCCTTTTCGGCCCCGAAGCGCCCTTCCACCGCGACCTCGGCTACCGCTTCGCCGTGTTCACCATGCCCAACACGCTCGGCCTCTCCCGCGAACTCGTGATGTGGAACGCCCCCGGCAAGTCGGCGGCCCTCTACGCCACCGGCACCAGCGACGACGAACTCCACGCCTTCCTGAACGTCCACCAACCGCAGCAGGCAGGCCGAAGCCAAGAGGCCCAAGCGAACCAGATCGCCGAAACCTTCAAGGGCTCGGCCTGGAAAGTCCCCGAGATCATCCAGGCGATGCGCAACGCAGACGACCTCTTCTCCGACACTGTCGGCCAGATCCGCATGCCCACCTGGTCAAGCGGCCGAGTCGCCCTCGTCGGAGACGCCGCCTACGCACCCTCATTCCTGACCGGCCAGGGCACGAGCCTCGCCCTGGTCGGTGCCTACATGCTCGCCCACGCCCTGGCCACGCACCCAGACCACCAAACGGCCTTCGCCGCTTACGAACAATCCACCCGCGACTTCACCTCAGCGAACCAAGCCCTAGTCGACCACGGTACGGCCGCACTCTTCCCCACCACCGCCCACGACCTGGAGCAACGCAACGTGAGACTCCGTAGCCTCACCACCATCCCCACACCAACCCCACGACCGGCCTACACGGCCCTCACCCTGCCCGAAGACCCGGCGGTAAATTCTTCAGCGAAAATCCTGGAATAGAGCATTCCGTTCTGATATGCTTGAGGTACCAGAGGGGGACCGGCCCCCGAAGGGCAAGTGAGAGGAAGACGGCAATGGCTCAGCACGAGGCGATCAAGTCCTTCACCATCGACATCCCGCAGTCCGAGCTCGACTACCTCCGGGACCGCCTGTCGCGGGCCCGCCGCGCCCAGGAGATCGCCGGCGTCGGCGACGAGTACGGCGTCACCGTCGACCGCGTCGACCACCTCACCGATTACTGGCTCAAGGGATACAGCTGGCGCGACACCGAGGCCCGACTCAACGGCTTCCCGCAGTTCGTGACCGAGATCGACGGCCAGCGCGTGCACTTCCTCCACATCGAGTCGCCCGACCCCAACGCCGTGCCGCTGCTCCTGCTCCACGGCTGGCCCGGCACGATCATGGAGTTCGTCGACCTCATCGAGCCGCTCACCCGCCCGGCCGACGGCCCCGCCTTCCACCTGGTCATCCCCTCGCTGCCCGGCTTCGGCTTCTCCGGCCCGACCACCGAGACCGGCTGGGGTGCCGCCCGCACCGCGAAGGCCCTCGCGACGCTCATGGCGCGGCTCGGCTACGAGCGCTACGGCGCCCACGGCAACGACGGCGGCGCGTTCATCGCCCCGGAACTGGGCCGGATCGACGGCGAGCACGTCATCGGCGTCCACGTCGACCAGATCTTCTCGTTCCCCTCGGGCGACCCGTCCGAAATGGAGGGCATGACCGAAGAGGAGATGGGCGCCCTCCAAGTCCTCCAGTGGTTCTACGAGAACAAGAGCTCCTACGACCAGCTCCACACCCAGCAGCCCCAGACCCTCGCCCACGCCCTCGCCGACTCCCCCCGCGGCCTCCTCGCCTGGATGGACCAGCTCTTCGGCGACGCCGTCGACGACCGCTTCGTCATCGACAACGTCATCATTCACTGGCTCAACTACACCATCGCCTCATCGATGCGCTTCTACTTCGAGAACAAGCACAACCCGATCGACACCACACCCGCGAACTTCCCGATGGCAAACTCCAGCTTCGCCGGCGACTTCCAGTCCATCCGCCGCTTCGCCGAACGCGACTACACCAACATCACCCAGTGGCGAACCCACGACACCGGCGGCCACTACGCCGCCCACCAGGCCCCCGCCCTCCTCGCCACCGACCTCCGCGACTTCTTCACCACCCTCGCCTGAACCCGAGGCCGCGCAAACACGAAAGGCCCGGATCCTTGCTTGGGTTCTAGGAGTCGTTGCAACACCTTGATCTACAAGGGATTGCGATGGATTTCGAGATCCGGGCGGACCGGAAGCCGCAGGGGCCCAGGAA
>NZ_JBFAMQ010000027.1:0-9833 GCF_040674615.1 Glycomyces sp. NPDC049804
CGATCTCGCGGTCTTCGGCGATGTCGCGCAGGAGCCGGCGCATGATCTTGCCCGAGCGCGTCTTCGGCAGCTCGGCGACAACGATCACCTGGCGCGGCTTCGCGATCGGCCCCAGCGTGTTCGCCACGTGCTTGCGCAGCTCCGACAGGTGCTCGGGGCTCGAGTCCCGGCCCCCGCGCAGGATCACGAACGCGACGATGCCCTGCCCCGTCACCGGGTCCGAGGCCCCCACGACCGCGGCCTCCGCCACCGTCTCGTGGCTCACCAGCGCGCTCTCGACCTCAGTGGTCGAGATGTTGTGCCCGCTCACCAGCATGATGTCGTCGACGCGGCCGAGCAGCCACAGGTCGCCGTCGTCGTCCTTCTTCGCGCCGTCGCCGGCGAAGTACAGGCCGCCGAACCGCGACCAGTACGTGTCGATGAACCGCTGGTCGTCGCCCCAGATCGTGCGCAGCATCGACGGCCACGGCTCGCGGATCGCGAGGTACCCGCCGCCGCCGTCCGGCACCGACGCGGCCTTCTCATCGACGACGTCCACATTGATCCCCGGCAGCGGCCGCTGCGCCGAACCCGGCTTCGTCGGCGTCACGCCCGGCAGCGGCGACACCATGATCGCCCCCGTCTCGGTCTGCCACCACGTGTCGACGACCGGGCACTTCCCGCCGCCGATGTGCTCGCGGTACCAGATCCACGCCTCGGGGTTGATCGGTTCGCCCACCGACCCCAGGAGCCGCAGGCTCGACAGGTCGTACCGGGCCGGGACGTCGTCGCCCCACTTCATGAACGTCCGGATCGCCGTCGGCGCCGTGTACAAGGTCGTGACCTTGTACTTCTCGACGATCTCCCACAGCCGCCCCGTGTGCGGCGTGTCCGGCGTCCCCTCGTACATGACCTGCGTGGCGCCGTTCGACATCGGCCCGTACACGATGTACGAGTGCCCGGTCACCCAGCCGATGTCGGCCGTGCACCAGTACACGTCGGTCTCCGGCTTGAGGTCGAACACCGCGTGGTGCGTGAACGACGCCTGCGTCAGGTACCCGCCCGAGGTGTGCAGGATGCCCTTGGGCTTCCCCGTCGTCCCCGACGTGTACAGGATGAACAGCGGGTGCTCGGCGTCGAACGCCTGCGCCTCGTGCTCGTTCGAGGCCGCCCCGACGGTCTCCTCCCAGCGCACGTCCTTGTCGGTCCACTCGACCTCCTGGCCCGTGCGGGTCACCACCAGGACCTTCTCCACCGACGGGCACCGCTCCAGCGAAGCGTCCACGGTCGGCTTGAGCGCCAGCGGCTTCCCCTTGCGGAACCCGCCGTCGGCGCAGATCACGAGCTTCGCGCCCGCGTCGTCGATGCGGCTCGACAGCGCGTCCACGCTGAACCCGCCGAACACCACCGAGTGCGGGGCGCCGATCCGCGCGCACGCGAGCATCGCCACCGCGGCCTCGGGGATCATCGGCATGTAGATGACGACCCGGTCGCCCGCGCCCACACCGAGGTCGGTGAGCGTGTTCGCGGCCCGCTTCACCTCGTCGAGCAGCTCCGCGTACGTCACCGCGCGGCTGTCGCCCGGCTCGCCCTCGAAGTGGATCGCGACGCGGTCGCCGAGCCCGGCGTCCACGTGCCGGTCGAGGCAGTTCGCCGCGACGTTGAGCTCGCCCCCGGTGAACCACTTCGCGAACGGCGGATTGTCCCAGTCCAGAACCCTGTCCCAGTCCTTCGACCAGTCGAGCCGGCGCGCCTGCCGCTCCCAGAAGGCCAGCCGGTCGCCCGCGGCCTCCTCGTAAGCGGCCGCGGTGACGTTCGCCTGCGCGGCGAACCCGGCGGACGGAGGGAACGTCCGGTCCTCCGAGAGCAGGTTGGCAAGCGTCTCTTGCGGGGTTGATGCCACGGGTATTTCGCTCCTTACAGATCTACGCGCCAAAACGCGACTGTGAGGCGGGTCTATGTCCGGCAACACTACCGCGACGAACCCGACACAGATACGGGCGGCCGCGCCCGCACCGGCATCTGGGAGCGGTGCTCGCCGAACGGCCCGCGGACGGTCGGCGGGCGGCCCGCGAAGGGTCCGCCCGGTCCCATCGGGGGCCTTGCGGACCTGATTCGGGAGGTATCGTCGGACCGGTGCACGATCCGGGACGCCGGCGCCTCCTTGTGACTGCCCTCTAGACCGCCCAGTGCGCCGTATGCGCGCTCCGCCCAAAAGGTAAGGTTCCGCCCGTGGATCCTCTCGCGCCTCTCCTCGAACTCTCCGAGGTCGCCGACGCTCTCGAGAACGCCAGAGCCAACGTGGACCGGATGCTGTGGCACGAAGCCCTCCGCGGCGGCGACGAACTCGTCGCGGCGGAAGTGGCCTTGCACAGCGCCTCCGCGACCCTGGCGCTCGACGGGTACGACTGCGACGTGGAGCGGCTGCGCGAACGCGACTTCGACGACCCCGCCGTCTCCGGCGTCCTGCGCGTCATCGAAGCCCTCCCCGGCCTCGCCCCCATGTGGCCCGTCTCGCCCCGCTACGTCCTCGCGAAGCTCCACACCCTCGCCACCAAGGAGCTCCCCGACGCCGGCGTCGACTTCGAACCGGGCCGCATCGAGGTCGACGACAAGGGCATGAACCGCATCAACGCCCTCTGCGCCCTGGTCACCAACCCCACCAAGGAGATCCCGGCCGCGATGGCCGCCGCCGTCGTGCACGGCGAACTCCTCGCGGTGCGCCCCTTCCCGGTGGCGAACAACGTGGTCGCCCGCGCCGCCTCGCGGCTCGCGCTGGCCAGCAAGGGCCTCGACCCGAAGCTGCTCATCACGGTCGACGCCGGGCACCTCGAGCGCGCCCCCGAGTACGTGGGCGCGCAGCGGGCCTGGGCCACGGGCACGCCCGACGGCGTGCGCTCATGGCTGAAGCACTACGGCAAGGCCCTCACCGCGGGCGCGGCCGAGACCCTGCAGATCTGCACCGAGCTGATGAAGGACGCCGGCTAGGCGGGCCCTAGGCGTCGTCGCCGGCGAGTTCGGCGCGCAGGCGCTCCTTCTCCTCGCGGCGGCGCTGCGCGCCCGCGTCGATGTGGTCGATCATGGCGATCTGCTGCTTGCGCAGCAGTGTGAACCCGATGACCATGGACGCGAGCAGGCCGATGGCCACCGCGATGAGCGCGTTCATGAAGAACATGAGCGGCACCGCGACCACGGCGATGATCGCGAGACGGGTCAGGAAGTACTTGGCGACCGGGTTGTTCATCCCGCGCGCTCCTCTCCGAAGGCGTTGATGCCCGCGAACCACAGCGGGCCGTACACGAGTGCGGCCGTGAGGCCGCCGAGGCCGCCGGTGAGCACGGGCGGCCACGCGGTCGGCGCGATGAGGGCGACCGCGAACCCGGCGGCGAGGCCGAGGAGGACGCCGACGAGCATGAGCCCCCAGCGGCGCGCGCCCGCGTACCGCCGGAACTGCTCGGTGTACACCCACACCGTGGGCAGCGCCGCGATCCAGCCCGAGGTCTGGCCGAAGCCGCGCCCGGTCGGCAGCACGAACACGAGGTCGATCACGACCAGGACGACCGCGCCCATCACGAAGTAGGCCAGCGCGGTGCCCAGGAGCTGCCCGAGGGTCTCGACCTTCGGGCGCTCCCCCTCGGACTTGCCTTGCGCCACTAGAACTTCACCGACTGCGGCTCAGCGCGGCGCTCGGCGATCGACTGCGGCCCTTCGTACTCGCGCACGACCTCGTAGCGGGTGTTGCGCTCGACAGGCTGGAACCCGGCGTCGCGGATGAGCTCGAGCAGGTCGTCGCGGGTCATCTTGTCGGGCGTGCCGTACGCGTCGGCGTCGTGCGTGATCTTGTACTCCACGACCGAGCCGTCGAGGTCGTCGGCGCCGAACGACAGCGAGAGCTGCGCGACGTCGAGCCCGTGCATGACCCAGAAGCACTTCACGTGGTCGAAGTTGTCGAGCAGGAGCCGCGAGACCGCGAACGTCTTCAGCGACTCGGCCGGGCTCGCCATCGTGGTGCGCGCCTGGAGCTTGTTGCGGATCTTCCCGTCCTTGGAGTCGTGGAAGTCGTGCTGGTAGCGCAGGGGGATGAACACGGCGAAGCCGCCGGTCTCGTCCTGCAGCTCGCGCAGGCGCAGCACGTGGTCGACGCGGTGGCGAGGCTCCTCGATGTGCCCGTACAGCATCGTCGCGGGGGTGCGCAGGCCCTTCTGGTGGGCGAGGCGGTGGATGCGCGACCAGTCCTCCCAGTGGCAGTCGTGGTCGACGATGTGCTGGCGGACCTCCCAGTCGAAGATCTCGGCGCCGCCGCCGGTGAGCGACTCGAGGCCCGCCTCGATGAGCTCGTCCAGGATCTCGTCGGCGCTGAGCCCGGAGATCTTCTCGAACCACTGCACTTCGGTGGCGGTGAACGCCTTCAGGTTCACCTGCGGCAGGGTCTCCTTGAGCGCCTTGAGGACCCGCGGGTAGTAGCGCCACGGCAGGGTCGGGTGGAGGCCGTTGACGATGTGGAGCTCGGTGGGCGCGTCGCCGCGCATCTGCTCGGCGAGGGCCACGGCCTGCTCGACGCGCATCGTGTACGCGTCGGTCTCGCCGGGCTTGCGCTGGAAGGAGCAGTACGCGCAGGACGCCGAGCAGACGTTGGTGAGGTTGAGGTGCCGGTTGACGTTGAACATGGTCCGGTCGCCGTTCTTGGCGGTGCGGACGCCGTGCGCGAGGCGACCCAGCCACGCGAGGTCGTCGACCTCGTACAGGCCCACGCCGTCCTCGAAGGTCAGCCGCTCGCCGGCCGCGAGCTTCTCCTCGATGCCGGCCTTGAACTCGGCGTTGTCGTCCATGGCGCTCCCAACGTTGTGGCGTTTCCGCCAGGGTAGCCCCGCCGGGACGCGATCGCGGGGGCGCACGTCGCGGGATGTGAGGCCGTGAACGCGCGATGGAGTCTTGCGGCCCTTGCCAACGCGATTCCCGCCTTGTGTCGCCTGCCACGGCCGGGAGCCGCAGGCAACCGAGGATGCGAATGTTGCGTGTCTTCGGTACAGTATTCGTGGCCTCCCCCACAGAAGGACACCTCACATGCGCGTTACACGGTTCGGTGCCCGAGTGATCGCCGCCGCCGGTTCAGCCGCCGTCGCCATCTTTTGTGTGCAGAGCGGCGGAGCGATGCCAGGATTCGCCGAACCGGGCGTCACCGTCCCCGATGACGGCAACCGCCCCGCCGGCACCGCCTCCGACGAGAACCCCGTCGCCGACCCCAATGCGGGCAACGGACCCCTCAGCGCCCAGATCACCGCCGCCCAGGCCGACGTCGCGCAGCTCGCCGAGCGCACCACCGCCGCCCAAGAGGAATGGCTCCAGCGCGAGACCCGCCTCACCGATGCGCAGACCGAATGGGCCGCCACCCTCACCCAGCTCGAGACCGCCCAGGCCGCCCTCGACTACGCCGCGAGCGAGGCCTACGCCGAGACCGCCGGCCGCCCCGACACCGAGCTCCCCGACCTCACCGGCCTCACCCCCATCGGCGGCGAATGGGACCTCCCCAGCCTCAACGCCGACTTCGAGGACGCCGCGACCGCCGAGTCCGTCGCCCGCGCCTCCCTCGACGCCGCGACCCTCTCCGCGGATCGCTCCGAGTACCGCTACACCGTCCTCGACGCCGAGTTCGACACCGCGCAGGCCGCCCTCGACAAGCTCATCGCCGACAACCGCGAAGCCCTCGAAGACCTCGAGGCCGACCGCGAGGCCGCCGCCGCCCAGCACTCGAACGACTTCTCGTCCGAAGTGGACGGCTGGGACGCCGCCCCCGAGGCCAAGAAGGCCGTCGAGTACGCGCTGGCGCAGCTCGGCGACCCGTACGTGTGGGGCGCCGAGGGCCCCGACTCCTTCGACTGCTCCGGCCTCGTCCAGTCCGCGTACGCGTACGCGGGCGTCTCGCTGCCGCGCGTCGCCGCCGACCAGTTCAACGCCACCCGCGACAAGCCGGTGGACACCGAGAAGCTCCTCCCCGGCGACCTCCTCTACTGGTGGGACGACCCGGGCAACTGGCAGTCGGTCTACCACACCGGCATGTACCTGGGGAACGGCAAGATGGTCGTCGCCCCCCGCACCGGCGACGTGGTGAAGATCAGCTCGATCTGGTTCGACAACTTCGCGGGCGCGCACCGCGTGGTCGACGCCGTCAAGACCGACCCGGACGCCGAGGACCCGACGCAGACGCCGGACGACGACAAGCCGACGAACCCGTCGCCGCGCCCGCCCACGACCTCCCCGGACGACGAGACCTCGTCGCCCGACCCCGAGCCCACGGAGAGCGAGTCCCCCTCGCAGTCGCCCTCGCCCTCGCCTTCGCCGACCCCCACGCAGACCCCGTCCTCCGAGACGCCCTCCGGCGGCGGCGAGGACACCCCCGATCCGGCCACGGCCGACTCGGATTCGGGCACCCTGACGCGTGATCCGGAGGAGTAGGGGTACTGCACGGTAGTGGGAAGGCGCGCACGGTTCGCGACCGGTTGATGGCACGATGGTTGTTGAGTTGCCCGAACGACGCTCCAGCCCCAAGGAGGCTCCGTGGACGGAAACAGCTGTAGCTCCTGCGGCCAGCGACTGACGTCCGGTCAGCGCCGCTGTCCCCAGTGCGGAGCGCCGCTGCCCCCGCCGCTCGGAGGCTTCCCGGCCGATGCCGGACCCTACGGCGCCGCCCCGTCCTACGGCGCGGCCCCGGCGGCCCCCGCTTACGGCGCCGCCGCCGTCCCGCAGTACGCCCCGCCCGGCGAACCCGGCTACGCCCCGCCCGGCGGCGCCCAGGGCTACGCGCCCGCCCCGAACCAGGGCTATGCGGCCGTCCCCGAACCGAACTACGCCCCGCCGGGCGCCTACCAGCCCTCCGCGAACCAGGGCTACGCCGCCGTCCCGCCGCAGTACGGCCAGCCCGGCCAGCCGGGCGCGAACCCGCCGCCCGGGTCGCCTCCGGGCTACGCCGCCCCCGGCGGCTGGAACCCGCAGGCCGCGCCTCCCGGCATGCCGCCGCAGGGCGCCGCGCAAGGCTCGGCCGCCGTGCCGCAGTACGGCGCGTCCGCCCCTTACCAAGCGCCGCATTCGGGTTCGGCCCAAGTGCCCGCCTACCCGCAGCAGCCCGCCTCGGGTTCGGCCCAGGTGCCGCAGTACCCGTCGGCCCCGCAATACCCGGCGCACCCTTCCGCGCCGCCGCAGACCTTCCAGGCGCCCTCGTACCAGCCGCCGCAGCCGTACCAGTCCGCGCAGTCCCTGCCGCCGGTCGCGGCCGCGCAGCCCGCCCCGGCCCCCTTCTCGCCGCCGGTCCCCGAACCGTACGTTGCCCCGCAGGTGCCCGAGCCCCAGTTCACGGCCCCGCCCGCGGCGGCCGAACCGCCCGCGTCCTCGCCGGTCACCGGCGCCCCTTCGGGCACCTCCTTCGCGGTCCCGCCCGCGAGCAGCGGTTTCAGCCTGCCCTCCGAGTCCGGCGCGTTCGGCGCACCGGCCGCGAACCCGCCCGGCCTGCCCGAGCCCGTCCCCGACGGCACCCAGATCCTGCGCATCAGGCCGAACGCGGCGGAGCCGCCCGCCCCGGCCCCGTTCGCCGACCCCGAACCGCCTGCGCCGCTTGCCGACTCGCCCACACCGGCGCAGCCCGCCGGGTTCAGCCTGCCGTCCGCGGACAACGTCCCCGGCGCGGCCTACGCCGCGCCGGCCCCGATTCCCGCGGCCGAGATCCCCAGTCCCGCACCGGAACCGGTCGAGGAATCGAAGCCCGCGCCGCCGGCCGACGCGGACCAGCCGTTCGACGAGACCCACATCGACGACGACCTTCCGTTCGACGAGACGCCGTCCGAGCCGGCGATGTCCTTCGGTGTCTCCGAGACCGACACCCCCGCCCCGGCGGCGACGCCCGCCGCCCCGACCGGCGGACCGACGGTCGTCGAGGCCGTCGAGGACGACGAGGACGGCGCTTGGGACGAGCTGCCCGACCCCGATGACGACGACGAGGACGTGGAGCTCTCCGCGGAGGAGGAGGCCTCGCTCGCCGGCCTCGGCGACGACGTGCCCGGCGAGTCCCTGCCGCCCGCCCCGGTCTCGGCCTCCGGCGCCGGGTCCGACGAGGACGACGATGAGGCCGGCGCCGAGGCGCCCGCGATCGAACCCGTCCTCGACGCCGCGCTCGCGGAGGCCGCCGCCGTCGAGGCGCCGAGCCCCGGCGCGGACCTGATCGAGGCGGCCGAAGCCGGCGTGGAAGGCGCGGTCGAAGTCGCCGAAGCGGTCGGCATCGAAGTGCCGGAGCCGGCCGCGGATCAGCCCACCGCCGACGAAGCACCCGAGCCCGCGGCCGAAACGCCGCAGCCCGAGCCCGTCGCGGCCCCCGAGCCGATCGCCGAGCCCGAAGCGGCCGACGACGTGCCCGAGTATGAGCCCGTCGAAGCCGCCCCGGTGACCGGCCCGGTCGAGGAAATCCCTGCGGCCCTGACGGATGCAAGCGTCGCCGCTGACGATCCCGACACCGAATCAGCCGCCGAGCCCGCGGCGGTCGCTCCCGTCGAGGACTACGCCGTCGCGCCGTTCGCGGACGCCGCACCGGTCGAGGCCGAGTCGACCGAGGCCAGTGCCATCGATTCGGGGACCACGGTGCACGAATCGTCTTACGCTGAGCCGGTGCTGACCGACACCGAACCGACGCCGCCCAGGCCGCTGCCGGACCCGCTGCCCGGCCCCGCGCCGACACCGCCGCGGCCCGAACCCGAGCCTGAACGTCCGGAGCCGGTGCCGCACCCTGAGCCCACGCCGCCGTCGCCGCAGCCTGAGCCCGTGCCGAATCCGGAGCCGACGCCGCCGCGTCCCGAACCGACACCGCCGCAGCCGGAGCCGCTGCCGCCGAACCCCGAGCCGGGCCCGCCGATGCCGCGTCCCGGGCCTTCGCCGGTGCCGACGCCGGAGCCGCTGCCGCCGAACCCGGAACCGGGCCCGCCGATGCCGCCCGCGCCGCCGATGCCGCGCGTGAACGACAGCCCGTTCTCGGACGCGGCCCCGATCGACTACCCCGAGCCGGAGCCCGCGGCGCCCGAGCCGGAGGAGTCCCCGGAGCAGGGGCCGCAGTCGGCGGTCGAGTCGGCGCGGAAGAAGATCGTGAACGCGCCGGACATCAGCCTGTTCGAGGAGCCGGAGACGAAGACCGGCGCGCACCAGCTGCCGACGGCGAAGCCGGTCGTGGAGACCGACGGGTTCAAGCCCGGCCGCGCCCGGGTCAAGAACCTGCTCGACCGGGCGGAGCTCCCCGACCACATCCCGCTCCCGCGTCCGACCGTCTACGGCGCCAAGCCCGCCGACGCAGAGGACTGACACCCCGGCCCGGCCGCCTCGGCCGGGCCGACGGTCCGTCTCCCCGCGCGCCGACAGGCGCGCCGCGTCCGACGCGAACCGCAAAGGCACTGCCCCGGAACCTCGTTCGCGCCCTGCGGCAGGCTCCCTGACCGGGCCTGCGTTGTCCCTTTCGGGTGACACGCGGGCCGCGCGGGCCGGTTCTTGTCAGACCCGGGCGGGACGATCGGCGCAGACTGATTCTTCCCCTCTAGTGGTGGGTGGGGGCTAGGGACGGCCCGTCGCGGCGGAGACGAAAGCGCGGCGGCGCGGTGCGGCCCGAAGGCGCGGCGGCGCGGTGCGGCCCGAAGACACGGCGCACGGTGAGACCTGAAGGCCCGAAGGCGCGGCGGCGCGGTAGTCCCGAAGGCGCGGCGCACGACGAAGCCCCGGGTGGGTGGGGCTGGGGGACGGCCCGTCGCGGCGGAGACGAAAGCGCGGCGGCGCGGTGCGGCCCGAAGGCGCGGCGGCGCGGTGCGGCCCGAAGACACGGCGCACGGTGA
>NZ_JBFAMQ010000027.1:9931-41590 GCF_040674615.1 Glycomyces sp. NPDC049804
TAGACCTGAAGGCCCGAAGGGGCGGCGGCGCGGTAGTCCCGAAGGCGCGGCGCGCGGCGAAGCCCCGGGTGGGTGGGGCTGGGGGACGGCCCGTGGCGGCGGAGACGAAGGCGCGGCGGCGCGGTGCGGCCCGAAAACACGGCGCACGGTAAGACCCAAAGGCCCGAAGGCGCGGCGCACGGCGAAGCCCTCTCTGACCCGCCGACGACTGCGGCGGCTCGAGCGCGTTGCGGCGGCGAGCACCGTGTGTCCCACTTCCCGCGGCATTCGCCGAAAACGCGTCCGCCGTCCGCAACCGCGGTTCATCCTGATCCTTACGGGCCGCCGAGCGGCCCGCGAGCCTCGCGGGCAGGGCCGTTCCGGTCCGCCGCCCGCGTGACCGGGGAGGGGGAGCAGCATGGCGGAGCGCCGTGTCAAAGTCACCACGGAAGTCGGCATCCAGGCGCGGCCCGCGACGGTCTTCGTCAGCACCGCCGCCGAGTCCCGCACCGACGTGGCGATCGCGAAACCGGGCGGGGAACCGCACGACGCCAAATCGATCCTGCAGGTGCTGACCCTCGACGTCCGGCCCGGTGACGAGATCGTCGTCTCCGGCGACGACGAAGCCGTCCTCGACCGCCTCGCGGCCCTGGTCAGTGAAGACGACGACACCGGCGGCGCCGACATCGGCGACATCGACGAGAGCTGAGCGCACCCGGCACCGAGCACCCGAAGCGAGTGCGCCCGGCCGAAACCGCGGCGACCGCGCACAGCAGGCCCGCAACCGCCCTGCCGTGCGGGCGCACCCGCCGCGCCTCCCGGCCCGTCCCAGCATCCGGACGGTTCGGCGCGTCCGGTGATGTCGGCGACGCCGCCCGCGCTCACGTACGCCCCTGCCGCGCGACCGGCTACGGTCGAAGCTGTGAACATCGCACGGCGCCCCAGGGTCGGCCACATCGCGTTCCTCAACTGCCTCCCCATCTACTGGGGACTGGCGCGGACGGGCGCGCTGCTCGACATCGACCTCCACCGCGCCCCGCCGGACGAGCTCAGCCGCCGCCTCGTCGCCGGCGACCTCGACATCGGACCGATCACCCTCGTCGAGTACCTCAAGCACGCCGACGACCTCCTCCTCATCCCGGACCCGGCCGTGGCCGCCGACGGGCCGGTCCTGAGCGTCAACCTCGTCACCAAGACCCCGCTCGCCGACCTCCCGGCCGCCCCGCGCGTCTCCCTCGCCTCCACCTCCCGCACCGGCGTCCTCCTCGGCCGCATGCTCCTCGAGGACCGCTACGGCCGCACCCCCGCCTACACCGTCACCGCGCCCGACCTCCAGTCCGCGCTCGCGGACGCCGACGCGGCCGTCCTCATCGGCGACGAGGCGCTGCAGGTCTTTCACGAGCACCGTCACCGCGAGCCCGGCGGCCTGAACGTGCTCGACCTCGCCGCCGAGTGGAAGGACTGGACCGGCCTGCCCATGGTCTTCGCCGTGTGGGCCGTCCGCCGCGACTACGCCGAGGCTCACCCCGGCCTCGTCAAGGACGTCCACCTGGCCTTCCGCGACTCGGTCCGCCGCAGCCGCGACGAGATCGGCGAGGTCGTCGCCTCGGCCGCCCGCTGGGAGCCGTTCCCGCCCGCCGCGCTCGCCGAGTACTTCGAGCGCCTCCAGTTCGGCCTGAGTGAGCGACACCTCGCCGGACTGCGGGAATTCGCGTCCCGTGCGTCCCGTTATGCCGATATGGCCCCACTGCGGGCGGGCGGTCCGGAGTTCTTCGCGGCCGGCCCCGACAACAGCCTCTGAACGAGCCGGACGACGAAGGGACCCTGCCGTGGCCATCGCGCTGAACAAGCCCCGCAAGCAACGCCCCGCCTGGCACAAGCTCACCGTGAGCCGCGTCCGGCCGCTCACCGAGGACGCCGTCGAAGTGACCCTCGCCGTCCCCGAGGAGCTGCGTCCCGCGTTCGACTTCAAGCCCGGCCAGCACCTCACCTTCCAGCGCGTCGAAGCCGACGGCGCCGAAGTGCGCCGCTCCTACTCCCTCGCCTCGACCCCGCGCGAGCTCGCCGAGCACGGCACCCTGCGTCTGGGCATCCGCTCGATCCCCAAGGGCACCTTCTCGGGGTACGCGAACCGGCAGCTCCTGCCCGGCGACGTCCTCGAGGTCCTCCCGCCGCTCGGCAACTTCTGGACCGAGATCCGCGCCGACCGCCACTACGGCTCCGTCGTCGCCGGCTCCGGGATCACCCCGATCATCGCCATCGCCACCGCCGCCCTCGAAGCCGGCGCGACCGTGACCCTCCTGTACTCCAACCGCACCGAGGAGTCCACGATGTTCGCCGCCGAGCTGCGCGAACTCCAGGCCGAGCACGGCCCCCGGCTGCGCCTCCACCACGTGCGCACCCGCACCGAAGGCGAGTCCCCGCTGCTCACCGGCCGGCTCACCCCCGAACGGCTCCAAGAGGCGATCGACGCCGGACTCGTCGACCCGCACGACGTCGACGAGTGGTTCCTGTGCGGCCCCTACGAGATGGTCCTCGGCGTCAAGGACGTCCTCGAAGAGGCCGGGGCGCAGCGCGTCCACACCGAGCTCTACACCGTCTGAGACCCGCCCCGCCCCCTGATCCGAAGCGAGACCTACGAGTCACTGCGCGCGGGCGCACTGTCCCGGACGGCCTTGCGGCGATACGCTTCGTGCATGGCCGAGATTGACGATGTCCTCGCCCGCGCCGCCGACGGCGGCGCCATCAGCGCCGAGGAAGCCCTGCTGCTCTACACCGAAGCGCCCTTCCACCCCCTCGCCGAGGCCGCCGACGCGGCCCGCCGGCGCGTCATCGGCGACAACATCGTCACCTACCTCATCGACCGCAACATCAACTACACGAACGTGTGCGTCACCGCGTGCAAGTTCTGCGCCTTCTACCGCGCCCCCAAGCACGAGGAGGGCTGGGCGCACCCGATGGAGGAGGTGCTGCGCCGCTGCGGCGAGGCCGTGAGTCTCGGCGCGACGCAGGTGATGCTCCAGGGCGGGCACCACCCCGACTTCGGCGTCGAGTACTACGAGGAGCTGTTCTCCTCGGTCAAGCGCGCATACCCGCAGCTGGCGATCCACTCGATCGGGCCCTCGGAGATCGCGCACATGGCGAAGGTCTCCGGCGTCGAGGTCGACGAGGCCATCCGCCGCATCAAGGCCGCCGGGCTCGACTCGATCGCCGGCGCCGGGGCCGAGATGCTCCCGGCGCGCCCGCGCACCGCGCTCGCGCCGCTCAAGGAGTCGGGGGAGCGCTGGCTGGAGATCATGGAGGCCGCGCACCTGCAGGGCCTGGAGTCGACGGCGACGATGATGATGGGCACCGGCGAGACCGCCGCGGAGCGGATCGAGCACCTGCGGATGATCCGCGACGTGCAGGACCGCACGGGCGGGTTCCGCTCGTTCATCCCGTGGACGTACCAGCCGGAGAACAACCACCTGAAGGGCCGGACGCAGGCGACGACCCTCGAATACCTGCGGCTCTTGGCGACCGCGCGGCTGTTCTTCCACAACGTGAAGCACCTGCAGTCCTCGTGGCTGACCACCGGCAAGGCCTCCGGCCAGCTGAGCATGCACCTCGGCGTGGACGACCTGGGCTCGATCATGCTGGAGGAGAACGTGATCTCCTCGGCGGGCGCCCGGCACCAGTCGCGGCTCTCGGAGCTCATCGGCCTCATCCGCAGCGCGGACCGCGTTCCGGCGCAGCGGAACACCCTCTACGAGCGCATGTCGGTCCACTGGACCCCGGCGGACGACCCGAGCGACGACCGCGTCCGCTCGCACTTCTCCACGATCGTCACCGAACTGCAGATCCAAGCGAAGTAGACCGGAGACGAAGCGAAGGGGCGGCGGGCCGAAAGGCCCGCCGCCCCGCACGCCGCCGTCAGGCCGTCAGATCATCCGGCCGATCTCGTTCTTGATGAGCTGCACGTTCACGCCCGAGTTCGGGCAGCCCCCGAAGTGGTGCAGGGCGACGACCTCGTGCGTGTCGCGCGAGAGCACCGGCGAGCCCGACGAGCCGAACTCGGTGTCGCAGTAATACGAGATGTCGCTCCCGGCCACGTAGCCGTCGTAGGTCTCGTGCTTGACGACGCAGTTGCCGCCGTCGACCGAGGACTCCATCGCGATCTCGGTGGGCCGCCCTGCCGGGTGCTGCGGAATGTAGATCGCCTCGCCGCTGCGCGCCGGGCGGTCGGCGAGCTCCAGGTAGCCGAACTCCTCGACGCGTTCGAAGTCGTCCACGGTGAACAGCGTGTAGTCCAAGGACTTCGAGGTCGCCAGCACCTCCGAGCCCTGCACCTTCACCGGCGCGTTCGTGATGTCCGCGCCGCACACCGTGCAGTCGTACCCGAACCACACCTCGGTGCCCTGCGCCTCCTCCGTCTCCGTGAAGCAGTGGTGGTTGGTCAGCAGCCGGTTGCCCTCCCCGACCCGGAACGCCGTGCACAGCACGGTCCCGTCGATGAGCAGGCGCGCCACCGGCTCCGCGCGGGCCACCACCTCGGGGTGCGAGGTGCGGTAGCAGGCCGAGGCCCGCTTCTCGTCGCCCTCGCAGATGCTCTCCTCCGGGCGGGCGTTGTCGGCCCGCTGCCGCGCGAGGCCGTCCACCTCGTCGGCCGTGAACCCGTACGCGGCCTTGTCGATGAGCACGCCGAGCGCCGACGAGCCCCCGCCGCCGGACTCGCGGTGCAGCTCGACGACCGCCGTGTCGCCGGTGATCGAGGTCGCCCACGCGTCGATCATCGACTGGTCGTACCGGTACGACTCGGCGCCGTCGGGGCTCGACACCGTCACGAAGTCGCCCGTGTTCAGCAGCAGCCGTTCGAAGTGGACCTTGACATAGCCCGCGTCGGGGCCCGAGACCTTCAGGATGTCGGCCTCGTCCGCGTACGTCAGCGACTCGCTCAGCTCGGCCACCTCGCCGACGTCGACCAGGCCCAGCAGGTCGTCGTCCACCGGCAGCATCGCGGCCGTGTCGTCCAGGAGCGCCGACACCGGGTCCTCCTCGGCGAACGCGCTCGGCACCACGACCGCCGCCCCGCCCAGCGCGATCGATCCGGCCGCCGCCGCCAGGAGGAGCTTGCGACGCTTCCGATCTGGCCCTCTTTGCCCGGTTCGTGGATTCCGCACGCTTGCCGCCACGGTCGGCCCCTTTCGTGAGAGATGCATCGACCGTTCAACGAGCGAACCCGACGGAAGTTGCGCCGCTTGCCGTGTGAGAAGCCGACGTACGACAACGCGTGCGTCACACGATCCAGGGAGGCGAACCGGGCGGCGAAGCGCGGCAGGTGCGGGGCGAGGGGCGATGGGCGCGACCGACAGGCCCTCCCGGTCGCGGCCGGGTTTCGCGAGCGCCGGCGCCCCGATGGCAAGGGCGCTGTCGTACTCGTCCGTCCCCGCGACTGCCCTCCGACCGGTCACGGCCCGGTCAGCCCGAATCCCGCCTCCCGGGCTCCTGCCCGGCCCTCAGGCGGCCCCCATCCCCTCCGGGCCTACCAGCCCGGCCCTCCCGGGCGGCACCGCTCCAGGATGTCGTTGAGGCCCTTGCGGGTCGCCACCACCAGCAGCGTGTCCCCGCGCCCGACCCGGAACGCCGCGTCCGGGTTCCAGCTGATCGTCCCGCCCGCCCGCTTCACCGCCAGCAGCCGGTGCGAGCCCACCTTCGTCGCCCGGTGCGCCGCCGCGTCGTCCATCTGCGACCCCTCGCCGACCTCGAACGCCTCGATATAGGCGATGTGCCCGCGCACCGGGATCGTCACGAGCACCTTGTCGTCGGTGAGCGCCTGCGCGAAACTCGCCGACGCCACCTCGGGCGCGCTGTACGACGCGTGCGGCGGCGCCTCCTGCCGCGGCGTCGACCGGTTCAGGTTCTGCCGCACCAGCGTCGCGAACTCCGGGTTGTAGATCCGCATCACCGTGCGCAGCTGCGGATTGCACTCCAGCCCCGACAGCGCCGTCTCCAGGTTCGACTCGTCCTGCTTCGCCATCGCCACCAGCGACCGGCAGTGCTTGATGTTCGCCTCCTCCAGGATCTCCTGGTTCGAGCCGTCCCCCAGCAGCACCTGCGCGCCCTTCGCCCGCGCTGCCCGCACCCCCATCGCGTCCCGGTTCTTCTCGATCGCGACCACCGGGATCTTCGCCTCCCGCAGCCGCTCCACCACCCGGGTCCCCATGTTGCCCAAGCCGACCACGATCACATGCTCGCGCACCTGCCGCGTCCGCCGCCCCTCCGACAGCGCGTACCGCCGGTCCACCACCGCCTGCACGATCGCACCGGTCGCGAACGGGATCAGGAGCGACCCGGTCAGCACCACCACCGCCTGCGTCACCTTCAGCAGCCGGCTCGCCGTCATGTCCGGGTCGATGCCGCCGCCCGCCATCAGGGCGAGCAGGTAGAAGACCTCACCGGTCCCGTCCGGCCGGTTCGCGCCACTCGGCCAGAACTGCAGCACCAGGTACCCGAACGCGAACACCGCGAACAGCACCAGCGCCAGCACCACCAGGCTCCTGGTGAGCATGCCCCGCAGCGCGCTCAGCAACTCCTTCACCGCGAGCGTCGCGTTCACCAGCTTCGGCCGCACCTGCGCCGGCTTCCGGTCGGGCGAGAGCCACAGGTATCGCAGCGCCTCGTTCTCGTCCTCGGGGATGAGCTCGATCCCCGCCCGGTTCCCGCCCGCGACGACCCACTGCGCCTCCGCGCGCTCCTCCCGCCGCCGCGACAGGTACAGCCGCCGCCCCCACACCTTGATCTCCCCGGGCGGCAGCTGCTGCAGCGCCGCGAGCGCGTACGTGTCCGCGACCATGTCCGCGTCCGACTGGACGTACACGCCGTCCTCGTCGTCGCCCAGGAGCTTCCGGATGTTCGCCCGCAGCCCGCTGTTGTACATGCGGATGACCAGCCGCGGCAGGGTCTGGTCGCCGAAGTAGTGCGACATCTCGCGGATGGTCAGCGCCAGGTGCAGGTTCCCGACGTCGTTCTGGTCCATGAGCGCGACCGCGTACGCGTAGTCGAGCCCCGCCAGCCGCACGGTCTCGGCGGTGACGACGGGCTGGGTGAAGACCTGGAGCTTGCGGTTGACCTCGGCTTCGCGGCGGATCTCCTCGCGCTGGCCGCCGGGGCCGTCGGGGAAGACGGCGGTGACGCGGAACGCGTAGCGCTCGATGAGGTGCTTGATGAAGCGGAGGGTGAGTCCGTTGTCGCCCACGACGATGACGTGCCGTTCGGAGGGGTCGTCGTAGCGATCGTGCCGGGGGTGCATGGGTGAATTCTACGGATAGTTCGCAAACGATTGCGGCCCAAAGGGTCTGCTTTTTCAGCCCCGGCGGTCGAGGCGGGCGAGGAGTTTGTCGACGTCGGCTTCGTAGTCGTACCAGTCGACGTCGTGGACGAAGCCGAGTTCGCTGTTGATCCAGCGGACGTCGTCGGCGGTCTCGAGGGTCCAGGTCTGGACGTCGACGAGCTGCGGTTCGGCGCGGCGCAGTTCGGTGAGGAGCCGGGCCTTCATGGTCATGGCGAGCCCGTAGGAGCGGTGCTGGGGGGCGACGACGGTGTCGTACTGGTCGGCGCGGGTGGGCCGCTGCGCGGAGACGACGAGTTCGGTCAGGCCGACGACGTTCCCGAACGGTTCGGCGATGGCGACGGCGATGTGCGAGCGCATACCGCGCCGGGCGAGGGTCTGGAAGGAGTCGCGCAGGGCCGGGGCGTACGCCGAACCGCGCCATTCGGGCACGAACGCGACGTTCCCGGGGCTGGAGCGCAGGTTGGCCTTGACGTCCGCGTAGGAGTCCATGAGCCGGTCGGGGACGCCCCCGGCGTGGTATTCGAGGCGGTACCCGGCGGCGAGGCGCCCGGCGGCCTGCTCGATCTTCTCCCAGTCGATGTCGGCCCAGCGCAGGAGGTGGCGCTGCTCGACGGCGGCCCTCGTGAAGCCGTGCCGGTCGTAGAAGCCGACCGCGGGGGTGGTGGCGATGACCTCGACGGAGAGGGTCCGGCAGCCGTTGGCCTTGGCGCATTCGGCGACGGCCCGCAGCAGCCGCGAGCCGACCCCTTTGCCGCGCGCCGAGGGCCGGGTGGACATCTCGACGACGCCGGTGCCGGCCTGCTCGCCCCCGAACAGGATCAGGCTCGCGTGCCCCACGAGGTCGCCGTCGGCGTCGCGGTCCATGAACAGGAACCGGCGGTCGTCGGGGAGCGACCCGGTGAGGTAGTCGCTGAGGCGGTCGGTGCGCCAGCGCGGTTCGGCCGGCATGTCCGCGGCGGTCATGTCGTTCAGCACCGAGCACCAGTCGCGGAGGTCGTCGGCGGTCATCTCGCCGGGAGCGAGCTGCTTCAGGGGCATCTCTTATCCTTACCCGAAATCGTCACCGAACGGAACCCCCTCCTCACAGCATGCAGCGGATCGGGGGATATGTCAGGCGGTGCTCTTCCGTCCGTACTCGTCGGCGCGGTCGAAGACCTTCTTGACGTAGTCGTCTCGCGGGTTGTAGCTCCACAGGGCGGCGTACCAGCCCTCAGGCCTGCTCATATCGCGGTTGTCGTGGCAGAGGTAGTTGGCGGCGGCGGTGACGGCGTCGTCGATGTCGTGCGGGTCGGAGGTGCCGTCGCCGTCGCCGTCGGCCTTCCAGTGCTCCCATGTGCTGGGGAGGAACTGCATGGGCCCCCATTCGCCGTGGATCGGCCCGATGATGTCGGTGAGGGTGGTGCCGTCGGCCTGGATCTGGTTGCCGTTGATCGTGCCGTGGGTGGTCTCGGTGGCGCCGATGCCCGCGAGGGTGGTCCAGGAGAGGTTGCACCCGGGGTTCTGGGCGGCGGAGACGAGTTCGCCGCGGCCGTAGGCGACGAGGGCCCGCTGGGGGATGCCGAGGTCGCTGAGGTCGGCGGCCCACGCGTCGAGGCCGGCGGGCCCGGCGGGGCTGGTGGCCGCGCTGGTGGGGGACTCGCTCGCGGCCCCGGTCGGGTCGAGGATGTCGCCGACGGGGGCGGTGTCGGCGGGCAGGCCCGGGGCGGGCGCGGCGTCGAGGGCGCCTTCGGGGGAGAGCGCGAGCGGGGTCTCCTCTGCCTCGGGGGTCGGTTCGGTGCCGAAGGACCAGGCGGGTCCGGCGCCGGGGACGACGAGCCAGCCCGCGGCGAGGGCGCCGGCGAGGGCGAGCACGGTGAGGACGACTTGGACGCTGAGCCGCCCGGCGGGGGCCCGGAGCCCCCGGTAGGCGGCGCGCAGGCCCCGTCCCGTCGCCTTGGTGCCGCGCCAGACGCCCTTGGCGCCGAGCCGGAGTGCGCGCGGCGTGGCCTTGACGGCCCGCCACAGCAGCCGGGGGCTGCGGCGCAGGGCCTTGAGGGCGAGCCGGGGCAGGGCGGCGATGCGGCGGAGGAGGGTCGCGAACCACACGGGAGGGGGTCGTCCTCTCTTGTCGAAGCGCTTGCTCGGCGAGCGCTGTTCGGTCGGGGCGCGGTGTGCTGGGTGCGCTCGTGGTCGGGGCGCGGTCGTTGCTGCGCTGTCTCGTCGGCGGCGCCTTGCGGGCGCCGGTTCGGTCGGGGCGTGCGGGGGGACGGCGCGGCGGCGGTGCCTCGCGTCGTCCGGCGCCGGTGCCGCGGTGCCGGTGGGCGTCCGGACCCGGCTGGGCCGTGGGTCGCGGCGGCGGTGGGGTGCGTTCGCGAAGGACCGGACTGAAAGCGAGTATTCCCTAATTTCGTCCCGGGGGGCAACGCCTGAGGGCCAATAATTCCGGATTCGGCCGCGACCGAGCGGCGTTCGACTCGTTCTCCCAACGGACACGGCGGTTGCCACGAGCAAACCCGCGGCGAGAGAGCTTCATATCCGCGTCTGCGCTGGAAGCGGCGTTCAGGCGTGTGCCACTTCCCATCACGGCAGGTAACCGACTGAGATGGGGGTGACACTGTGAGGCCGCTGGGCAATTGTGCCCGCGCACCAGCGCGCCACAGCCCGGCATACGGGGGCTGAACGAAAGTTGATCGACACGTGGATACGACAACGGCATCGCACACCGCACTGACAGCCATTGCCCTTCCCCTCGGGGACAACGGACCGGAGTGCCGGAATGCGTCCGATGTAGAGGGTCGCTGTGCTGCCGCGGCCCTCGCTCCTGCTGCCATTGCCGACGCCGGTGCACCCGGCAGTGGACCCGCGGACCGCGGCAGCGCCGCCCGGACCGCCCCGCTGCCCTCCGGCGACGTCACGTTCATGTTCACCGACATCGAGGGCTCGACCCGGCTCGCCACCGGACTCGGCGCCGAGCGCTACCGCGTCGTCCTCCACCGCCACCGCGCGCTCGTCAGGGAGGTCCTGCGCGCCACCGGCGGCACCGAGATCGACACCGAGGGCGACTCGTTCTTCGTCGCCTTCCACGACGCCGCCGACGCCTGCGCCGCCGCTATCGGGATCCAGACCGCCCTGCGCGCCGCCGCCTGGCCCGACCACGACGGCCGCCCCCTCCGCCCGAGAGTCCGCATAGGACTCCACACCGGCGAGGCATGGCCTTCCGCGGGCGGCTACGCCACGCCCGAGGTCCACCGCACCGCCCGCATCTGCTCCGCCGCCCACGGCGACCAGATTCTCGCCTCCGCCGCCTGCGCGGCCGCCGCCGGGCTCCCGCCCGCGGCGCTGCGCCGCCTCGGCGACTTCGAACTGCGCGGTCTGCCCGAAGCGACCGAACTCGTCCAGCTCGGCGCGCCCGGCCTCCCGACCGCGTTCCCGCCGCCGCCCGTGCGGCCCCGCACCCACCACCTGCCCGCCGACCTCAAGCCGCCCGTCGAACGCCCGGGGGAGTACCGCGAGCTCGACCGCGCCTTCGCCACCCGCCGGCTCGTCTCCCTCACCGGCCTCGGCGGCTGCGGCAAGACCACGGTCGCCAAGGCCTGGGCCCGCCGCCGCCTCGCCTTCTACGAGCACGGCGTCTGGTACTGCCGCGCCGGCGACGACCTCGGCGCCGCCCTCCTCGACGCCCTCGGCAAGCGGCCCGAGGTCTTCCGGGCCCCGCTCGACACCGCCGCCGACCGCCTCCGCGAGGCCGCCGCGCTCCTCGTCCTCGACGACCTCGACCGCTCGCACGCGCCCGACGTCGAACGGCTGCTCCGCGACTGCCCCGGCCTCAACGTCCTCGCGGTCGGCGCCCGCCCGCTGGAACTCCCCGGCGAGGCCAAGCGCGCCCTGGGGCTCGCGCCCGACGACGTGAGCGCCGCGATCCTCGCCGGCTACTGCGAAGAGCGCGGCGCGCCCTGGACCGTCGCCGACTGCCGCCCGCTCGCGGCCGCCGTCGACGGCTTCGTGCCCGCCCTGACCGCCCTCGCCGAGGTCACCGCGCTCGGCTCGCCCGGCGTCGCCCTCCGCTACCTCAGCGACGACCCGGCGGGCGCCCTCGACGGCGGCGGCCGCTTCCGCGCCGCGGTCGACGACGCCGTCGCGGCGATCTCCGGCCCGGCCCGCGCGGTCCTCCTCGAACTCGCGGGCCGGTCGCAGGGCGCGACGGTCGACGCGGTCCTGGACCTGTGCCGGCAGCGCGACGGGAGCCTCGAGGCCCTGGTCGAGCTCGTCGACGTCGCACTCGTGGTGATCGAGCGGCCCGCCATGGACCAGGCGGTGTACCGCGTGCCCGCGCCGCTGCGCTGGCTGCTCACCGGCTCGGCCCCGGCCCGCGAGGAGCGCCGTCCCGCGCCGTCCCGCGCCGAGCGCCTGCAGCCGCGCCCGGCGGTCGCGGCGGGCTTCGCGGACCGGCTCGTCCACCCGGTGCATCTGGAGGACGCCCGACTGCGTGCGGTCGCCTAGCGGCCTTCGTCGGGCGGCGCACCGCATTGGCTGCGTGCGGTCGCCTAGCGGTCTACGTCGGGCGGCGCACCGTATTGGCTGCGTGCGGTCGCCTAGCGGTCTACGTCGGGCGGCGCACCGTATCGGCTGCGTGCGGTCGCCTAGCGGTCTACGTCGGGCGGCGCACCGTATCGGCTGCGTGCGGTCGCCAAGTGGTCTACGTCGGGCGGCGCACCGCATTGGCCGCGTGCGGTCGCCTAGCGGCCTTCGTCGGGCGGCGCACCGCATCGGCCGCGCATCGGCCGTGGGGCGGCCTGCCGTGGGGCGGCCTGCCACGCGACGGCAGGCCGCGCGGCCGCTTCGCCTGCCGTGCGCCTCGCGAGCCCCGCTTCGGCGGCCGGGTGACCTCTTTCGGGGGACACTCCGGCCGCCGGGGCCGTTTTCGGCGTTTTTTCTGTCGGACCCCGGCGGGAGGATCGAACGGCGCGACAGTTTTCTCCCCTCTAGTGGTGGGTGGGGGGTGGTGGGTGGGGTTGCGGCCCGCGCGATACCGGTCCGGGCCGATCACGGCCGGGTCGCGCTCCGTGTGCGATGCTGAGGCCGTGACAGACAGGCAATCGCAGGCCGCCCGCACCCACTCCGCCTCGGCGGCCGCGATCGCGCGCGCCGCCCGGGTCATCCCCGGCGGCGTCAACTCGCCCGTGCGCGCCTTCCGCGGCGTCGGCGGCGACCCGGTCTTCATCAAGGAGGCCAGGGGCGCCCGGATGACCGACGTCGACGGGAACACCTACATCGACCTCGTCGGCTCCTGGGGCCCGCTCATCCTCGGGCACGCCCACCCCGACGTCGTCGCGGCCCTCACCGAAGCCGCCGCCCGCGGCACCTCCTACGGCGCGCCCACCGTCGGCGAGATCGAGCTCGCCGAACTCATCGTCGAGCGCACCCCGTGCGAGATGGTCCGCCTCGTCTCCTCCGGCACCGAGGCCACGATGAGCGCCGTGCGCCTCGCCCGCGCCGCCACCGGCCGCGACAAGATCGTCAAGTTCGCCGGCTGCTACCACGGCCACGCCGACTACTTCCTCGCCGAAGCCGGCTCCGGCGTCGCCACCCTCGGCCACCCCGACTCGCCGGGCGTCCCCGCCGCCGCGGCGGCCGACACGATCGTCGTGCCCTACAACGACATCGAAGCGGTCGAAGCCGCGTTCGCGAAGCACCCCGGCCAGATCGCCGCGGTCATCACCGAGGCCGTCCCCGGCAACATGGGCGCGATCGAACCGCTCGACGGCTTCAACGAGAAGCTCCACTCCGTCACCCGCGCCCGCGGCGCGCTCCTCATCTCCGACGAGGTCATGACCGGCTTCCGCGTCGCCCCCGGCGGCCTCGCCGCCCCCGCCGACCTGTACACGTACGGCAAGGTCATGGGCGGGGGCCTCCCCGCCGCCGCGTTCGGCGGCCGCGCCGACCTCATGTCGCAGATCAGTCCCGCGGGCCCCGTCTACCAGGCCGGGACCCTCTCGGGCAACCCGCTCGCCGTCGCCGCCGGCCTCGCGACCCTCCGCGCCTGCGACGACGCCGTCTACCGCACGCTCGACGCCACCGCCGCCGAACTCCAGCGAATGGCCGCCGAAGCGCTCACCAAAGCCGGTGTCCCGCACTACGTCTCGGCCCCCTCGAACCTCTTCAGCGTCTTCTTCTGCGAAGGCCCGGTCCGCGACTTCACCGAAGCGAAGGCCCAGGACACCGCGGCGTACGGCGCGTTCTTCCACGCGATGCTCGAAGGCGGCGTCTACCTGCCCCCGAGCGCCTTCGAATGCTGGTTCACCTCGGCCGCGATCGACGAGGAAGCCCTGTCACACATCGAACAGGCCATGCGAACAGCGGCCGAAGCCGCGGCTAAGGTGCGCTCATGAGCGGCTCCACGACCATCGTCCACCTGCTTCGCCACGGCGAGGTCCACAACCCGGACGGCATCCTCTACGGGCGCATCCCCGGCTTCGGCCTGTCCGCGCTGGGCCGCGAGATGGCCTTGGCCGCCGCCGAGCGCCTCGCCGGACGCGACGTCGTTCACGTCGGCTCCTCGCCGCTCCAGCGCGCCCAGGAGACCGCCGAACCGGTCGCCGCCTCCTACCGCATGGACATCACCACGTACGACGGCCTCATCGAGGCCGGGAACTCCTTCGAGGGCCAGCGCGTCGGCGTCGGCGACGGCGCCCTCCGCCAGCCCCGCTACTGGTGGCGCCTGCGCGACCCCTTCCGCCCCTCCTGGGGCGAGGCCTACCTCGACATCGCGCGCCGCATGATGGAGGCCATCGAGCAGGCCCGCGCCGCCGCCGAAGGCTCGGAGGCCGTCCTCGTCAGCCACCAGCTGCCGATCTGGACCGCCCGCCGCTTCGCCGAGCGCAAGCGCCTGTGGCACGACCCGCGCAAGCGCGAATGCTCCCTCGCGTCGATCACGAGCTTCGTCTACGAAGACGCCAAGCTCGCCCGCATCGAGTACGCCGAGCCCGCCGCGCACCTGCTCCTCAAGTCCGAGTCCGCTCGGAAGGCCAAGGGCGCCTGAGGATGGCCCTGCGGCGGAGGACGATGCTGGCGGCCGTGCCGCTGCTGGCCCTGGCCGCCTGCTCCGAGACGGGCGGCGAGAACGCGAACCGCGTCAACGAGATCAACCGCGACCGGTTCGTCTCGGGCGACGGCTCCAACTACCGCTGGGAGGAGCCGGACGAGCGCTTCGCCGCGCCCCGCCTCACCGGCGACGACCTCGACGGCGAGCCGATCGACACCGACGACTGGGCCGGGTCGGTCCTCGTCGTCAACTTCTGGGGCTCCTGGTGCCCGCCGTGCGTCGCCGAGGCCCCCTACCTCGTCGAGGCCGCCGCCGAGTTCAAGGACGAGGGCGTGCGGTTCCTCGGCGTGAACATCCGCGACACCGCCGACGCCGCGAAGGCCTTCGAACGGCGCTGGGGCGTCGAGTACCCCTCCCTCAGCGACGAGGCGGGCCGCGTCGCCGACCAGTTCGTCGACTACGGGCTCTCCCCGAACGACATCCCCGCCACGATCGTGATCGACGCCGAGCACCGGGTCTTCTCCATCTGGCGCGGCGAGATCGACGACGCCGAGACCCTCATCGCCGACGTCCGCAAAGCCCTGGAGCCGTCATGACCCCGCCCGCCCCGAAGTCCGCCCTCCGCAAGGCCGCCAAGGGCGCCGTCATGGCCGGCACCGCCGCGCTCGCCGCCGTCGCCGTCGGCACCCTCGTCAAACGCCGCCTCGACGCATCCGCCGACCCCTCGCCCCGCAAGGAGTCCGAGTGAGCCGCAGCACCGACAGGGGCAGGGCCGAGACCGCCCCAGCGGCCACCCGCCGCGTGAGCCCGACCGCGGGCCGCTTCCCCCTGAACCGCAAGCGCCCCACCGCGACCCCCGCCCCCCCTCGCAGGGAGGCCGCGTGAACCCGGCCGAGACCGCCGCCTCCGGTCCGCTGCTCCTCGCCTTCGGCGTGGCCGCGCTCGCCGGTCTCGTCTCCTTCGCGTCCCCGTGCACCCTCCCGCTCATGCCCGGGTACGTGTCCTATGTGACCGGCATGAGCGGCCAGGAGCTCGCCAAGGACCGCCGCACCGGACGCGTCCTGCTCGGCGCGCTCCTGTTCGTCGCCGGGTTCACCGCCGTCTACACCACCGTCGTGTTCGCCCTCCAGAGCGCCGGACGCGCCCTCCTCACCAACTCCTCCACCCTCGAGACCGTCGCCGGGATCGTAATGATCGCCATGGGCCTCATGTTCATCGGCCTCATCCCCGCCCGCGGCGGCTTCGCCCCCCGATGGCGCCCCGCCGTCGGCCTCGCCGGGGCCCCGCTCTTCGGCGCGGTCTTCGCGCTCTCCTGGATCCCCTGCACCTCACCGGTCCTCGCCGCGATCACCAGCCTCGCGGTCATCCAGGACGGCTCCGCGCGCGGCGTCGGCCTCATGATCGCCTACTGCGCCGGACTCGGCGCGCCCTTCGTGCTCTTCGCGGTCGGCATGCACCGCCTCGCCGGCGCCCTCGACTTCCTCAAGCGCCACAGCCGCGCCATCGCCATCGCCGGCGGCGTCATGCTCTGCCTCGTCGGCGTCGCCCTCGTCACCGGCGCCTGGACCGAGTTCACGAACTGGCTGCGCGCCACGGTGGGAGCCGGGGTGAGCGTGCTGTGAGGACCACCAACCGGCCTCGCGCCACCGCCGGAGCCAGGTGTGAGCGTGCTGTGAACACCGCGAACCGGCGGCCGCGTGCCACCGCCGAGGCGGGAGTGAACGCCCCGTGACCGCCACCCTCGCGCCCCCGCCCCGTTCCAAACCGAAGGCCGCCAAGCGCTTCCGGGCGTTCGCGCGCCGGTGGTGGCACCAGCTCACCTCCATGCGCACCGCGCTCCTGCTGCTCCTCGCGCTCGCGCTCGCCGCGATCCCCGGCTCGACGTTCCCGCAGCGCACCATCAGCGCCGTCGACGTCGCCAACTACTACGACGAGCACCCCGACCTCGCGCCCTGGCTCGACCGCCTCTGGGCCTTCGACGTCTACACCTCGCCGTGGTTCTCCGCGATCTACCTGCTGCTCATGATCAGCCTCGTCGGCTGCATCGTGCCGCGCCTCGGCGTCCACTGGAAGGCCCTGCGCGCCAAGGTCCCCGACGCGCCCAGGCGCATGTCGATCCTCCCGTACCACCGCGTGGTCGCCGTCGAGGCGAACCAGGCGATGGCCCGCGCCGTGCTCAAGCAGCGGCGCTGGCGCACCACCGTGCGCGAGGCCGAGGACGGCACCGTCACCTTCGCCGCCGAGAAGGGCCAGCTGCGCGAGACCGGGAACCTGCTGTTCCACACCAGCATCATCTTCATGCTCGTCGGCGTCGCCGTCGGCAGCCTCATGAGCTGGTACGGGAACCGTATCCTCTCCGAGGACAAGGCGTACTGCAACAACCTGCAGCAGTACGACGAGTACGGCCTGGGCGCGTGGGTCGACGAGACCAGCCTGCCCCGGTTCTGCCTGACCCTCGACGACTTCGACGCCCAGTTCACGAACGGCGGCCCGACCGCCTACGACGCCGACGTCGCCTACGAGACCGCCGACGGCTCCGGCGACTACGGCCTCGAGGTCAACCACCCGTTGAACATCGACGGCACGAACGTGTTCCTCATCGGCCACGGCTACACCGCCGTCGTCACCTACACCGACCGCTACGGCCAGACCCAGACCCTCCACCAGGAGCTCCTGGCGATGGACCCGGCGATGAACTCCGAGGGCGCGTTCAAGTTCCCCGACGCGAATGTGGACCCCGAGACCGGGCGCGTCGACGCGGACGCCGAGGTCGGGTTCGACGCGATCCTCGTGCCCACGTACGACGACGCGACCGCGATGCTCCTGGGCACCGACCCCGAGCTCAACAACCCGGTCCTCGCCCTCACCGCCTACACCGGCGACCTCGGCCTGGCCGACGGCCAGCCCGAGTCGGTGTACGCGATCAACGAGGCCCAGGTCGCCTCCGGGAACCTCGAGCGCGTCAACGACCAGGTCGAGGTCATCGGCGTCGGCGACGCGATGGCCCTGCCCGACGGCACCACCCTCACCTTCGACGGCGTCGAGCAGTACGCCGTGCTGCAAGTCCGCCACGACCCGGGCCGCCCCGTCGTCCTCGCCGGAGCGATCCTCCTCCTCGGCGGCCTCCTGCCCGCGCTCGCGGTGCGCCGCAGGCGCTTCTGGATACGGTGGAACCCCGACGGCACCGTCGAGACCGCCGGGCTCAACCGCAACGACTACGACGGCCTCGACGAGGAGTGCGACGAGCTCACCGCTGCGATCGCGCCCGGCTACGAGCCGCCGCCCGCATCCGATTCCGACGACCCGACCGGGAGCCAGCAATGACCGGGGCCGAAGCCGCGAACGCGCTGTTCGTCGCCGCCATCATCCTCTTCGCGGGGGCCATGTTCGCCTACGCGGTCGAATACGCCTTCGACAAGCGCGCCCCCAAGCGCGCCAAGCAGCTCGCCGCCGTCGGCGCCGAGAGCACCGCCGACGACGGCGCCGAGGCCGAAGCCCCGGCCGGCGAGGCCCCGATCAGTCCCGCCGCCGCGCGCGGCGCGGGCCGGCTCGGGCTGATCCTCACCTTCCTCGGCACGGCCGCGCTCGCCGCGAGCATCGTCACCCGCGTCGTCTACACCGGACGGTGGCCGTGGGGCAACATGTTCGAGTACACGGTGGGCGTCGCGCTCGCGGGCATGGTCACCTGGCTCGTCCTGGTCTCCAAGGGCTCCGTCCCGCGCCGCCTCGGCCTGTTCGCCACCTTCGCGGTCACCATGGTCCTCGGCACCTCGGTGCGGGTCTACACCGAAGCGGGGCCGCTCGTCCCGGCCCTCGACTCGTACTGGATCGTCATCCACGTGACGGCCGCGATCGCCGCCTCGGGCATCCTCCTCATCGGCTGCGTCTTCGCGATCCTGCACCTGGTCAAGCGCCGCTTCGACCGCCAGGTCTCCGACGGCAAGCCGATCCGCTTCCCGCTCAACGTGGCCGAGCGCCTGCCCGACGCGACTGCGTTGGAGCGCTTGACGTTCAAGATCCACGTGTTCGCGTTCCCGCTGCTCACCTTCGGCATCTTCGCGGGCGCGGTCTGGGCCGACCTCGCGTGGGGCCGCTACTGGAACTGGGACCCCAAAGAGGTCTGGGCGTTCATCGCCTGGGTCGTCTACGCCGCCTACCTGCACGCGCGCGTCTCCGGTCGCAGCGCCAAGGCGAACGCCCCGTGGATCGCCATCCTCGGCTACGCCGTGATGCTCTTCAACCTCACCGCCGTCAACCTCGTCTTCGGCGGACTCCACTCCTACGCGGGCGTCTAAGGGGTGGTTACGAACCCGATGGCGAGTCGATATCCGAGTCCATTCGTTCGCTCGCAAGGCGGAAGGCCCTCCGAATACCGGTGTTGTGTTCGGAGGGCCGACGCGCAGTGAGCGGGCGAATGGGCCGGATAGCGGCCGTCAGGGGTTCGTAACCACCCCCTAGCCCCGGCCGCACCGATCGCGGTGCGTGACGGGCCCTATATATAAGGTATGGAACGGGAACGGGCCCTCTCCGATCGGAGAGGGCCCGTTCCCGCTGCTTGACGTGTGCGCGAGTCCTGAAGGCGCGCTTCGATATCCCCGCTACCGGCGCGGGGTCTGGCGCGGCGCGATGTCGTAGTGCTCGGCGGTCCGCTCGAGGTTCGCCTGCTGGAACGAGCGCTGCCCCCGCGCACCGGGGCGGTCCGGCACGATCAGCGGCCCGTCGTGGCTGCCCATGGGCGCCTGGATCGGCGCCGCCCGCTGGTCGGGGACGACGGGCCCCTGCCCGCCCGGCACGCCCTGCCCGCGGTCGCTCTTGTTGCGCACCCGCCCGGAACGGCTGGGGCCCTGCCGGTTCGCGTGCGGCTGCGGGCCGCGGAGCTTGTCCACCGGGATCGCGCCGGTCGATGCCGGAGGCGCCTCCTCGTCGGCGACCTCGATGCCGAGCTGGTCGCGCTTGGTGACCATCTTCGGCTGCGTCCCCATGAGCGCGAACAGGAGCACGATGATCCCGATCGTCGCCACCCCGAGGATCGGCAGGATGAGCATGATCGGATCGATGCCCGGCACCGAGTTGCGGCCCTCGTCGGTCAGCGTCACGCGCACCCCGGCCATGCCGGTGAAGTGCATCGAGCAGATCGCGACCGCCATGATGATCGCCGCGCCCGACTGCCACTTCCAGCCGTCGAGGTACATGCCGCAGAACAGGGCCGCGGTCGCGGCCACGACCGCGATCACCACCGACGCGATGAAGAACGTGCGGTCGTGGGAGATGCGGCCCGAGACGTTGATGGCCGCCATGCCCGAATAGTGCATGATGACGACGCCGACGCCGGTCAGCGGCCCGGCCATGAGGATCTTCGCGACCGTGTTCCGCCGGCCCGTGCCCGCCACGAGCAGGCCGAAGAAGACGGCGCCGATCGAGGCGACGAGGCTCAGGAAGGTCTTCAGCGGGTCGTAGCCGATATCGGACTCGACGACTTTGAACCCGATCATGGCCGTGAAGTGCATCATCCAGATCGCGGTGCCGCCCAAGGCGAACGCCGCGAGCGCGATCCAGCGGACGCGCTTGCGCGCCGACTTGACCGTCCCGTCCTGGCGGCGGGCCTGGGTCATGCACATGAGCGCCAGGATCGAACCCGCGAACGCGAATCCGAAGGCCATGATGGGGTTGATCCAGCCGTACGTGAAGTGACTGACATGTTCCATCCGTGGTCTTCCTCCCCGGGCTCGGCCCGTATCCGGAATAGAGCGCCTCTGGTGCAGCGCGATGTGAAATTTATACGACTACTGTCCGGCGGCGTCCGCAAGACGGACAGTTGCACTAGGACGGTCATTTCGGTCAGCGTTATCGTCCTGTGAGATCGTGTCGAGCGCCGGCGAGGCCAGCACCCCGAACACCATGCCCACGATCGCGATCATCGCCAGGATGAGGATCGGCAGGAGCAGCACGAGCGGGCTGATGCCCGACACGTCCTCCCGCGGCGGGCCCTGCACCTCGACCGCCGCCATACCGGTGTAGTGCATGCCCACCACCGCGACGCTCATGACCGCCGAGGCCAGCGCCATGGTCCCGCGCCGGTCCACGACCGCGGTGAACCGCAGGGCCACCGTCGAGGCGACCACCGCGACCGCCGCGGAAGCCGCGACCAGCACGGGGTCGTAGACGACCCGGCCGCCCGTGGCCACCGCGGCCATGCCCGTGTAGTGCATCCCGACCACGCCCGCGCCGCACACCAGCCCGCCCAGGATCAAGCGCGGCCAGCCAGCGCGCTCGCCCCCCGACACGAACAGGCCGACGCCGACCGCCGCGACCGCGAGCCCGAAGGAAGCGGCCGTGAGCCCGGGGTCGTACGCGATGTCGGCGCCGGTCACGGTGAAGCCGACCATCGCGATGAAGTGCATCATCCAGATGCCGACCCCGCCGATGGCCAAGGCGGCCAACAGGGTCCAGCGCAGGCGCCCACCGGCTGAGGTGGCGGCGCGGGCGAAGCGGGACGCGGACAGGCCGAGGAACGACCCGGCCGCGGCGAAGGCGAGGCCCATCACGGGATTGAGCCAGCCGTAAGTGAAGTGGTGGTGCTCGAGCGCTTGCGCGAGCAGATCGTGCGTTGGCACTGCCATGGGGGCGCCTCCTGGGGGTTGTGGATCAACCGTGCCTAATGGAGGGCGAAGTGTGTCGCACAGGATGTGCGAGTCGCGCGCGGACCTGCGGACGCTATGCCGGATCTGTCCCCCGATCGTGTTCCCAGCATCGCGCTCGGTGAATGGACTAAGGTGGCGAAACGGTCACCACGAACCGTGTCCGCGCCATTGCGATCCGTACCGATCGGCGAGGCCGCGTCCACGGACCGTGGACGCGTCAGACCGGCACCGGGGTTGTCGACCTATCGGACCGTCTTCTCGACCGATCGACCGAATACCGCATAGGCATGTGTCCGAAAGATCAGTGTATCCTCGGATTCGCCCCGCAACACGGTGGCATACGCAGGGGTCTTCAGTACTCCAGTACGCCCCTGGATTTCGCCGCCCGCATTCGTCATGATGGAATCTGCTGGGCTTCACATGCCGCCCCCGCCGCCCCGGCGGCGCGACGGCAGCCGACTCGACACGTCGGCCCGAGACCGACCCGCCCGGCCCGGGCCCTTCGGTCTGACACAGAGGACCACCCCAGGAGGCTAGACAAGGTGAGCAAGCGCAGCTCGAACCGTGCGGGTTCAGCGGCTCGACGAGGACCGCTCGGCCTGCCCCGCATCGCCGACATGCGAATCCGGTCCAAGCTGGGACTGATCCTCCTGGTGCCCCTCGTAGTCCTGGTGGCCGTCGCCGGCCTCCGCCTCTACGACCTCTCCGACCGCGTGTTCGAATCGAACGACATGGTGGACCTCGTCGAGTTCAACACCTACGTCGCCGACCTCCGGTACGAGCTCCAGAAGGAGCGGTCCCTCCTCGTCACCCACCTCCGCCTCGACGACGAGCACGTCGCCGGCATCGACAACGCCCTCTACGACGAGTCGAACGTCGCCGCCCAGCAGGGCGAGACCGACACCGCCTACGAGCGCTTCAACGAGAAGGCCGGCGAACTCCCCCACCTCGACGTCGACATCGCCAACCGCATCGACGCCGTCCAGACCCAGTACGACAGCCTCGTCCAGATCCGCGCCCAGGCCGCCGACGAGACCCAGGAAGCCTCGATCGACGCGACCTCCCGCGTCTACCAGCGCCTCGTCGCCGAACTGGTGACCATCACCGACATCTCCTCGCGCATCGTCAACGACCCCGACATCGCCCGGAACCTCCAGGCCATCGCCGCCGCCACCACCATCCTTGAAACCCTCGAGGAAGAGCGCGCGATCGCCATCAACGTCGGCAACGGCAACGAGTTCATCAACAACACGCGCTGGCAGAACTTCATCTCCTACGCGTCGCTGCGCGAGACCGCCGAGGTCGAGTTTAAGACCGTGGCCGACCGCGACGAGCAGCTCGCGTTCTTCTTCAGCCCCGGCGGCCTGAACACCAAGGAGGCCCAGCGGGCCCTGGAGTTCGAGAACGACGCGGTCTCCGCGAGCACGAACACCGCGCTGCAGGTCGACGCCGAGGTCATCGCCTCCTACGACGCGATCCTCGAGAACGGCCTCAAGTACATCAACGACGAGTCCGAACAGGTCCTCGACCAGGCCGCCGCCGACCGCGACACGCAGATCTTCCAGCTGCTGCTCGAGGCCGTGCTCATCCTGGCGGCCTTCGTCGTCGCGACCGTGATCGCCCTCCTCATCGCCCGCAACATGGCGACCGGTCTGCGCCGCCTCCGCGAGGGCGCGCTCGACGTGGCGCACGTGTCGCTGCCGCAGGCGGTGGCGCAGATGCGCGACGCCGAGACGATCGGCAACCGGACCCCCGACGAGGTCGCGGCCGAGACCGGCGCGGTCATCGACATCGACCAGCGCGACGAGATCGGCAACGTGGCGCACTCGTTCAACATCGTCCACACCGAGGCGATCCGCATCGCGGCCGAGCAGGCCGCCCTGCGCGCCAACGTCTCGCAGATGTTCATCAACCTCGCCCGCCGCTCCCAGAACCTCGTCGACCGGCTCATCGGCCACCTCGACCACCTGGAGCGCGGCGAGGAGAACCCGGACCGCCTGGCCGAGCTGTTCCAGCTCGACCACCTCGCGACCCGCATGCGCCGCAACGACGAGAACCTCCTGGTGCTCGCCGGCGCGGACTCCACCCGCCAGGAGCGCTACCCCGCCCCAATCGGCGACATCCTGCAGGCCGCCCAGTCCGAGGTCGAGCAGTACACCCGCATCGAGTTCGGCAACCTCGAGGCCGAGCGGGAGATCCGCCCGGCCGCGGTCAACGACCTCGTGCACCTCATCGCCGAGCTCATGGACAACGCGACCGCGTTCTCCCCGCCGGAGTCCCCGGTACTCGTCGAGGCCGAGCAGATGCGCACCGCCGACTCCCCGCAGGGCGCGATCCGCGTGCGCATCAACGACATCGGCATCGGCATGCCCCCCGGGCAGATCGAGGACATCAACCGCCAGCTCTCCGAGTCGGCCGACGCCATCGACCTCGCGTCCTCGCGCATGATGGGCCTGGTCGTGGTCGCCCGCCTCGCCAAGCGGCACGACGTCCGCGTCGAGCTCCGCCCCGGCGAGCAGCGCGGCACCGTCGCCGAAGTCATCATGGGCGACTCGGTCCTCACCGACGCGAAGCTCCCCGAGCGCGGCCTCCGCTCCGGCGTCCCGCTCGACGGCACCGACTTCGACACCGCCGCCCTCAACAGCGGCGACACGTTCTCGCTCGACCGCGACCAGTCCCCGCGCGGCGCCCTCGGCATGAACTCCGGCGCCCTGCCGCAGGTCCCCGAGAGCCCCGCCGGCCTGTTCGACACGGTCGCCCAGCCCGGCCCGCAGTCGCCGCCTCCCGCGCAGCCGCAGCCGATGTGGCAGCCGAGCGCCCCGCAGCAGCCGTCCCGGCCGCCCGTGGCACCCCCGCAGCCCGAGCCGTTGACCGGCGAGCACCAGCTGCACCGCGGCCAGAGCCAGCCTTCGCACTTCCAGCCCGTCGTCGACGAGGAGCCGGGCTTCATGTTCCGCCCCGGCGGCCTCGCCGAGGAGCGCCGTCCCAACGGCAAGGTCATGGAAGTGACCGGCGAGATCGTCTCCTCCGAGCATGTGGCGCTGCCGAAGATCCAGCTCGAGGCGTTCACGCCCGAACCGGAGCCCGTCCCGCCCTCGTGGCCCGACGCGGCCGCCGCCCCCGCCGGCACCGAGGCCCCCCGGGCGGCCAAGAAGGACCGCGTGTCCGCGCTGGACGCCACGACCGAGCTGCCGATCTTCCGCGAAGTCGAGTCGGCCTGGTTCAAGGCGGTCACCCCCGCCCCCAAGAAGGTCGAGGACGACGCGCCGACGCTCGGCACCGCCGAGGAGCGCCCCGAATCCGCCTTCCGGACCGCCGACGAGGCCCCCGCGGAGGTGGCGGAGGCAACCTCGCCGCGCTACGCTGACCAGTCAGAAGCGGTCGATCCCCCCGCCCCGGCTTGGGAGGCGGCACCGCCCGCCCCTCCGCAGCCCACGGAAGGCTCGACGCCCATGCAGAGCAAGCCCGCCGACGAGCACTCGTCCGCCCCGGGCCTGGAACGACGCCGCCTCACCTCCCCCGAAGCCGAGTCGGGCTCCTACGCCTGGCGCACGGCCGCCGACGACGGCTGGTCGCGGGTGGACAACGCCTTCGCCGAGACCGTCTCCGCTGAGACGACCTCGGTGGGACTTCCCAAGCGCCGCCCCATGGAACGCCTGGTTCCCGGGGCCGTGGAGGAATCACAGGAGACCGTCAGCGCGCAGAAGCGCAACCCCGAGGGCATTCGGGGCCTGCTGTCGGCCTATCACCGTGGGGTGCAGCGAGGACGTGGCAATGACGGTAACTGAGTCGCTGAACCGCAACACGGAAGACGCTACTAAGGAGCGCAAACGATGAGCACTGGTGGAACCTCGGTCCAGGACCTGGGCTGGCTGCTGGCCGGCTTCGCCGAACGCGTGCCGGGCGTGGCCCACGCCGTCGCGGTCAGCGCCGACGGTCTGCTGCTGGCCTCCTCGCGGGACCTGCCGCGGGATCGCGCCGACCAGCTGTCGGCCGTCACCTCGGGACTGGTGAGCCTCACCCAGGGCGCCTCCCGATGCTTCGAAGGCGGCGCCGTCCTGCAGACGGTCGTCGAGATGGACCGCGGCTTCCTGTTCCTGATGTCCATCAGCGACGGCTCCTCGTTCGCGGTGCTGGCCTCGAAGAACTGCGACGTCGGCCAGGTCGGCTACGAGATGGCCCTGCTGGTCGACCGCGTCGGGCAGGCCCTGACGCCTTCGGCCCGCAGCTGAACCGCTTCCCTGAGCGGGCGCGATTGGCGAATGCACGTGCGGCACGGTAGGCTCCATCCGAGCGGACAGCAGCACGCGTGGGACGAACAACAATCGAACCCCTCCGTCGCATCCCCAGGCGACGGGCCGGTGCCTCCCCTGGCACGCGGTACACGGATAACTGACATGACTGCGGCACAAGGATTGTGGGATCTGTGCGCTGTGGTTGGAGGTAAGTAATGGTCCTCGGTGGTGATGAGCCGACCGGCTCACTCGTCAGACCGTACGCGGTCACTCGCGGCCGTACGCGGCCCCAATTGGAGATCGCCCTGGAAGCGCTGGTGGAGACCACCGCCCGCGGCCGGTCCGGGCAGTTCCTCGGCGGCCGGGAGCAGAAGGTGATCGTCGACCTGTGCGGCGGGCGCCTTCAGTCCCTCGCCGAGATCGCCGCGCGCATGGAGGTGCCCCTGGGCGTCGCGCGCGTGCTGGTCGCCGACATGGCGGCCGATGGATTGCTGGCAGTGCACGAACCCACCGGCTTCGACGCGGACGGCGGCGACGAATCGGTCGGAACCGAGCTCCTTGAGCGTGTCCTCAGTGGACTCAGGAGGCTATAGACCCACATGAACTCACCCGCAGACACCTCTCGTGTGACCTCTGCCAAGATCGTCATCGCCGGCGGCTTCGGCGTCGGCAAGACGACCCTGGTCGGATCGGTCTCCGAGATCACTCCGTTGACGACCGAGGCCATCATGACCTCAGCCTCGGAGGGCGTCGACGACAACAACCTGGTGCCCGACAAGGCGACCACCACGGTGGCGATGGACTTCGGCCGTATCACCATCGACCAGGACCTCATCCTGTACCTGTTCGGCACGCCCGGCCAGACCCGCTTCTGGTTCATGTGGGACGAGCTCGTGCGCGGCGCGATCGGCGCCATCGTCCTGGTCGACACCCGCCGCCTCGCCGACTGCTTCTCGGTCATCGACTTCTTCGAGCACCGGAAGCTGCCCTACCTGGTGGCCGTGAACTGCTTCGACGGCAAGCAGCTCCACGACCTCAACGACATCCGCGACGCCCTGCAGATCTCGCACGACGTCCCCGTGATGTACACGGACGCCCGGAACCGGGAGTCCACCAAGCAGGTGCTCATCAAGCTCGTCGAATACGTGCTCTCGATGCGACGCACCCGCACCGTCGGCGTCCACTAGTTGCCCACAAACGGACGCACGGCGATCGTCTAGGCTGACCCATCCACCTGGACCATGCTTCGAAGAGGCCCAAGGCTCACCCGCCTTGGGCCTCTTCTTTTTGTCTTGATCGACCGTCGGTTGGTCGGTGAAGCGGTGAAGCGGTGAGGCGAGGTAGGTCGGAAAGTATTGCGCCCCAGACTTTCCAGCCATTGCCCACTTCCCAGGACCCATGCCGCCAGGGGTACCGTTTCGTTACCGAGAGTGCCCGCCACAAGCTCCTGGAGGCATTGATGCCGATCGCCCGCATCGCGGAATGGTACGTCCCGGTCGAGTTGAATGCGCTGAAGCGCCAATCAGAGCTGACCATTGCGCAGCTCGCCAAGAAGCTCGGCGTGAGCCCGCGGACCATCACCAACTACCTGACGGGCGAGACCCGGCCCAAGGCGGGCATGGCGGCTTCGTATGCGCGGGTCTGCGGCGCGAGTGAGAAGCGGATGGACTTCCTCTCGCATGTGATCACGCAGCTGGACAACGGCGCCATCGTGTCGGAGCTCAGCGACCGCAACATCTTCATCGTCGAACTCGCCGAGGCGACATCGGGGGAGATCTGGAAATGGGAGCCCTTGTATGTCCCAGGCCCCCTTCAGATCGAGCTGTACCACTCAGGGATGCTCCCAGGACAAGAGCGGGACCCGATGCAGCACTATCAGCGCAAGTTCCGTCGCTACCAGACCTTGAGCAAGCGGAGGCCCGCTCCGAAGACGCATTACCTTGTAAGCGGCAACGCCCTACGAATTCTCGACGGTTGGCAATGGCGCGACAAGCAGATCGAAAGGCTGCTTGAGGCAGACGGACACCCTGAATGCGAGGTGCGGGTGCTTGAGGGGCTCCACTACGGCATGGAGCATGGATTCGACATCTACTTGCCCGACGGGCGGCCCGGCGCACCGCCGCCCTTCGTCTACGTTGAGACCCTTGACCAGAGCCGACACATCGAAGAGGCTTTCAAGGTGGAGTTGTACCATGACCGCGTCAACCACATGTGGTCTTCGGGGACTCGTATCGGAAGGTGGCTCGATGACAGAAGCCAGTAGCTGGCGCAAGAGCACCCGCAGCGGAGCGCAGGCCGACAGCAACTGCGTCGAATGCCGCGTGACTTGGCGCAAGAGCACTCGAAGCAATGGCGGCGCCGACAGCAACTGCGTAGAAGGCCGCCAGCGTGCCGAGGGCTTCCAGGTTCGCGACTCCAAGCTCGGCCACGACTCGCCGGTCTTCGCACTGCAGTCGGCCGACTTCGTGGGACTGCTCCAAGCGGCGGCCCGCGCCTAAGCGTTGTCCCGTATGGGACCAGGGTGGCCGGGTCCCCCGAGGGAGCGTCATCACGGTGCAGGACAACGCGTTCTCGGGTATCCCGGCGCGAGCATGGCGGTCGTCGGGACCGCCCGCACCCCGGGAGCGCCGGTGACCTCTTGCGATACCAATGACGCCTCTCCCCGAGCGGCGACCTCCCTGGCCGGTTCCGTGCTGCTGCTCGGCATCGCGGACTCAATGGTCGGCTCCTACCTCGTGCTGTTCGCCTCCGACCAAGTGGGCCTCGACCCGTTCCGCGTCGGCGTCATCTCCTCGGCCACCGCCGTCGGCGGGATCGCGGTCAGCTGGATGCTCGGCCGCCAGTTCGACCGCAGGCCGACCCGGCTGTACACAGTGGGAGTGGTCCTGGCAGGCGCCGTGGGGCTGGTGCTGACCAGCTCGGCCACTTCGTTCGCGGTGCTGCTCCTACTCGCCCTTACCTTGCTCGGCGGCACGGCAGCGGCGTTCCCGCAGCTGTTCGCGATGGCGCGGCTGGTTCTCGGAACCGGGTCGACCGGCCAGCGGTCCGCGCCGCTGCTGCGCTCTTTCTGGTCCGCGGCATGGGCGATCGGCCCGCTGCTGGGTGCGGCGGTACTCAGCAGGGCCGGCTACTCCGGGGTCCTGCTGGTGGCGGCCGGCATCCTCGGGCTCGTCGCACTGGTCACGCTCACCGCACCGCCGCCGCACGGCGAAGCGGAGGAACCGCAGGCGGACACCTCCCCCGGCAGCCCCAACCGCAGTGCGGTCGCCTGGTTCACTGTGAGCGTCGCGCTCTTCTTCACCGCCATGTTCGCCGGCTCGGTCGCCCTGCCGCTGTATGTCACCCGTTCGCTGGACCAAGCGCCCTCGTCCGTGGGTGTGCTCTTCAGCATCTGCGCCGCAGTCGAAGTCATGGTCGCCCTCGGCCTCGCCGCTGTACCGGCCCGCATCGGCCAGCGGACGGCCGTCCTCAGCGGCATGGTCGCCTTCATCCTCTACTTCGGGCTCCTGATGCTGTCCGAGAGCATGCCGCTGCTGATCGCCGCCCAGGCAGCACGCGGCTACGCGATCGCTGTGGTCGGCGCGGCCGGCATCCGGTTCTTCCAAGATTTGCTGGCCCCGGCCGTAGGCAGGGCCACGACGCTGTTCTCCAACGCCTCGACCGCCGGTTCGCTGGTGGCCGGAGTGCTGGCCGGCTGGTCGATCGGAGTGCTTGGATACACCACCACCCTTGCCTGGTGCGGCGCGATCGCGACCACCGCCGCAGCCGCGTTCATCGCAGGAACAGCGGCCCATCATGCAGATGACGTCACTTGATCCAGGCGCCTACGACCACGCCCGTGATGGCCTTTTCCAAGAACACAATGCGATGGCGGGCGGGCGTCTGGTGCGAACCGATTACCTTGCGCTGCTTAAATGGGTGCGTGTCACATGAGGAGATGCTCGCGGAACGGCTCCGTGAAGCAGGTTATGCCGCAAAGAAAGTGGACCGGGCCGTCGGCGGCGTAGTCGCGGTCGCCGGGCTGGTCACGCTCGAGGACGGCTCGGAGCTGTTCGCCAAGACCCTGCTGGGCCGGGAAACGGGCGTCTTCCCCGTCGAAGCGGCCGGCCTCGCCGAGCTCCGCGACCTCGGCGGGGCGAGGACGCCGGACGTACTGCACGCCACGGAACGGCTGCTCGTGCTCGAGAAAATGGATCCCCGTCGCGACGACGAGGATTTCTGGGAGCGGCTCGGTCACGCGATCGCCGCTCTGCATATGTCCACTGTGGGTGACCGGTTCGGCTGGCATCGCCACGGTTGGCTCGGCAGGCTGCGTCAGGACAACACCTGGGAACAGGACGGCCACACATTCTTCGCCGAACGGCGTCTTCTGCGCTGGTTGTCCGAACCGCTGGTCGAGGCGGCGTTCGATCGCGAGGATCGTCGAGCCGTCGAACGGCTGTGCGCCGCGCTGCCGGAGCTGATCCCGTCGCAGCCGGCATGCCTGACCCATGGCGACCTGTGGCGCGAGAACGTCGTCGCCACGCGTGAAGGCGAGCCTGTGCTCATCGACCCGGCCGTGTCTTACAACTGGCCCGAAGCTGACCTCAGCATGCTCTGGTGCTCGCCGCGCCCGCGCGCTTCAGAGCGGTGCTTCGCCGTGTACCAGGAGATCGCCGGACTGCAACAGGGCTGGGAGGAGCGGATGCCGATCCTCCATCTCCGGGAGCTGCTCAGCGTCATCGCCCATGGCGACGACGACTGGGGCGCCGCGGATGCCGTCCGAGCAGTCATCACACCGTTCAAGCGCCGCAACGAGAACTGACGGCCGCCACACCCCGCTGCCGGGCAACCGCGACGACTGCAAGGCCTTCGACGAATCCGGCGCCGACCACGCCACCAGCGCCACTTACGGGACAGCTTTTAACGCACACCCCATTCGAACTTCCAGGGTCGGGAGCGCATCTGCGCCCCGGCCTTTTTCATTGCCTCCCATGGACCCCGGCTATGCCGAAACGCTCGACTCAAAACAGGCAGCGACAACGAGGCAGGAACAATCCAGGGCCGTCTCCGTCGACCCGGCCCGATTCGGTCCTGGTTCAGACGGGCAGCGACAAAGAGTCTTAGAGCGTGTCTCAGTTGGTGCCCGAAGTACTTTCTCTGCCGGTCGTCCCAGTGCCGTTACATGAGCTGCTCTCCGGGATTCGGAGCCCAGCCAGACTTGACAGCCTCTTGCAGGGGTGGGTAGTCGAAGGTACGGCGGCGCCGACCCAAGGGCATGGCTCGGTGAATGCGTGCTCCGATCACGATGAGCGAGACCGGGACCCCGAACAAGAGCACGAAGATCTGCCAGCCTGCGTTTCCGAGCACGGCGAACAAGATCGCGCCGAGGATCCCCAGCACGCCAGACATGAGGAGCACAGCACCGGTCTTCATCTTCCTATCGCGGGCGGAGACGAAGTCGTAGCACTCTCGGCAGCGCGGGACTTCGATGGTCATGATCCGGTCGGCCGCGTAGAGGCCATCGTCTCGAAGGCTGAGCCGGGGAAGCCAATACTCCAAACGCACCTTGCGGCTACGCGCAGGGTCGGCTTGAGCCTCACCGCAGTACCAGCACTCCAGCTCCACAGCGCCCCCTCCATTCGGGCTGGAACCAAGTCTGCCCGAAGCACTCCCCGCCGACAGCACAGGGCATCTACGTACCCGGGTTCCACATCGGTTCTCGATCAGGTCCCGGATGGCGTGCAACGGGGCTGCTACAGGGTTCAGGCGGGCGGCGACAACGAGGTCGCATGGCGCTTGGGCCGGACCTCGGCTCCCAGGCTGGGTCGGATTGCAGTTCAAGCGGGCAGCGACAACGAGGTCCATTTGCCCTGGGGCGGGATTTCGGGTTCCTGGTGGGGTGATGCCTGCGGTTCAGGCGGGCGGCGACAACGAGGTCCCATGGCGCTTGGCCCGGACCTCGGCTCCCAGGCTGGGTCGGATTGCAGTTCAAGCGGGCAACGACAACGAGGCCCCATTGCGCTTCGGCCGGACCTCGGCTCCCCGCCGGGAATGAACTGCAGTTCAAGCGGGCAACGACAACGAGGTCTGAGCGTTCTCGGGGCGGGCCATCGACTGCCCGGTCTGGTGATGCGCGCGGTTCAGGACGTTTCTATGTTTGTCAAGCGCGGGTTGTCGTGTCTTGGGGTGGTGGTTGGAGGAGCCTGTAGATCTCGCGGGCGATGTAGCGTTTCAGGATCCGGATGGTCTCCTTTTTCGACTTTCCTCGTCGGGCAGCGACACCCAGGTCCCATTGTGCTCGGGCCGGACCTCGGCTCCCAGGCTGGAATGGGTTGCGGTTCAGGCGGGCAGCGACTGGAGGGTGTGTGCCGGGGCCGATTCCGGCTCTGGGCATGCGGAGGGGCCCGAACCCTGGTGGGTGTCGGGCTGCGCTGCTTGATGCGTGCGGCGCTTCCCCCAGCAGATGCCTCG
>NZ_JBFAMQ010000028.1:0-31159 GCF_040674615.1 Glycomyces sp. NPDC049804
GAGGAGGGCGACGGGCCGGAAGATGCCCGACAGCCACCACATGTCCTGGTCCTCCAGGTACGACGCGGCCGACCACTGATGCACCCGGACGGCGAGCACGTTGATGCCCTCCCGAAGGTGCGGCGTGGCGTCGAACTCGGTCGGCAGCCGAGAGCCCTTGCCATCCCCCAGGCGTACTCCGTTGAGCCACACGGCGAACGCGGAATCCACGCCCTCGAAGCGGAGCACGGCGCGCCCATCATCGGGCCATCCGGCCGGCAACTCGAACGTCCGCCGGTACTCGCCGGTCGGGTTCGCCTCAGGCACCCGCGGCGGGTCGACCGGGAACGGGTAGTGGATGTTCGTGTACTGCGGCTTGCCATAGGGGGCGTCGCCGTCGAGGTCGGTCATCTGCCACATCGAAGGAACGGCGAGCGTGGCCCAGCCGCTCGCATCGAACCCCGGCGCCTCGAAGCCCTCGGTGAGGTCGTGGAGGCCGGCGCACCAGTGGAACAACCAGTCGCCGTCCAGGGAGAGCTCCGGCGCATCGCTCTTGAGCGCGGCACGCGGCACAAGCCGTCCGCGCCCCGGATCGATGCTTTCAACGAATGTGGAGCCGACCTGGTCGGCCGATACGGAAAGGAAGCCATTCACCGGCCGAGCGTAGCCAGCCCGCTGAGCAATCGAAGTGGGCGGAACTCAACGGGTGATGGTCGATTTTCACCAGCCCGCACTCGACGTGACTCCGGGCAAGATCGCCCTGCGCTCGTCTCCATTCCAGGCTCCGGTCACCGATGTCGGTGTCCTCATGCAGGGTCGCGTGGTGGCGTTGCCGCTCCTTCGGTGGCGAGTTCACTCATCCTGGTCAACACGGCCGCAAGTGCCTCCACACCCGAATGGAATTCGGCGTCGACGCGGATGGTTCGACCGAGCCGCTGCAGTAGGAGATGGGCGGTGTAGTAACCCCCGCGGTACACCTTGTGCCACTCTCGATCGACACTGATGTCGTGGGTGGCGAGCTCGCTGTAGGTCATACGCGCTTCTCCCGGGAAGTACACGGCGGCATCGGTGAACACGACCGGTTCGTACTCATGCGACTTGAGGCCGAACCAGTCGTTGTAATGACCGCGTTTGACGAAGGCGATCAGGTGCTCATCGCGGGCGTGATCATGCTGCTCGAGAAACCGTTGACGAACAGGGTGGTCGTGGGCGGGGTCGATGACGGCATCGAGTGCGACGGACGCTTCGGTGAAGACCTTCCGAATGGCGCCGGCGTCGAACGACGGGCGCGCCGGGACCGGTTCGGTCGGCCGTTCCCGCGGTTGGCGCGGCACGGTGAGTTTGAGATCGCCGGTCCCGGCGATGACCGAGCGGGTAGGCCGCTGCCGTGCTCCTGCTGCCTGCAGTGCTTCGGTCACGTACTTGTACAGGTCGTCGGCGGAGACCTGGCCGTCGCCGTCCAGATCGGCGTCGCCGGAGCGCAGCCCGCGGACCACGGCATCGGTGAAGACCGACAGTGGTTTCGGTTCGGTCGGCGACTTGAGTTCGAAGGCTTGCTGGAAGCGGTCGCTGGCGCTGATCACATACGTGCCGGACTCGGTGAAGACGCCGCCGAGGTCGAGCTTCGGGTTCGCGCTCTTGGCTCCGGGCCGGAACGCCCCGCTGAAGCAGCAGTCGAGCAGGAGGACCTTCCTGCGAGCGATCGCGCTCTGGAGGTACTTGCTGACGAACGCCGCCGGGACCGCGTGCGATTCGAGCAGTTCGGGCTCCGGTTCGGTGTCGGTGCCGGCGAAGTAGAGCAGCTCCTCGTCGTCTTTGAGGCCGTGGCAGGAGAAGTACAGCAGCAGTTCGTCATCGGGTTCGGAGTGCACGAGGAACCGCTGGACTGCGCGCTGGATCAGGTGCACCGGTCGATCGCGGACCTCGCGGACCGTGTAGCCGCCGATCTCGGGATCGCCCAGCACCTCGGCGAGGGCGTCGAGGTCGTTGAGCGGGGCCTTGAGCGGCCTCATCCCGTTGTGTTCGTAGGTGGCGGTGCCGATCAACAGGGCCTTACGGGAGTTCATCGTCGGCGTCTTCGGGTGGGGTGGTCCGCTCCCAGAACGCCTCGGCGATCTTCGCGGCCTGCTGCTGCGTGATCCCGTTCAGCTCAAGGGAATGCTCGCCGAGGGTGACCTTGGCGGTGCGCCCGGACCGCTGTCGTTCCCACGCTCTGATGGCTTCTCGGAGGATCGCGAACGCCGAGGTCGCAACGGAGGCGACCAATGCGGCGTCGTTGAGCACGTCGAGGGATTTCGCGTTGTCGGACGCTGCGTCGCTGCGGGGGCGAACTACGGGGCCGACCTCCTTTGCGATCAGGATCCTCCGCAAGGCCGCGACAGCATCGCTGCGTTCCTGCTCGTCGGCACCGGGTCCGAGGTCGACGGTGACGCGGAAGTCGATGCGCTGCATGACTGCCCTCCGGGTAACAGGGGTGCGCGTGGCCTAAACCACACAGGACTCTCAGGATAGCGGGATCGGGTCGAAGCGGAGTATCACCGGAACGGCGGGCCGGCGGGCCGACGCTGATCGTCTTCGTCGGGGCAGCCGGTGCGTCCCCCGAAGAATCCGGTCTCGGGTTGCTGTCTGGTTCCCTCGCCGCCGTCCGTCAAGGAGGTGCAAGGCAATTCCGGACGACGAACACGGAGGAAGTCAATCATGGAAGCTCGCATGACCAGCCCGGCGATCCTGCTCCCCGACGCCTACAAGGCGATCGGCGCGCTGAACAAGGCCATCAGCGCGACCAGTGTCCCGGAGTCCACCCTCGAACTGGTGCACCTGCGCGCGAGCCAGATCAACGGCTGCGCCGGGTGCGTCGTCTTCGGGATCGACCAGGCGAAGCAGCGGGGCGAGACGGACGACCGGCTCCACTCGGTCGCCGTCTGGCGCGAATCGCCGCTGTTCACCGACGCCGAGCGCGCCGCGCTGGCGCTGACCGAGGCCGCCACCAGGATCGCCGACCGGCCGGACGCGGTCACCGACGAGATCTGGCTCGAGGCGGTGAAGCACTTCGGGGAAGAGGAGCTCGCCGCGATTCTGCTGATGATCGGTATGACGAACCTCTTCAACCGCCTCAACGTCCCGACGAGGCAGCCGGCGGTCAAGAGCTGGTGATCCGGAGGCCGGTGGCGCCGTTGAGCGCCACCGGCCGAGGGTCAGCTCGTGAACGCCCACGGACCGAAGCGCCCGATGGCGATGAAGACCGCGATTCCGAGGTAGACGAGGTCGCCGACGGCGGTCTTGCGTTCACCGCGGCGCAGGCGCATGGTCGTCGCCCCGGCGAACAGCAGGGCCACGCAGGTGGCGGTGACAGGGACCAGGATCGGCGCGATGTCCAGGACGGCGGGCAGGATCAGACCGATGACGGCCATGAATTCGAGGGCCGCGATGGTCCGCAGGGCGGCGGGGCTGAAGTCGAGGATCCATTCGGCGGCGGGTCCGGTCGCGGCGATCTTCTCCCTCGGGAGGAACGCCTTCACGGTGCTGACGAGGAGGGCGGTGGCGAGTAGGCCGGTGAAGATCCAGAGGACGAGGTTCAAGGTGGACTCCTTTGCGGTGTCGGCGGCCCGGGCGGGCCTCAGAGGCGAGGGACGTGGCCTGACGCGGTCGCCGTTTCGAGCGCCCTGCGTAGGATTTCGTTCCTTGATTGCACTGACGGACGGCGGCGGGGAAACCAGACCGATGGAAGCAGCACATTTGTCGGCCGAGCGCTTCGAAGCGCACCGGAGCCATCTGCGCGCCGTGGCGTACCGGATGCTCGGTTCGCTGAGCGAGGCGGAGGACGCCGTACAGGAGACGTGGATCAAGGCCGCTCGGGCCGATGTCGGCGAAGTCCGGAACCTCGCGGGATGGCTGACGACGGTCGTCAGCCGGGTGTGCCTGGACCTGTTGCGCTCACGTAAGTCACGGCGTGAGGATTCGCTCGACGAGCGGCCGGCCGAGCCTGCGGTACGTCTGCTGCGGCGGGCCGATCCCGAGGCGGAGATGGTGATGGCCGATTCGGTGGGGTTGGCGCTCTTGGTGGTCATGGAGGCGCTGTCCCCGGTCGAGCGTCTGGCGTTCGTGCTGCACGACCTGTTCGCGGTGCCGTTCGCCGACATCGCGCCGATCGTGGGCCGGAGCCCGGAGACGACGCAGCGGATAGCGAGCCGGGCGCGGCGGCGGGTCCGCGATCAGAGCGAGACGGGCGGCGCCGACCGGCTGCGGCGCTTCCGCGCGGTCGACGCGTTCATGCGGGCGGCCCGTGACGGGGAGTTCGAGACGCTGCTGTCGATGCTGGACCCCGATGCCGGCTACCGGCCCGATGAGGCGGCGCGCCTGCTGGGCGCCGGAACCGAGATGCGCGGCGCCCGGACCATCGCGGAGCAGTTCTCCGGCGCGGGTCATTGGACGCGGGCAGTGCTGCTGGACGGCGAGGTGGGCGTGGTGCTGGCGCCGCGCGGGAAGCTGCGGCTGGTGTTGACACTGTCGTTCAAGGACGACCGGATCGCCGCGATCGAGGCGGTCGCCGAACCGGGACGTCTGGCGGCGCTGAAGCTGCGAGTGCCCTGACTCCTCGGAGCCCAAGCAGCGCGACCGGATTCGCGAAACGCACGCGGTCTTCGACTGGACGGCCCGCGTCCTCGGCCAGGCGCCTCTTCGGGGTGATGGTTCGGGCAGGTCTCGATCGCGATGGCGATGTGCGCTGCATGTGGCGGGCCACGCGCGGTACGGTGTGACCTGGTGCGCCGGGAAGTCTGGTCGGCAAGGGAGCAGTTCCTTCGACCGATCGGTGACCACTCATGCGGAGTCTGTACAAGTCCGAGGCCGGGCAGCGGATCATCGGCCACTGGTGCCGGGCGCGGCTGGATGCCTTCCCGGTCCCGCACCGGCGCAGCCTGATCTCGGTGAACGGCGCTCTCGCGCACGTGACCTTCCTCGGCGAGGAGCCCGCGCGTGTGGTGTTCGTGCCGGGCACCAACTTCAACGCCGCGACCTGCCTGGCCGTCGCCGAAGTCCTCAGTAGCCGGTGGCCGGTGATGATCGTGGACATGCCCGGCCAGCCCGGACTCTCCAGCGGCCGACGCCCCGCCGCCCCCTTGCGGTCGTGGTACGGGTCGATGCTCACCGGTGTACTCGACGCCGTCGACGCACGCGGCGTGGTGGTGGTCGGCAACTCGCTGGGGGCGGCGATCGCACTGTCGTGCGCGTCGGATCGCATCGCCGCGCGAGTCCTGTACTCCCCGGGCGGCATCATCCCGTTGCGCACCGACAAGCTGCTGATGAAACGGTCAGCCGCGTGGCTGCTGCGGCCCTCGCTCGAGCGGTCACGTCGACTCCTCGAACTGTTCGTCACCCCCGGCGGTGCGCCGCCGGAATCGACGGTGGCATGGATGGACCTGGTCGCCCGCTACTGCAAGACCACACTGGCCCCGAGTCCACTGACCCCGGCCCTGCTGCATCGTTGGCGCGACACACCGGTCGTGTCCGCCGTCGGCGAGCACGACCGGTTCCTTCCCCCCGACCGGCTCGCGCCTGTAATCGAATCGGTGTTCGGCCGGCGCCTGCACGTGCTCCCGGGCGTCGGACATCTCGCGGTGGAGGAACGTCCCGAGGACGTCGTCGAACTCGTCCAAGAAGCCCTGGATCTCACCGCATCGTGACGACACCCCTCTTTGTCTCAGGCCCCCAGTCGGTTTGACAGCCGAGACACCGCACCCGCTTGGAGCGGCGCCGGCGGGAACGCGACCATCGAAGGCGCCGACACCGCGCCCCGGTTGCATGGCGGGATCGGTAGTCGTGGACGCGGGCGATCCGGATCGGCGAACCAGCGGTGCCAGCCGGAAGTAGGGATGCCGCCGCACTGCATACGGCATGCCGTCCAAGCAGTGTCGGCCGGCCGATCAATCGACTGGCGATACTGAGACGAATCCACGTCTTTGAGTGTCTTGTCGGCCTTACGCTCCCGCGACCACCGGTCGAGCATGGCTGCGGGCACCCCTCCCCTCCTCAGGCCGACTCCGGACATGGGTCAGCTCGCTTTGCAGCACGAGGGCCGCTGCACCGATCGCTGCCGCGTCGGGGCCGTTGACCGACGGCATCACCCGCACCGGATGCGTCCGCCAGGAGACGGTGCGGCGGTCCACTTCCTCCTGGATCACGGTCTGGTAGATAGAGCCCGCTACCGCGAAGCTCGGACCGGCCAGGACGATCGCGTCCACATCGAAGAGGATCGTCAGGGTGACGGCGGCGGCGCCGAGGTAGCGGGCCGACCGCTCGATGAGGCGACGAGCGTCCGGATCGCCGGCGTTGGCCGCAGCCGCGATCCGCGCGAACTCGGTGAGGAAGTCGGCGGTGTCGGGGTCGGGCACCAGTCGCTCGGCCAGCGCGGGCGTGGCCGCGGCCTGCCGGACCAGGGCTGACGGGCCGGCGTAGTTCTCCAGGCAGCCGACGTTGCCGCACGGGCACTGGTCGCCGTCGACGTCGATCGACATATGGCCGATTTCCACGCTGTTGGAGGAGCTGCCTCGGTACACCTCGCCGGCGACCACGATTCCGCCGCCGATCCCGCTGGCCATGTAGATGCAGCCGTAGGTGCTTCGTCGGTCGACCGCGCCCATCCAGTATTCGCCGATCGCGGCGGCCGCGGCGTCGTTGTCGAGCAGCACGGGCAGGCCGAGGCTGTTCGCGAGTCGCTCCGCGACAGGGTATTCGAGCCACGGCTCGGAGGGCTGCGGGCTCAACAGCACTCCCGCGCGGCGGTCCTGCGGGCCGTAGCTGACCAACCCGACCCCCAGTACCCGGTCGCGGTCGACGGCAGCCGTGGCCAGCAGGGCGTCCACCTGCGAGGCGATCATGGGCAGTGCCTGGTCGGGCGGCATCGACGCCACGCCCTGGAACGAAGTTCGGGCCACCGGCCGGCCGGCCAGGTCGACGATGACGATGACGCAGGTGTTGCGCTCCATCTGGACTCCGACGCTGTAGCGGGCCAGGGGGTCGAGCTGCACCAGCGTGCGCGGCTTGCCGCCGGTAGGCGCACCTCGGCCGGCCTCGACGACCAGTCCGTCGTCGATGAGCTCCCGCACGAGCTCGGAGATCGTGGCGCCGGTGAGGCCCGTCCCTGCCGCGAGCTCCACGCGGCTGATCGTGCGGGCCGCACGGATGGCGTCCAGGATCAGACCCCTGGTCCTCGATCTGTTCGTCCACGTCGGGCTGAGCGCCACGTGTGCCTCCTTCGCTGTACTTAGTCAGGCTGCCTTACTTACCGGCCTGCTTGCCCTTCCGCCCCTCTCGCGCGTTCGGTTGCACGACGCCTTCCAAGCATAGATCCATGTAGATACTTGACTTTATTCGGGTACCTAACTAAGGTGAGGACGGAAGCGCTCCCATCCATCCCTCACGAGAATCAAGGAGCTAAGATGCGACATCGTCAGATACTGTCGGTCGCCGGCGCCGTAGGCGCACTGGTACTGGGCGGCTTGGCCACAGCGACCCTTCCCGCATCAGCGGCCACCGCTGGCTGCGAGGTCACCTACACCGTGCAGAGCGAGTGGCAGGGCGGGTTCCGTGCCGACCTGAACGTCACCAACCTCGGCGACGCGATGTCCGACTGGACATTGACCTTCGACTTCCCGAACGCCGGCCAGCAGGTCACCCAGGGCTGGAGCGCCGTCTGGACCCAGTCCGGCGCCAAGGTCTCCGCCGCCAGCATGAGCTGGAACGGCTCACTGGACACCGACGCCTCGACCTCGATCGGGTTCGTCGGCACATGGCGCGACGCCAACCCCGAACCGGCGTCCTTCGCGCTCAACGGCACGCCCTGCACCGGCTCGACCACACCCACCGGGGGCCCGACCACCACCCCCAGCGAGGACCCGACCACCACCCCGCCGGACGGTCCGGCGCCGCAACTCAGCGTCTCCGGCAACCAGATCGTCACCGAGGAGGGCGAGCCGTACCGGCTGCTGGGCGTGGACCGCTCCTCCGCCGAGTTCGCGTGCGTGCAGGGCAAGGGCCTGTTCGACTCCGGCCCGGTCGACCAGGCATCCGTCGACGCCATGAAGAGCTGGAACATCCACGCCGTGCGACTCCCGCTCAACGAGGAGTGCTGGCTCGGCCTCAACGGCTCACCGAGCGGCGCCGCCTACCAGGAGGGCATCAAGGACTACGTCGACCTCCTGGTCGCCAACGGCATCAACGTCATCCTCGACCTGCACTGGACCTGGGGCGCCTACACCACAGGACCGGACTGGCATTGCACCGATGTGCACGCCACCTGCCAGAAGCCGATGCCCGACGCGCAGTACGCCCCGCAGTTCTGGGCCGGCGTCGCCGAGACCTTCAAGGGCAACGACGCCGTCGTCTTCGACCTGTTCAACGAACCGTACCCGGACATGGCGAGCGACTGGGACAAGACGTTGGGCTGGCAGTGCCTGCGCGACGGCGGCACCTGCGCCGGCATCGGGTACGAGGTGGCCGGCATGCAGGACCTCGTCGACGCGGTCCGCGACACCGGCGCCACGAACATTCTCATGGTCAGCGGTCTTGAGTGGACCAACGACATGCGGGAATGGCTGGCCTACATGCCGGAGGACCCGCTGGACAACATCGCCGCGTCCTGGCATTCCTACAGCTTCAACCGGTGCGTGACCGAGTCCTGCTGGGACGCCGAGATCGCCCCGCTGATGCAGGAGGTGCCGGTCGTGCTCGGCGAGTTCGGCCAGGACGACTGCGGGTTCGACTACATGCAGGGACTGGTGGACTGGGCCGACGCGAACGGCATGGGCTACCTGGCGTGGACCTGGAACCCGTGGGGCTGCACCGGCGGCGCGGTCCTCATCAAGGACTGGTCCGGCACTCCCGAGCCGGGTGTCGGCGAAGGCTACAGGAACCACCTGCTCACCCAGAGCCCCTACCTGTGACCCGACCAGACGCTTAGGCCTTCTACGGACTAGCGCATGCGAAGAGACACCGGGAACATCGATGATGTTCCCGGTGTCCGTCTGTCAACCCTCGTTTACTCGAACCCGAACCCCCAGCTAGACGGAACGCCTATCCGGCCCGTTGCCCGCCCGCGGCCCAGAGACCGGGCCCGTGGCCCCGGAGAACCGCCCCCGGCTCCTACCCGCCAGCGCCTTGACCGGCGCTCGGAAACGTCGCTGTTCGGCCCGGAAGTGCCATGCCCCGGGCATTGGCGTGGGTGGTGATGCCGGCCGATGATGGCCGGCACGCGGGAGGTTCAGCGCAGCTGCGAGCGAGCGGTGGATTCGAGACGCAGCGTCTGTACCGGCTCCGGAGCGATGTGCTCAGGTGCGTCGATCTCGCCTGTGGCGAACCAGGCGAGGACGTGCTCCCCGGTGCGGACCGGCAGTGCGGGGAAGGTGTTCTCGGCGGGTTCGGTCACCAGGCACGCGACCAAGCGATCGCCGAGGGCCGCGCGAATCCGCTCGGCGGTGGTGCCTGCCGCGTCGGCGTCGACGTTGTGGACGGCCGCGGTGAGGCGCGTGGGAGTCGGGCGGTCCAGCAGCCCGGGCCGGGCTCGCTGCGCGCGCGGAAATCTCGCCCAGGAGGCAACCGGGCGGAGCAGGAGCACGTTGTCGGAGTCGATCATGGTCGCGTTGGCCGCGTCGCGGTGCTCCTTCCACACTGGACCTCCGTAGAATCCCGTGAGTGCGTCGGCGCGGGTGGCCGTGTCGCGGAAGCCGCGGACCCAGACGAAGCGGTCGGGGCGGTCGAGGTCGCGGAACTGGCCGACGATCCACATGCCGGTCGCCTCCTGGGACTCGATGAACTCGCGGTCGAACAGCTCGATCAAGTCATCGCGCCGTCCAGGGTGGAGGGTGTACTGGCGCAGTTCGAACACATTGGCGTCGGGGGCGTTCATGTCGTCTCCTGGGGAGCGAGGGTCTGGGTGAGGACGTCGGCGATGGTGCGGTCGGCCAGCTCCCTTCGGACCGCCGCGTCGGCGGCGGCGTAGACCTCGGCGAGCACTGGTCCGATGCCTTGGCCGACAGGGCATTCGAGGTTGGGCGAGCTGGGATGGAGCGCGAACAGCGGCTCGGCGCCGAGGGCTTCGTGCACGTCGAGCACGGTGATCGATTCCGGGCCGCGGGTCAGACTCCAGCCCGCTCCGCGCCGCGAGACGACGAGCCCGGCCGCACGGAGCTCGCCGAGGCTGCGGCGCACGATGACCGGGTTGGTGGCGAGGCTCGCGGCGATCTCCTCGGAGGTCATGACTTCGCGCCCGCGACGGCCCGCCAGCGCCATCCAGGCGAGCGCGTGGACGGCGTTCGTCAACCGGCTGTTGGCCGCCATCTGGTCCTCCTGTGTCCTGCGGGCCGAAGCGAGCAGATCGTAACATTTCTAGTTACAAGATAGGTCGGGAGTTCACCGCCTCGCGAACACCGTTCGTCAGCTGAATTTTGGCCTTGGGCGTCAGGCATGGCCGCCGGTCGCCCCTCCCGCCGGCCCTGCCGATCGTCGATGGAGCGGTGACCACCGCCCGGGTAGGATCATCACGCTCAATTGCGACGACACCACCCCCGAGGACGCCACAGTGGAGACTGAGAATCCCGAGCCGTCATGGAGCGAGGACGCCCGACTCGACGGGCCCCGGGACCAGCCGGGGAGGCCTCCGCTGACCCGCAAATCCCTCGCCTCCGCCGCTGCGGTGGCCCTCGCGCTCGCCGCCGCCGTCGTCTGGGAGTCGATGTCCGGCGACGCGCCTGTGGTCGACGGCGATTCGGCCGCACACGCCCACCTCGACGCCGATTCGGCGTCCGGATCGAGCACCCCGACCGAGCCGATCGAGTCGACCGATCTCGCGCAGGAGAGCGAGACGGCATCCGAGGAGGCGACGCCCGAAGCGACGGCGTCGGCGGAATCCGAACCCGAGGCGACCGAGCCCGTGCCGACACTGCCGGGGACCGGCGTCTACCGGGCCCGCCAGGCGGCGAGCGGCCTGTGCATGACCTGGGGCGAGGAGCCGGGTGGGGACCGCAGCGTGATGGTGCTGGGCGACTGCGGCAGCACCGAGCCGGAACTGACCTGGGTCGAAGACGGCGACCGGTACGAGGTCGAGATGGCGTTCGACGATTGGACGCCGTGCATGACCGTTGACAACGGCGGCTCCGAGGACGGCATGCTCGTGGGGTTCGACGGCTGCGACGGGCTCGACGCCCAGATATGGGAGCTCGTACCGGTCGGCGACGCCTACCAGCTCCGCACGGCCGCAAGCGACTCCCTGTGCCTGAGCGTCCTCAAGAGCTCGTCGGCCGAGCTCGGGGACGCGGTGGCCGTGCAGGACTGCGACTCCGGCGACGCGAAGCAGCAATGGACGCTCCAGTGACCGAAGGAATCCCTATTCGACGATCGGTTTCCTACAACTCCTGGTAGCAGACGAAGTAGTAGATCCGGTCGGTCTCGGGGTTCCATTCCCGCTCTTCCCGCTTCGCCGAGTCGGCCCAGCGGTAGTCGAACTCGATCACGTCGGACCCGCACGCCTGCCAGGCGGCGTCCTCGTGCTCCGGCTGCTGCGGGTTCGGGTCCTCGGGATCGGTGACGATCCGGTAGACCCGTCTCGCCGCCGCCGGGGAGTCGCAGGCGACGACCACGTAGCGTTCGTCCGAGGTGAGGCACTCCCCTACCGCCGGTGCGCGTTCGACCTGATCATCGCCGGTCACTGCGGCGAATGCGGCCGTGTCGACCGACCCTTCGGCGACACCGTATGGCGCGGACGCCTCGGTGCCGAACACCTGGTACGACAGGACGCCGCCAAGCACCAGCCCCGCCACCAGCGCCGCAGCGGTGGCCAGATGGCGGCGCCGGGACGGCCTCCGGGCCAGGTGCCCGTTCTCGGCGTCGATACGGGCGACCGTTCGGGAGAACGCCGCCGCCAGCTCTCCGCAGGTCCGGTACCGCCGGGCCCGGTCCGGGCTCATCGCCTTCGCCGCGATCGCGTCGAACTCGGGCGGCAGCTCGGGCCGGATCTCGGCGATCCTGGGCACCGCGCCTTCGCTCTGCAACTGGGCGACGGAGAAATCATCGACCTGGTGGAACGGTCGCTCCCCGGTCAGGCAGTGGAACAGCACCGCCCCGAGCGAGTAGACGTCGCCGGACCGGTCATGCGGGTCGTCGGCCCCTGGACGCTCCGATCGGGAGGCGCCGTAGACCTCGGGTGCGGTGTACCGGCGGGTGCCGATCGCATCCCCGGCCTGGGTCAAATCCTCTCCGAGGGCGGGCCTCGCCACCCCGAAGTCGCTCAGATAGACGTGGTCCTCGGCTCCGAAGAGGATGTTGGCCGGCTTGACGTCGCGGTGGACCACACCGCGGGCATGGGCGAAGTCGAGCGCGCTCGCGACCTGGGTGATCACGCGCGCGGTCTCCTTCGGGCCGAGCGCGCCGGCCGCCAGCCGCGTCTGCAGGTCCGCCTCGGCGCGCGGCATGACGAAGTAGAGGAGGCGGTCCTTCTTCCCGGCGGCGGCGATGACGTACATGATGTGGGGGTGCTCGAGGTCCGCCATGAGTTCGATCTCGCGCAGGAACCGCTTGCGGAAACCGGGGACCTCGCTCAGGTATTCCGCCATGATCTTGACGACGACCTTGCGGTCGTGCAGCCGCTCGTCGGAGGCCAGGTACACCCGGCTCATCGCCGTCGCTCGCAGCGGCTCCGGTTCGAGTCGGAACCCGGGCAGGAAGGCCTGGATTTCATCAGTGGAAAGGAAGTCGCAGTCGGTGGTTTCGTCCATCGTGCTTCACTCGTGAAAGGGGCGGTCTGCCACCGACAAGGGTGCCACAGTTGCGGCCCTTCCACTTCAACGCCCCTCGCCGAGGCCGCGGTTCCCGCAAGACGGGCTCAAGCACCGTCTTCCGGCTTCACGGCGAAGACGGCGCGGCCGCCCCGCCGCCTTCGCCCGTGCTCCGGTCACTGCGGCGGGACTCCCGATACGACTGCCAGCGCAAGCTGACGTCGAACCCCGCGCTGCCGGGAGCATCGACCTGCGGGCTGCGCTACTGAAACTTGCGTCGCTGCTCGCGTTCACTCGCCACGAAGTCTGCTACGGCGGACGCGAACAACTCAGCATTACCGGCAGCGAACGTCACGGCCTGGCCAGTCGCTTCCGATGAGGTCGTAACCGCACCCGCGCCAGTTGACGTCAAGTGGGCGATCACGTCGCAGATGGCGGCGCGCGAGCCGGTGAGTGTGTATCCGTTGCGGCGGAAGGCGTCACGGAACACCCGGGCCTGGCTGGGGATCATGTCGGCAAGGCCGGTCCAGAGAATGACATTCGGTGTCGGTGCATGCATGAGCAGTCCTGTCGTAGTCGCGGTTCGCCGTCAATGCCGATGCTGCACCTGGCTGCGCGGCCGTAGTGACGCCGCATGTTTCACCAGTTCAGGAACGCTGCAATGGTCTCCCATTGTACCGTCGAGACCCGCCCAGAAGCCCTCCCGACCCTGGGCACCACTCACAGCCCAAACGTCGCGGTCGTGCCGCGCGTGTTCACAGCCGCCGGTACTCGTTGAGGAACGGGCACTCGAAGGGGTCGCGGGCGGCGAGGCCGACCTCGTTGAGATAGGCGATGACGATCCCGTAGGAGCGGATCAGCGTCGTCTCGGTATAGGGCACCCCGGTCGCCCGGCAGTGCTCCATGACGATCTCGCGCGCCCTGGCGAGGCCTGGCCGGGGCATGCTGGGGAACAGGTGATGTTCGACCTGATAGTTCAAGCCGCCCATGAGGACGGTCGCCCACCAGCCGCCGGAGACGTTGCGTGAGGTCAGGACCTGCTTGCTGAAGAAGTCAAGCTTCGAATCCTTGCGCACCACCGGCATGCCCTTGTGGTTGGGGGCGAACGAAGCGCCCATGTAGAGCCCGAACACCGCGAGCTGAACGCCGGTGAAGGCGCAGGCGAGTCCGAGGGGCATGACCAGGAAGACCACAGTCGGGAAGATCGCGAAGCGGGTCGTCAGCGAGGACAGCTCGATCCAGCGGCCCTTGACCGGGCCCTTGGAGAGCAGGTGCCGCATGCCTAGGAAGTGCAGGTTGATGCCTTCGAGCGTCAGCAGCGGGAAGAACAGCCAGCCTTGGCGGCCGGTGATCAGCTTCCGCAAACCGGTGGCGGCGGCGGCGTCCTCTTCGAGGAACGAGATCGTGTCCACATCGATGTCGGGATCGCGGCCGACCCGGTTCGGGTTCGCGTGGTGGCGCGAGTGCTTACTGTCCCACCACGAGTAGCTCATGCCGGCGATGGCGCCGAGGATCTGCGCGAGGCGGTCGTTCGCGGGGCCGCGGCTGAGGATCTGACGGTGGGCGGCCTCGTGCGCGAGGAACGCGGTCTGGGTGAGCAGGATGCCCAGCGCTGCGGCGACCAGGAGCTGGAACCAGCTGTCACCGAGGAGGATCATGGCGGTCGCGCAGGCGGCGTAGCCGAAGACAATGGTGGCGGCGACCAAGCCGTAGAACCAGGGGGTGCGGCGCAGGAGTCCGGCGTCGCGGACAGCTTGGGCCACTGCGGTGTAAGCCCGAATCGAGGGAGGGGTCGATGTCCGGGGAGCGCGGGCCGGCGGGGTGGCGAAGGAGGGAGCGGGGGCGATCGTAGCGATGTCAGTCCTTCTGTTCTGTTGCGGTCTCTTCGATGTGCCGGTCGGATCGGAGCGGGCGCGACGCCCGCCTGAGAGAAAACGGTCGGAGCGGGGGGTGACCCGCCGCTCCGACCGTCGCAGTTCAATCAGAGCGCGCGGATGTTCGCGGCCTGCATGCCCTTCTGGCCGCGTTCGACATCGAACTCGACGTGCTGGTCTTCCTCAAGGTTCCGGTGACCGGAACCGCTGATCGCCGAGAAGTGCGCGAACACATCCGCCGAACCGTCGTCGGGGGCGATGAAACCGAAGCCCTTGTCAGCGTTGAACCATTTCACGACGCCACTGGCCATGTCGTGTCTCCTTCATCATGTTGGACCGCGATGCGGTCAAAGAGCGTCGACGGTGTCGACGCGATGGTCATGGTGCTCAGGTGCGCGAATCGGCGAGGTGCTCGACCGGCGCGATCAGCTCCAACTCCAGCACGACTGACGCGTCCGCAAGCGATGCATGGACGCCGAGAGGCTGCGCGCACTGACCGTGCAGCGTGAAGCGGCCGTCGGCCACCGAGGCGAAACCGGCGAATTCATCGTCCATTGTGGCGGCGTAGAGGTCGTCCGCAGCCTGCCTCCACAGGATCTGACCTTGTGAGGCGGTATTTGGTGAAATTGAAGAGATGTCTACCTGATTCGTTGAAAGTGTTGAAACGTCACTCCATCATGGATCAGATGACGTTGAGAATGCTCGGAAGCGATCGAGCATGTGGAAATCGCCAAGGCGAACTGGTCGCATACGACGATCAAGTTCAGTTGCGGTTGAAGAGTGTCGAAATCGACCGCTGGAATTCAGCATACACTACGGCGAGCCGGTGAACAATTCGATATCGAGTCCAGGCACAGCGAGCATCATGACGTCTCCCGAGACGGGTGCCGCCTCGGTAGGAATCGGGCGCTGAGTCGAAGCGCGCCAGGTGATGCGTCACCCGGCGCAGTAACGCCCGGCCGGGTTGGGGGTTCCGGAGCCACCGCGGCCCAGGACTCCTTGACGACTTCCATTTGCCGACACACAAACTTCCGCTGCCGTGCTAGGCCTCGTCGTCGAACTCGATCGCCGTCACGGTTCCCGTATTCCAGTCCTGACGGAGGATCGCGTACGCGACCGCGTCGTGCAACAAGCCGGCCCCGTCGGGCCAAGCCTGCCGGAAGTGACCTTCCTTGACGAACCCGCAGCGGCGGAACACCCGCCGCATGGCGACATTGTCCTGGCGGGTCGTGCCCTCGATCCGGTGGACCTCGGGCAATTCCGTGAACAGGTACGAGACCAGCCACTGCACCGCCTGCGTGCCGATGCCGGCTCCCCGGCACGCTTCGGTGACGCGGAGGTCGAACAGCGGGGTGTCGTCACCGAGGTCGAACAGGCGCACGATCCCGACCGGCCGCTCATCGAGCACGATCCAGAACGTGCGCGTCTCCTCGTCCTCGTAATACCCCTCCGCGACCCGCCGCGCCACATCCGCCCGCTCGACCCGGCCTGAGCCGTGAAATGGCCACACTTCACCGGAGAGGAAGTCCGCCAGCGCATCAGCCTCGTCCGGTGAGAACCTGCGCAGCTCAATCTTCTTCACGCGAACAGGCTAGTGCCTCAACCACACTCGGGCAACGGAGTTCCCGACCCGGACAGGCGGACCCCTCATGGTCTCGATCCACTATGCGCCATCGGCCCTCTCCCCGGGGATCCGCAACGGTCCGGATCACGCCGCTTCGCGGCCACGCTCGAACAGCGCGACTGCGGTGTCCGCCAGTGCACGGCGAGTCTGGAACTCTCGCGCAGGGCCATGCCAACGGCGGCGGCCACGTCAACTCCGAGGAGATCGCCGATGCCAACCACGGCTTCTGCGCCGAGTCAGAGAAGCCAGGGTGCATGGCGCTTCGGCCGCTTCTAGAATTCGGCCCCCACCGCGACCTCGTCGCGGCGGACGGCGCTCGGGCGGCTCCAGGCGCGGTCCTACGCCACCTGATCCCGCTGCGGGGAGGTCCCCGGTTGCGCCCGAAGGCGCCGCCCGCCTGTCGGCGGGCGGCGCCTTCCGGTTCCGGCTCGCGTGCGACCCGTACCGCCATGTCGAGCCGGTCCGCCGGTCGACACCGACGATCCGGCACGCGGCCGTGTTGCCGTATCCCTGCTCCATGAGCTGAAAGTATGCGTCCCGCTCACGAGTCAGCTTCATCGCGCCTTGCGGCTTGCACCGGTCGTCACGGATCTCGAAATCCATCGCAATCCCTTGTGTACCAAGGTGTTGCAACGACTCCCAGAACCCACGAATCGCCGTGGGCCGTTCTGGTCTCCTTGTTAAGGGGTGCGTCCCGCGTTTCAGCGGGGCGCCCCGGTAGTGATGACGAAGGTCGTCACGCTTTCGGGCGGGAGCGTGGAGGTGAAGGCGTTGCCTTGGCCGGGGATGGCGGACTGGGGCTCGAGGTCGCGGGTGGCGTCGGTGAGCCAGGGTCGGGCGCTGCGGACGCGGCGGCCCTGCACGGTGAAGGCCTGGTCGGCGGTGGCCGTGGCGGTGTTGACGGCGACGAGGACGAGGGTGCCGTCGCCGCCGGTGTAGGCGGAGGTGAGAAGGCCGGGCTGCGGTTCCTTGTGGGCTTCGACGCGCACGTGCCCGGGGCGGATGAACTTCGCGTAGTGCGCGAGCATGCGGCCGCGCTTGCTGATGGTGTCGTCTTCGAGGAGGGGCCCGTAGAAGCGGCGGATATACCACCAGACATAGGCCTGGAACTCGGCGTCGGCGAGGGCGTGGTGAACGTGTTCGGCGACGTCGAGCGCCTCAGGCCAGAGGTTCGCCGAGCTCGAGCTGTTGGGGTGGTAGACCTCGGTCATCCACAGCTCCTTGCCCTCGCCCGCGTCTTCGAAAAGCGGGTAAGGGAAGTCCGCGTACGGAGTGCCGTAGAGGTGCGCCCCGAGGATGTCGACGTTGCCGAGAGCGGCGCCGTCCTCGAGGATCGGGTCGGAGGCCGATTTGACGTATTGGAAGGACTCCGGTGCGATGACGCGGCAGTCGATGCGGTCGGCGAAGTCGCGGAGGAAGCGGTTCATCTCCTCCGCGGTCCACCAGGTCCAGTCGTGGGCGTAGTCGGGCTCGTTCTGGACGGAGATCCCGTAGAGGTCGACACCGTTGTCGCGCATGTGGACGACGAAGTCGTTGAGGTGGTCGGCGTAGTCGCCGTAGGCGTCGTGGCGCAGGCGGCGGGCCTCCGTGGGCGGGGTGTAGGGAGCGGCCATGAGGAAGTCGAGTTCCGGTCCGCCTTCCCCGGTCGTGGTGACTTTCACGGGCCATTTGCCGGGAGTCATGTCGGCTTGGACCGACTCCCAGGTCCATTCGCCGGCCGCGGTTCCGGGGAATCGGAAGTCCTCGGCGACGAGGACGCCCGCCACGTGGACGTCGACATGCACGTCGCCGGCGGGGGCCGAGTAGCGGAAGGCGAGGTTCTTGGTGCCGGTCGAGCCGATGAAGACCTCGGAGAACTGGACGCTCGCGCCGGAGGCGGCGTCGAAGTGCGCGTAGCCTTCCCCTTGGTAGCCGGGGGTGTCGGTGGCGATGTGCGCGTCGACGAGCGCGGCGGTCTCCGCCTCGTACTGGCTGCCGTTGGGCGCCTCGTCGAAGCGTTCGAACAGTTCGACGAGGTCTTCGGGCGGGTTCCACGGCGAGGCGAAGACGAGCGCGCCCTTGGCGGACGCGGCCTGCGCGGTGGCGAGGTCGATCGACCAGTTCGCGCGGTCTTCGGGCACGGGGATGCGCAGGATCGTGAAGCCGAGGTCCTCGGTGTCGTTGCCGAAGGCGGTGTCGCATTGCGACGGGGTCAGCTCGCCGATCCAGCTCGCGTGGGTCATGCCGCCGAATCCGCGGATGACCTGGTGGCGGTGGTTCGGTTCGATGACGACGGCCCGCGGGCGGGCGGTGTCCGCCTCGGCGTGGGCCGCTGCGGCCAGTCCGGCGGCGAACGGTGCGCCGACGCCGCCCGCGAGGAGGGCGCGGCGGTGGATCGGGTTGCGGGATGGCGACTCTGCCATTGGTTCTCGCTTTCTCAGGGGTCGCGGAGGGGCGGTTCAGCCCTGGGTGCGCTCGAGCGCGGTGTTGATGGTGTCGATGAGCTGGCCGGCCCCGAGTCCCTCGGCCTCGGTGACGTAGGCGTCCCATTCATCGGTGGAGCGCTGGCCGGTGATGAACGCGGCCGTCGCGGCCTGCACGGCGTCGGTGAGCTGGGTCTGGAGCAAGGAGGTCTGCTCGAGCTCGATCTCGTCGAGCATGGCCGCGGGGGCGACGGGAAGCTGCTCCTTGCCGTCGAGCTGCCGTTCGGTCCAGTCCGCGATCTCCTCGGTCATCATGGAGAGGACGAGGTCCTTCGACGAGCCGTTCGCGAGCAGGAAGACGCCGTTGCTATAGCCGTAGTCGGCGTTGAGCAGCTTCGGCGCGCCCGCGTTGATCGAGCTCCACGCGATGTCCTCGTTGAGGGCGCGGGTGCCGTCGGCGCCGCGGGTGAACGTCTCGCCTTCGACGCCCCACTGGGCGAACTCGAGGCCTTCGTCGGAGTAGTACAGCCAGTCGACGAACTGCAGGAGCGCTTTGAAGTACGGCTGTTCGGCGGCTTTGGCGCCGATCAGGATCCCGGAGGTGAAGCGCCCGGCGGGGAGCATCGATCCGTTCGGGCCGGCGGGGAGGGAGATCAGCCGGATGGGGACGTCGCCCTTGCCGGCGTCGGCGAACTTGGTGCGGTACTCGACGAGGGTCTGCGTGTTGCCGGAGATCGCCGCGGACTTGCCCGAGATGAACTTCTGGATCGCCTGGTCGTCGTTCTGGGTGATCTCGGGGTCGAGCAGGCCCTCCTCGACGAGGCTCGCGGCGTAGTCGACGACCGCCCGGTACCCGTCGGTGGTCCCGTTGAAGACGTACGTCGCGGCGTCGTGGTCGTAGTAGGTGTTGGCGTAGCCCCACCCGGCGGTGGTGCCGTAGTTGACGGCGACGATGCTGAGCAGGTTGCCGAGGGGCTTGTCGTCGGTCCAGCGGTCGGACATCGCGAAGTCGATCTCGGGGTTGGCCGCCTGCACCAGTTGGAGCTGCTCCTTGAACTCGTCCCAGGTGGCGGGGTCGGCCGTGATGCCGGCCTTCTCCCACATGTCTTCGCGGATCGCCACGGAGTACTGCACGTCGGGGACTTCCCGGACGCCGGGGAGGTGGTAGATGCGGCCGTCGGCCTGGCGTTTGTTGTCGAGCTCGGCCTGCAGGCCCCATGCCTCGATCTTCTGCTGGAAGTGCGGCATGTAATGGAAGTAGCTGGAGACCGGGAGGATCGCTCCGCCGGTGATGAACTGGGTTTCGCTGCCGCCGTAGGTGACCGAGATGATGTCGCTGGCTTCGCCGCTGCCGATAAGCAGGGATCGCTTCTGCTCGAAGTCGGCCATGGGGATGTCGGTGCGGTTGAAGGTGACGTTGTGGTCGTCCTTGAAGTGGCGGAAGACCGACCAGTCGTCTTGGACGGGGTAGTTGGTGTGGTCGCGGTACATGAGCGAGAACTCGACCGGTTCGGTGGCTTTGAAGGTGGTGCCGACGGCGTAGTCGTCCATGGCGCCGACGGCGTGCGCGTCGTCGATGGTGATCGGCTCGTCGCCGGCGCCATCGCCGGAGGGGCCGTCGGTGCATCCGGCGAGGGCGACTTCGGCCGCGGCGAGGCCGGCGAGTCCGACGAGGGTTCTGCGGGTGATGGGCATGGTGCTCTCCTAATCGTGAACGTCGTGCGACGTTCGAGGGGTCGTCAGCCCTTCACCGACCCGAGCATGACGCCCGAGACGAAGTAGCGCTGAATGAACGGGTAAAGGCAGACGATGGGCAGGACGGTGAGGAGCATCGTCACGGCTTGGATGTTGGAGGCGACTTGGACCGCCTCGCCGCCGTCGGCGGCCTCGGGAGCCCCGGTCGCGGCGGCGATGAGATTGCGCAGGTAGACCGTCACCGGGAAGAGCGACTTGTCGTCCATGTAGAGGAACGCGGCGAACCAGGCGTTCCAGAGGCCGACCGCGTAGAACAGCGTCATGGTCGCCAGCACCGCCTTGGACAGCGGCAGGACGATGCGGAAGAAGACGCCGTAGGTCGACAGGCCGTCGATCGCCGCCGCTTCTTCGAGTTCGGTGGGGAAGTTCTCGAAGAACGCCTTCATCACGAGCAGGTTGAAGACGCTCAGCGCGCCCGGCACGACGACCGCCCAGATGCTGTTGCGCCAGCCGAGGTAGTTGGCGACGAGGATGTAGTTCGGGATGAGCCCGCCGCCGAAGAACATCGTGAACACTGCGATGCCCACGAAGAAGGAGCGGCCCTTCAGGTGCGGCTTGCTCAGCGCGTAGGCGTAAGTCGAGGTGATCGCCATGGCGATGACCGTGCCGACCACGGTGTAGATCAGCGTGTTCCCGTAGTTCGTCCAGAACAGCTCGTCGCCGAGCACGACCCGGAAGGTCTCGAGGTTGAACCCGCGAGGGACGAGGTTCACCTCTCCGGCGGCGATGTAGCCCTCCGACGAGAACGCCTTCGCGACGAGGTTCACGAACGGGTACAGGGTCACGGCGCACACGAGGACGAGCGCGATCGCGTTGACGACCCGGAAGACGCGGTAGCCCGCGGACTCGCGGATGACGCCGGTCTCCTTGCGGACATGGGCGATGTCCGGTTTGCGGGTCGGTTGTTCGGTCACCATAGCGAGGTTCCAACCATTCGACGGGAGAGGCCGTTGGCGAACAGGACCAGGACGAGTCCGATGACAGCCTCGAAGAGCCCGATCGCGGTGCCGTACGAGAACTGGGCCGACTGGATGCCGACGCGGTAGAGGTAGGTCGCGATGACGTCGCCGGTCGAGTAGACGAGCGGGTTCTGCAGCAGCAGCACCTTTTCGAAGCCCACGGACATGAACGTGCCGATGTTCAGGATGAGGAGCACCATCATCGTCGGCCGGATGCCGGGCAGCGTGATGTGCCACGTCTGCCGCCAGCGGTTCGCGCCGTCGACGCGCGCCGCTTCGTAGAGCTGGTCGTCGATGGTCGTGAGCGCGGCGAGGTACAGGATGGTGCCCCAGCCGACGGTCTGCCAGACCTCTGAGGACACGTAGATCGCACGGAACCACTCCGGTCGCTGCATGAACGGCACCGGGTCGGCGCCGAAGGCTTCGGCGACCTGGTTCACCGTGCCGTTGAGCGCCGTGAGTTGGAGGACGAGTCCGGCGACGATCACGATCGACATGAAGTGGGGCAGATAGGAGATCGTCTGCACGATCCGCTTGAAGCGGTGCGACCGCAGCTCGTTGAGCATGAGCGCGAGGATGATCGGCAGCGGGAAGGTGACCAGGAGGGTGATGCCTCCGAGGATCGCCGTGTTCCAGAAGACGTTCCAGAACTGCTGGTTCGTGATGAAGGCCTGGAAGTAGTAGAAGCCCACCCACTCGTCGCCGAAGATCGACCCGCCGGGCCGGAACCGCCGGAAGGCGATCACGTTGCCGAGCATGGGAAGGTACTTGAACACCAGCAGGAACACCAACGGCACGACCAGGAACGAGTACAGCCGCCAATCGCGGGCGATGGCGCGGCGCCAGGTCTGCTTGGCGCGCGGCGGGCGGCGCGGCGCCGGAGGGCTTTCAGTCGTCGTCGGGAGGGGTTGCGCTGCGATGGATTGGGTCATGGGGGTTCTCCACATCGTTGTGGTCTTTCGTCGCTCCTTACGGCGCGACGACGACGGCGTCGGCTTGGGCGCGGAGGCTGAGTTCGGCTGCTTTGAGCGCGTGCTCCTGAGTCATGGCGGTCTCGGTGCCGTCGATGCAGTCACGGATGAGCCGCCCGAAGTAGGGGAAGCCGGTCATGCCGTTGGCGTTGAACCGGTACTGGCCGTCCTGATTCACCAGGAGCACTTGGCCGGAGCCGTTGTCAGTGCCGATGTCGATGTATTTGCGCTGCTCGATGTAGCCTTCGGTGCCGAGCAGGAGGGTGCGGCCGTCGCCGAAGACTCCGAGGCCTTCGGGAGTGAACCAGTCGACGCGCACGTACCCGGTAGCGCCGTTGTCGAGGATGACGTGGGCGTCGCCGAAGTCCTGCAGGCCGGGGGTCTCGGAGTGGGCGTAGTTCGCGACGGTCGCGGTGGAGACGCGCCCGTCGGTCGCGCCCGAGTAGTACAGCATCTGCTCGAAGTTGTGGCTGCCGATGTCGCAGAGGATGCCGCCGTACTGGGCGGGGTCGTAGAACCAGTCGGGCCGGCCGCCGCCGATGCGGTGCGGGCCGAAGCATACGACCTGCAGGACCTTGCCGATCGCACCGCGCTCGACGAGTTGGCCGGCGAGGATCGCGGCCTCGGTGTGGATGCGCTCGCCGTAGTAGACCGCGTACTTGCGCCCGGTGCGCCCGGTCGCCTCGCGCACGGCCTTGAGCTGCTCGAAAGTGGTGAGCGGCGCTTTGTCGACGAAGGCGTCCTTGCCGGCTTCGATGGCGCGCAAGCCGATCGGGGCCCGCTCGGAGGGGATCGCGGCCGAGGCGACGAGGCGCACCTCGGGGTCGTCGAGGATCTCCTGCTCGGAGGAGGCGACGCGCGCGGTCGGGTACTTCGCCGCGAACTGCGCGGCCTTCTCGGGGTCGCGATCGTACACGTGGGTGACGGTGGCGCCGGCGCCGATGAGACCCTCGGTCATGCCGTAGATGTGGCCGTGGTCGAGGCCGACTGCCGCGAAGGCGAACTCGCCCGGTTCGACGACAGGCTGCGGGAGGGGGTCGAACGTGTACGGGTGGCTCACTGGGACTCCTTGTCATCGGTGACGTCGTAGGTGCGCAGGCGCCCGCACATGCCGAATCGGCGTTCGCCTTCGGAGGGGATCGCCTGCTGCACGCGGGCTTCGGCGAGGTGCGCGAGGTCGCCGTCGGCGACCGCCCGGGTCAGCGCGAGCGATCGCTCGGCCTGCGCGAGGGGGCGTTCGCGTACGAGACGGTCCCAGTCGGAGGCGCGGCCGGCGACGAGCGCGCCCGCCGCAGCGTAGAACGCCTCAAGGGGTCTCCGGTCCCCCGCCGCGACCGCGTCGCGCAGTCTCTCGAAGCCGGTGACGGCGAGGTCGCGGCGCCGGGCCGCGCGCTCGGCACGACCGTACGAATCGCCCAGAGCGGCGGTTTCGGCGTACGCGTCGGGGTCGGCGACGATCTCGGCCGGGAAGGTCATGACGGCGTCACCCGCTTCGGGCAGGCCCGCGTTGCTCATGAGCACCACGACCTTGAGGCCGCCGCGGTTCACGGCCCGATGGATCGTGCCCGGCGTGAACCACACGACCGAGCCCGCTTCGAGCGGCGTCTCCTGGAAGCCCTTGCCGTCGATCGTCTGGAGCGCACCGCGACCCTCGGTGACGACGTACGCCTCGGTGGAGACGAGGTGCATGTGAGGGCTGCCGCCGCAGAGACCGTCGGGCGCGGCGCCGTCGTAGACCTCCAAATGGGACAGTGAGGTGCCGCCGGGGAACGATGCGGCACTCACGACGCGGCCTCCGCAAGGGACCGCTGCTTCTCGTAGAAGCGCGGCGCGCGCTCGACGAGCCGCCCGGCCCGGTAGTACGGGTCGTCGGATCGCAGCGGCAGCTGTACGAACTCGCGCTCGATGCCGGCCTTGTAGATCGCGGTGACGACCTCGATCGCCGCGCGGCCGTCCCGCCCGTCGGCGATCGGCGCCCGCCCGTCGCGGATCGCGGCGAGGAGGTCCCCGATCTGCCCTTGGTGCCCGTGGTGCTGCAGCGGCTCGTGCCGCGCGACCACCGCCTCGACGGCGGCGACCGTTTCGGGGTCGCCCCCCGGCTCGGGGAACCCGCCGCCGCCGGATCGCTCGGCGGCGACCTTCCACGGCTGGGAGATCCGGGCCTTCTCACCTTGGACGACGATTTCCTGTTCCTCGCCGTGGTGCACCACCGAGCTCGTCAGCTGCGCCAGGCCCCGCTCGTACCGGAACACCGCGACGGAGAGGTCCTCGACCTCGCTGTTGTCGTGCTGCGCGTTCGCGAGCATCGCCGTGATCTCGGTCGGGCTCCCCATGAGCCACAGCAGCAGGTCGATGTGGTGGATCGCGTGGTTGAGGGTGCAGCCGCCGCCCTCCTTCTCCCAGGTGCCGCGCCACCACAGGTCGTAGTACGGCAGGCCCCGCCACCACGCCGAATCGACCCGCACGTGCGAGACGGAGCCGATGACCCCCGAGTCGACGACGGCCTTGAGGGCCGCGAGGTCGTCGCGGAAGCGGTTCTGCGCCACCACCGACAGCAGCTTCCCCGAGCGCTCCTGCGCCGCGAGCATCGCGTCGCATTCCTCGAGCGAGGGCGCCATCGGCTTCTCCACCAGCACATGCGCGCCTGCGTCGAGCGCGGCGACCGCGAGCGCCGCGTGCGTCGACGGCGGGGTCGCGATGCTCACCAGGTCGAGACGGGCCTCCGCGATCATCCGCAGGGGGTCGTCGTAGCCGACCGCGTCCGCCAGCCCGAACTCGGCGGCTCGCTCCGCCGCCTTGCCGGGCACCACGTCGGCGAGCGCGACGACCGCGCACTCGTCAGGGAACGCGAGGTACCCCGCGATATGCGCGCCGGCGATACCGCCGGTGCCGATGATGCCGATCCTGAGCATGGTTCCCAACCGTTTCTACTACGTATTACTAAGACGTAGTAGGTAGTATGAGCACCGCGCAACCGCTCGGTCAAGACCTCCGCGCGGGATTCTCAAGATGAAGGACGCAGTATGGGGAAACGGCCGACCAGCCACGACGTCGCTCGACTCGCGGGGGTCTCGCAATCGACCGTCTCGTTCGTGTTCACCGGGCGCGACGGAATCTCGACCGCGACCAAGGAGAAGGTGATGCGTGCGGCCGCCGAACTCAACTACCGCCCCAACCTCGCCGCCCGCTCCATGCGCACCCAGCGGACCGGACGCGTCGCGGTCGTCATCCCCTTCCCCGGGCTGAACCTCGGCTCACTCCTCGAAGGCGCGGTGGCCGCCGCGCGCAAGGTCGGCTACTCGGTCGAGGTCGTCAACCTCTCCGACTCCCCCGACCAGGAGGTCGAGTCCCTGCTGGGCTCATTCGAATACGAGGGCGTGCTCTCCTTCTCGCCCCTGCCGGCCCCCCGGCTCCCGGCCGCGGCGCCCGCCTTCCTCGCGCTCACCGAATTCGACGAGGAGATGCACGCGACCGGCGCGTTCAGCGACGCGCGCCCCCTCGTGGCGATCATGGAGCACCTCGCTGAACTCGGCCACCGACGGTTCCTGCACATCGCCGGATCCGCCGACTTCCCGTCGGCCGTCGCCCGCCGCGAGGCCTACCTCGCCACCGTCGAACGCCTCGGCCTCGACTCACTCGGCGTCGTTGGCGGCAATTGGAGCGGCGTCCACGCGGGGCAATGCGTCGCCGCGCTGGCGGACGACGCGCCCCCGCTGGCGATCATCGCCGCGAACGACGTACTCGCCGCCGGCGCCATCCGGGCCGCCGTCACCCGCGGATGGTCGGTTCCCGGGGACGTGAGCGTCACGGGCTGGGACGACATGCCGCTGAGCCTCCACTTCATGCCGTCAGTGACGACGGTCTCCCAGGACCGGCGACGGCTCGGCGACTACTCGATGCGCCGCCTGATCGCCGCGATCCGCGGCCTCCCCGCGCCTGAGCCCGAGCCCGACCTGCAGAAGGTCATATGGCGCGAGTCGGTCGCCCCACCCCGCAACTGACGGCGGACCAGCCTTTCAGCGCCACACGAGCCGTTGCACGAAGCTCTCTTCACCTTGGAGGGTGAAGGTGCCCTTGGCCTCCGGGAAATCCTCGAAGAAGCGGACCGCCGTCCCCACCATGTCAGCGAATACGCGGGCGTCCGCCGCTTCGGTCAAGAACTTGGACGGGTGGAAGATGATCTTCAGCGTCTCAGCGACGCCACCAAGCAGTTCGCTCATCTCCAGGGCATGGTCAGTTGCTGCACGGAGGGCCCCGACGCGCAGCTCGTTGCTGCGAGCGACGGCATCCGGGTCGTTGTACCGACGATCGCAGGCGAGGTGGTCCGCTACGCAGTCCAGTGCTTCCTGCTCGGTAAGCACTGGCGAGACCGTCAGGTCGTAGTCGATCGCCATTCCGCTAAGCCTTCGATTCCCAGGAGTCGAAACCCGCACGGGCCAAGACCTCAGCCGACTCGTTCTCCTTCCCCAAGCTGCGCTGCTTCGTGTCCTTGCCCTTGATCGCCGCTGGCCGTCCACCGGGATGTCGGTTCGTGTCGGGAACGAGGCACGGGAGTGTCACATCAGCATGCCCGGAGCAGCTTGCACCGCTGACGAGGAAGCGGACCCCGCCAAGATGCTCGACGCCGACGGCGCATTCGTTGCGGCGCCGCCGCGGCTGCCGGTTGAGCGGAGGGCTTCGACGGCCGCCTGAATCTGCTCGACCGCCCCCCTCGAGACCGGCGATCATGGCCTGCTGGCTTTCGACCTCGCCGATGATGGCTCTCGTCTGCGCCGCTCGCGTACCGCGGCCACCGCGGCGGCGAGGCATCGACGAGGACACGATGACTCCGTAGGCGGCTTCGGGATTCAGGGGACGACTCGCCGTGGGCCTAGCGGGCCATGCGGCATCCGCGCGTCTCGCCAAAGGTCGCAGTCAGGATATCGAGACAAGCGAACTACAAGCGAGAGCCGACTACGACGAAGCCCCAGACCGGGGACTTCGTCTCTGGCCTGAACGGTCGACCAATGAATTGATGTTCATAACCGTGCTTCACATTTGTTGTGTCACAATGCATCTCACTTAGCGCTTGTCGGTGATGATCGGAACCGGCACCGTTTTCTCCAGGTCTCAGCGCTCCTCCCTCGCTGTGTCGACGGCCCTGGTCGCGAAGGCCTCGACCGCGTTGATCACGGCTTCGAAGCGCGGCGAGTGGAACAGGTCGAAGCCGTGCTGTGCGCCGGGGAGTTCGGCGTAGGCCACGCGCTGCGTCGAGACCGCTTGCAGCCCTTCGGCGAAGCGGCGGGCTCCTGCGACCGGTACGACGGTGTCGTAGCTGCCGTGGACGATGAGGAACGGCGGGGCATCGGCATTGGCGTGGGTGAGGGGGTCGCCGTCCGGGCCGCCATCGAAGTACGCGCCGTAGTAGCCGCCCAAGCCCACGATCCCGGATACGGACGTGTCGGCGTCCTCGAAGCCCGGCTGGAACCGGGCCTGGCCGGACGTGAGCGCCGCCAGCGCCGACATGTGCGCGCCCGCCGAGGAGCCGGAGAGGACGATACGGTCGGGGTCCATGCCCCATTCGCGGGCGTTGGCGCGGACCCAGGCGACGGCCCGTTTGGCGTCGATCAGGTGGGCTTCGAAGCCCTCCTCGTGGCCCAGTCGGTAGTTGGCGCTGATGGTGACCCAGCCCTGTTCGGCGAGGCGGTGGAGCAGCGGCAGGGACTGCGAGTTCTTGTGGCCGGTCGTGTAGTAGCCACCGTGGAAATGGATCAGGACCGGTGCGTTGACCGGCGTGGAGCGGTGGCGGTAGAGGTCGAGGAGGTTGCGGACGCCGTGCGGGCCGTAGGAGAGGTTCGCGACCCGCTCGATCGAACGGGGCCTGAACCTGAACGGCCGCAGCAGGATGCGGGCCCAGGGCAGGCGCGGTGAGACGCGCACGTCCCCCATGGCGCGCATCAGGACGGGCATGGCCCGCAGGCTGCGCCAGGTCGTGATGGTCAGGCAGGCCATGGCGATCGCGGCCGCGACGAGCGTGATGGGCGAGTCGAGGTCGCCGTCGGCGAGGGCGAGGGCGGTGCTGGCCGCGAAGGCGGCCGAAGCGAGGAACGGCAGTTCGAGGATGGCGATGCTCGCGATGAAGCATGCAGTGCCGAGTGCGAACGGCATACGCGGCAGCCGGATCACGGGGATCGACAGGATGAGCAGGGCGATGAGGTAACCCCAGGGAAGGTTCATCGCCGCACCAGCCCGGTGACGAGGATGCCGCCGGTGACGACGTGCATGCCCATGAGGACGAGCATCGCCGCGGTCGTGGCGGCGGCGAGAGGGCCAGTCAGCGAGAAGGCGAGCACCGCGGCGGCGATGATCGACCAGATCAGACCGGCTCGGGCAGTGAACCTCTCGAGAACAGCGAGGAGCCCCCAGGCGGCGGAGCCGACGATGAGGCAGGCGAGGACGATCAAGACGGGCCCCACGGTGAGCGGGGTGCCGGCCTGGTCGACGGTGAGGTCGATGTCGGCGATCGCGGCCGCGGCCCAGAGGACCAAGGCGGCGACGGGAGCGGCGAGAACGGTGCCGAGGCGGCGAGTGCGCTGTTTCATGTCGACCAGTCTGCTTGGGGGCGAAGGGGTCCCACATCGGCCGCGGAGCCGCGCCTCCCCCTGCCGGGGAAGGGGCCGCCTCCTACTTTCGGAGGTGACGGCCCGGGCCGGTCCGCGACTAGCATTCTGCCCGTGGAACGCCGAAAACCCCGCCCCGCCGAAGTGACGTCCCTCGTCGGCGGCGTGTCCGTGCTGACCGCGCTGTCGCTGTGGTCACGTACCGACCTGGGGCCCTTGGACTTCGCGGTCGCGGTGCTCTGCGTCGGGGCAGCGTTCGCGCAGGTCTGGCGGCCCGCCACTGGAGCGTTGGCGGCCACAGCGCTGGCCGTGCTCTCTCCGGTCGCCACTCCTGCGGCGACCATCGGAGCGCTCCAGACGTCCTGGCGAGGACGGTTCCGCACGGCCGCCGCCGTGGCGGCCGCCGGGGTCGCGGCGCACCTCCTCCAATGGGTGCGGCACCCGAATCCGGCGCTCGGCTTCGACTGGTGGGCGATCCTCGTCGTCGCCGTCTACGCCGCGCTCCTCGGTTGGGGCGCCCTCGCGAACGCCCGCCGCAGGCTCCTCATCTCCCTGCATGAGCGGGCCGAGCGGGCCGAGGCCGAGCAGGGCCGCCGCGTCGCCGAGGCCCGAGCTGCCGAGCGCCAGGCGCTCGCCCGCGACATGCACGACGTGCTCGCGAACCGGCTCTCGCTGGTCGCCACGCACGCGGGCGCACTCGAATTCCGGCCCGACGCCCCGCCCGAGAAGGTAGCCATGGCCGCCGGAGTCGTCCGAGACGGCGTGCACCGGGCCCTCGACGAGCTCCGCCAGGTGATCGGCCTGCTCCGCGAGGAAGACGACACCGCAGGCGGACCGGTGACCGCGGCGGACCTGGAACGACTCATCGACGAGTCAAGGGTCGCAGGCCAAGCAGTCGAGGCCCGCAACGACCTCGCCGTCGAGATCCTGCCGCCTGCCCTCGGCCGCACCGCGTTCCGAGTCCTCCAAGAAGGCCTGACGAACGCCCGCAAGCACGCTCCCGGCCACCCCGTCGACCTCGCCCTGACCGGTTCGGCGGGCGCCGAACTGGTCATCGAACTCGCGAACCCGATTCCCGCGCAACGCGAAGCCCCGCTCGTCCCGGGCAGCGGCCTGGGCCTGGTCGGGCTCACCGAACGGGTCCGCCTCGCGGGCGGCCGACTCGATCACGAACAAAGCGACGGCCGATTCCGCTTGCGGGCCCGGCTACCATGGCCCGCATGATCCGCTTGCTCCTCGTCGACGACGACGCCCTGGTCCGCGCCGGGTTGTCCATGATGCTCGACGGGACCGGCGACATCACGGTGGTCGCCGAAGCGGGCGACGGCCGCGAAGCCGTCACGGCCGCCGACGCCCACTCCCCCGACGTCGTCCTCATGGACCTCCAGATGCCGCACGTCGACGGCATCACCGCCACCCGGCAGCTCCGGTCCCTCCCGAACGCGCCCGAGGTCATCGTCCTGACCACATTCGACACCGACGAGCACATCGTCCACGCGCTCCGCGCCGGCGCAAGCGGCTTCCTCCTCAAGGACACCCCGCCCGCCGACATCGCCGCCGCCGTGGCCCGCGTCGCCGCCGGGAACCCCATGCTTTCCCCCGGCGTCATGCGCCGCCTCATGGACCGCACCGTCACCCACACCGATGCCTACGAACGCGCCCGCTCCGCCCTCGCGGCCCTGACCCCGCGCGAGCACGACGTGGCGGTCGCGATCGCCAACGGCCGCTCGAACGCCGAGATCGCCACCGCGCTCCTGATGAGCGTCACCACCGTCAAGTCGCACGTCTCGAGCATCCTCACCAAGCTCGGCCTCGACAACCGCACCCAGATCGCCCTCCTGGCCCACGACGCCGACCTCGTCTGAACTCGGGACGCAAAGAAATGCCGCTGGATGATCTTGCGGCCTTCCGAGCTGCGGTCCTGCAGGGACTCGAACCGCACGCCTTGCACGGTCCGCGCGACCCGGAAGCATTCGATGGGTAGGAGGAAGCGGCCGTCGGCGCCGGCCCCCAAGTCTGAACTGATCGCCGTACCGCGCCCCGGGGTCGCTGGGACAGCGGTCACAGGGGCCGTTTTCGGGGTGCGGGACCAAATCCGGTCCCGGAGGCGTTGTGCCCAGTGACGAGACCACCAGCACGAAGGAGCAACCGTCATGACCAGCGGCATCACCGACACCGGCGCGATCACCAGCAACCCCGGCACCGAGACGGCCGTCCTCGCCGGCGGCTGCT
>NZ_JBFAMQ010000029.1:0-26315 GCF_040674615.1 Glycomyces sp. NPDC049804
GGGGTGCGGGGTGCGGGGTGCGGGGTGCGGGGTGCGGGGTGCGGGGTGCGGGGTGCGGGGTGCGGGGTGCGGGGTGCGGGGTGCGGGGTGCGGGGTGCGGGGCGCAGGGCGCAGGGCGCAGGTGGGGTGGGTTGTCGGGGGGCGGTTGTACGGTCTGAGGGTGGACCTTGTTGCGTTGGGAGAGGACTGGAGCTGTGCCTGAGTCGTTGCGGCTTGCCGATGCCCGTCGGATCGCCATTGCCGCGCAGTTGCGGCCGAAGGCGACCCGGTTCAAGACCGTTCTGGAGCGGCTCGGGTGCATTCAGCTCGACACGATCTCGGCGGTGCGCCGCGCCCACGAGTTGACGCTGCTCGCCCGGGACCTCGATGTCGACGAGGCCGTGCGAAGCCTGGAGCGGCGCCGGAGCCCGGTCGCGTTCGAGTACTGGGCGCATGCGATGTCGCTGCTGCCCGTCTCCGCCTGGCCGTATCTCGCGCGGCGGCGCAGGAACTGGCGCGAGCGGTACCAGGACGATTCGCTCGCCGCCGCCGAAGCGGAAGTGCACGCGCTGCTCGCGCGGCACGGCGCGATCACCGTCTCCGATTTCCCGTCCGGCGCGATGCACCGCGACCGGGGCACCGGGGACATGGGCGACAGCTGGAACCACCGGACCGACCACAAGCACGCGGTCGAGCGGATGCTCTGGTTCGGGGAGGTCGCCTGCACGCACCGGATCGGGTTCAAGCGCGTCTACCAACTCGCCGAGCGCGCGATCCCCGCCGAGCACCTGTGGGACGCCGACGACGAGGCGTGCCTGCGCTACATGGTGTCCACCGCGCTGCGCAACCTCGGCGTGGGCACCACGAAGGACATCGCCGACTACTTCCGCCTCAAGATCGCCGACACCGACCGCGTGCTCCGCGAGCTCGAGGTCGAGCAGGTGGCCGTCGAGGGCTGGAAGGCCCGCGCCTGGATCGACCCGCAAGTGCGCCGCACCCGGCTCAGCGGCGCCGAGCGGGCGGTCGCGGTGTCGATGTTCGACCAGCTGGTGTGGCTGCGCGAGCGCATGGCACGCCTGTGGGGCCACGGCTGGAAGATCGAGATCTACGTGCCCGAGCCGCAGCGCACGTTCGGCTACTACTGCCTGCCGGTGTTCGTCGGCGACGACCTGCCGGGGCGGGTCGCGCTGCGCCGCAGCAACGGCGACCTCGTCGTCGAGGCCGTGCAGTGGGACGACGCCCGCGCCGACCGCGAGCACCTGCACGCCGCCGTCGAACGGGCCGCGTCGTGGGTGAACGCCGAGGTCCGCTGGAAGGGCGAGGTCCAGCCGCTCACGCTCTGAGCCCGATCACGGTTCCCCGCCTGACCTGCGCTTTCGGCCTATCGTGGAGGTATGCAGCCCACCCGCGACCGGGCCGCGCTCGCCGCGTTCGCCGGCGCGACCCTCCTCGCCGGCGGCAACGCCGTAGGCATCAGGTTCAGCAACCGGGAACTCGACCCGCTGTGGGGCGCGTCCCTGCGGTTCGGCGCCGCCGCGCTCCTGCTCCTGGCGATCATGGCGGTCCTGCGGCTGCGGTTTCCGCGCGGGAAGGCCCTCGCCGGGACGGTCCTGTTCGGGGTCCTCAACTTCGGCGTCTCGTTCTCGCTCGCCTACTACGCGCTCGTCTACATCCACGCCGGGCTGGGCCAGACCCTGCTGGCGCTGGTGCCGCTCGCGGCGCTGCTGCTGGCCGTCGCGCAGGGCCAGGAGGAGTTCCATGCGTCCGCGCTGGTCGGCACGCTCGTCGCCGTGGCGGGTGTCGCGGTCGTGTCGCAGGCGCCGCTGCGCGCGGACGTGCCGGTCCTGGTCTTGTTGGCGGCGTTGGGCGCGGTGCTGTCGTTCGCCGAGTCGGCGGTGCTCGTCAAGCGGCTGCCGGAGGTCCACCCGGTGGTGATGAACGCGGTCGGGATGGCGGCCGCGGCGGTGCTGCTGTTCGCCGGGTCGTTCGCGCTGGGCGACGAGTGGGTGCTGCCGCGGGTGGCGGACACGTGGTGGGCGCTGGCGTATGTGGTGGTGGCGGGCTCGGTGCTGACGTTCGTGCTGTACCTGACGGTGATCCAGCGTTGGGGCGCGTCGCGCGCGGCGTACGTGTTCGTGGTGATCCCGCTGGTGGCGATATGCGTGTCGGCGTGGCTCGACGACGAGCCGCTGACGGTGTCGCTGCTGGTCGGGGCGCCGCTGATCCTCGCGGGCGTGTACGTGGGCGCGCTGCGCGGGCGCGGACGAAGGGGCCTCCCTTCCGGAAGGCCCCCGAGGTTATTCGGTTCGCACCGGCTTTAGCTGGTGACGAGGGTCAGGCCCCAGGCGGAGAGGGCCGGGCCGATGGGCTGGAAGTAGGTCGTGCCGCCGGAGGAGCAGTTGCCCGAGCCGCCGGAGGTCATGCCCTGCGCGCTGTTGCCGGAGATGAACGAGCCGCCGGAGTCGCCGGGTTCGGCGCACACGTTGGTGCGGGTCATGCCGAAGACGGAGCCCTCGGCATAGTTGACGGTCTGGTTGAAGGCCTGCACGGTGCCGCAGTGCCAGCCGGTGGTCGAGCCGGAGCGGCAGATGGAGGAGCCGATCGCGGCCTGCGTCGCGTTGGCGACGTCGCGGGTGCCGGAGTACATGTTCACGTCGTCGAGCAGCTGCTCGCCGGAGCCGACGGCGACCCAGGCGCGGTCGGCGGACGGGAACACCGAGTTGCGGAAGGTGCCCGGGGCGGCCTCGCCGCTGGTGACCTGGTCGCCCGCGGAGCCGCAGTGGCCGGCGGTGACGAAGCCGGGGGTCGAGCCCTGCCGGACCGAGAAGCCGACCGAGCAGCGCCAGGAGTTCTCGACGATGTACGCGTCGCCGCCGCGCACGAAGTACGTCTGGGGCGCTTCGGCCGCGGTGTCGACGGTGACGAGCGACGGGTCGATCCCGGCGGCCTCGATCAGGCCGGCGGCGGTGGCGGCGTCGGCGGCCTCGATGACGAGCGTGTTGTTCACGACGTCGACGTAGTTGCCGTAGTAGCCGTCCATCGAGATCGGGGAGACCGCGGCGGCGGCGTCCTCGAGGGTCGCGAGGTCGTGCTCGACGAGGACCGGGGTGGCGCCCTCGGCGCGCAGGCCGGTGGTGTCGGCCGCGTCGGTGGTGGCGACGAAGATCTCGTCGGCGTCCTCCGAGACCCACAGGCCCGCATAGGACTCGTCGAGGTCGGCGGGGACCTCCTCGAGCAGGTCGGCGGCGACGTCCTCGACGGCGAGGCGGTCGTAGGCCTCGGCCTCGGTGAGGCCGAAGGTGTCCTGGAGTTCGCTGATCAGCGTTTCGGAGACGTTGCCGGTGAGTTCGGCGCGGGCCTGTTCGGCCTTGGCGTCGAGGATCTCGGCGGAGGCCGGAGCGGCCCCGGCGGCGAGGGAGAGTGCGGTGGCGATGGCACCGGCAGCGGTGACTGCAAGCGCGCGTTGGCGATTCATGTGATGCGTGCCTTTCGGGTGAGGGCATCGGGCGGCCGACGGGGAGGCGACCGCCATGGCAGGCCGGCCGCGTCCGCTGGTTGCGGACCGGGCCGAGATGATGGTGAGCCATGCCATACATGGAGATTAGAGCCAAATCGGAAAAAGTTAAAGATGCAAGTAATTCAGTGAATATCAACCAAAGTGGTGTGTTGTTTCAGGAATGTCAAATACTCTGTGAATTCCCAGAATTACGGGCAAAAAGGGGCGCAACCGCACTGTGTTTTCGAACAGTGCGGTTGCGCCCCTTCGGGTGCTCGCCCGAACTAGCGGAACGCGTCGGCGTTCGCCGTGGCCCACGCGGTGAAGGGCAGCGGCCGCCGACCGACGATCCGCTCGACGGTGTCGGCCACCGTGCGCCCCTCCTCGGGGGTGTTGCCCAGGGCCTCGGTGAGGAACGCGATCACGTGCTCGGGCATGCCCTCGCCGCGCCACTTCTCGTGCGCCTCTTCGACGGTGAGCTCCACGAACTCGATCTCGCGGCCGACCGCGTCGCCGAGGACGCGGACCTTGTCCTGCATCGTCAGGACCTCGGGGCCGGTGATGACCAGCGACTCCCCGTCGTACCCGCCGTCGAGGAGGACCTTCGCCGCGACCGCGCCGATGTCGGCGGGGTGGACCATGGCGCTGAGCCGGTCGCCGAAGGGCTCGCGGATCGCCTCGCCGGCCTTGATTACCCCGGACCACCACATGGCCGCGTTCGACATGAACTCGACCGGGCGCAGGAACGTCGCCTCGATCGCGCTGGCCTCGAGGGCCTGCTCGAGGGGGCCGGTGGCGACGCCGCCGAGGACGGTGGCGCGGCGGACGCCGGCCTGCTCGGCGAGGGCGACGAGCCCGGCGGGGTCGGGGAGGGCGCCGTAGCCCTCGCCGGCGAAGTTGATGAAGTGCACGGCGTCGACGTCCTTGAAGGCGTCGGCGACGGTGTCGAGCGAGGCGAGGTCGCCGACGGCGGTTTCGACGCCTTCGGGAAGGGCCGCTTCGGCGTTGCGGGTGAGGGCCCGGATCCGGGCGGTCGGGTCGAGGGCGGTGACCTGCTCGACGACGTTGCGGCCGACAGTGCCGGTGGCGCCGGTGACGAGGATGCGCATGGGGTTCTCCTTCTTCGAAACTCCGGAACGGAATGTCATGTTCCGATCATAGCAGAGCGGAACGGTCTGTTCCAATACTGGGGTCGAAGTTTTCCCGAGAACGCTTCTACGCGCGGTATCGGCGCTGGTCAGCGCTCTCTGGGGTCCCCTGCGGTGATGAGGCCCGTCTCGTACGCGCAGATGACCGCCTGCGCCCGGTCGCGCAGGCCGAGCTTGGCGAAGACCTTCCCGACGTGCGTCTTCACCGTCTGCTCCGACACGAACAGGGCCTTGGCGATCTCCGGGTTCGACAGGCCCCGCGCGATCAAGCGCAGGACCTCCTCCTCGCGCGGCGTGAGCGCGTCGAGCCGCGCCGACCGCTGCAGGGCCGGCTTCGCCTTGAAACTCTGCTCGATGAGCCGCCGCGTCACCGACGGCGCCAGCAGCGCGTCGCCCGCCGCGACCACCCGCACGGCCGCGATGAGGTCGCCCGGCGGCGCGTCCTTGAGCAGGAACCCGCTGGCGCCCATGCGAAGCGCCTCGTAGACGTAATCGTCGAGGTCGAACGTGGTGAGCATGAGCACCCGCGCCCGCCGCTCCTCCGGCACGGACAGGATGCGCTTCGCCGCCTCCAGCCCATCCATAGTGGGCATGCGCACGTCCATGAGGACCACGTCCGGCCGCAGCCGGGCCGTCCCGGTGACCGCGCCGACCCCGTCCTCGGCGTCACCCACGACCTCGATGTCCGCCTGCGCGTTCAGCAGCGCCGCGAACCCGGCGCGCACCATCGCCTGGTCGTCGGCGATCAGCACCTTGATCGTCACGGGGACTCCTCAACGGTCGAACGGTCCTCGATCGGCAACACCGCGCGCACGCGGAACCCGCCCTCGGCGGACGGCCCGGTCTCGAGCACCCCGCCGTCGAGCGAGACGCGCTCGCGCATCCCGACCAGGCCCAGCCCCGACCCGTGCGGGTCCGGGACCGCCCCGCCCGCTTGCGCCGATCTATGGCCCGCAAGCTTCGCCAATGGCGGCGGGCCGTTCACCACCGTAACCTCGATCCGCCCGTCCACGGCGGCGACCTCCACGTCCGTAGCGGCACCGGGCGCGTGCCGCACCACGTTGCTCAACGCCTCCTGTACCACCCGGAACACCGTGAGCGCCACCGTCTCCGGCAGGTCCTCCGGCAGGCCGCCCACCCGCAGCGCCACCGGCGTCCCCGCCCGGTCGACCGCCTCCGCGAGTCCCCGCAGCGCCTCCGGGCCCGGCTGCGGCGCCCGCGCACCCGCCTCGTCCTCACTGCGCAGCACCCCCAGCAGCCGCCGCATCTCCGCCAGCGACTCGCGCGCCTGCCCGCTGATCGACCGGAACTCCGCCTTCGCCTCCTCGCCCAGGCCCGCGAGCCGGTACTCCGCCGTCGACGACTGCACCGCGATCACCGACATGTGGTGCGCGACAATGTCATGCAACTCCCGCGCGATCCGCGTCCGCTCCTCGAGCAGCCGCCGCTGATGCCGCTCGGTCTCGGCGACCCGCTCCTCCTCGGCCACCCGCGCCCGGCCCTGCCGCCAGATCCGCACCGTCAACCCGATCAGGAACGCCAGCGCCCCCAGCAGCGCGCCGAGCGTGAGACTGTCGGTGGCGGGCGTCGGCGTCGGGTTCGAGACCGGATCGGACACGATCGTCACGAGCCGCGAGTTCGACGCCCAGATCGCGACCGTCCCGACCGCGAAGTACGAGGCCCACGCGAGCACACCCGCCCACGGGCGGCGATCGCGCGCCAACGCGAACAGGACCACCATGAGCGCCATCAGGTTCGGGCTGGTGAGCGGCCACGGCTGCCAACCGATGAACCGGGCCCCGACCATGACCGCCGCGAGCGACGCCAGGACCAGCGCCCACGCCTCGACGGGCCGGAACCGCGCCAGGACGATCGCGGCCGAGGTGGCGAGCGCCGGCAGCACCCCCCAGGCGATGTCGTAGTCGTAGAACAGCATCTGCTGCTGCGAGACGAGCAGGATCAGCGCGAACGGGACCGAGCCGGGGCCGATGAGCGCGAACGTCGACGCGGTGCGCCACCGCCACGTCCCGGACCCCAGGGGCCCGGCCGCGAACAGGTAGCTGACGACGACCCGGACGGCGTTGAACGGGGCCGGCTCGGACTTCGATCGGGACTTCACGGCACCAACCTATGCCGCCCCCGGCCTGCGCGCCCTCACTCCCGGGTACGGGATTCCAGGCCCGGCCTCACCCCCTGGGGTGAGACCCGATTCCACGCCGCGGCCCGAGGGAACCGTGCGTTCGCGCCCCTACCGTTCGCCGCATGTTCCAGCACCTGTTCCGCTCTCGCGCAGCCGAAGTGACCGCCATGGCCGCGGTCGCCGCCAGCCAGGCCGGCTTCGCGGTGATGCACCTGACCCAATCCGACGCGGTGAACCCGGTGGCCACGCCGGTGTCGAGCTACGCCCTCACGTGGCCGGGGATCGCCCTGTTCCCCGCCTCGGTCCTCGCCCTCGCGCTGGCGTGCGCGATCCTCGCCGGGCGCGGGGTCGGGCTCGCCCGGGAGGGGTTCGTCCGCTTCCTGCTCGGCTCGACCGCGGTGATGCTGCTGTGCGCGGCGGTGTTCCGGACCGGGACGCCCGAATCAGGGCTCACATGGTGGGCGCAGATCCACCGCTACACCGCGGGGGCGGCGTTCGTGCTGCTCACGCTGGTGGCCGCGTGGTGCGCGGTGCGCATGAAGGACGCCGACGTGCCCGACTGGGTGCGGCGCGCCACATGGTGGGTGACGGGCCTGGCGGCGCTGACGTTCCTGACGACGACGGTGAACACGTTCCTGCCGGGATTCCTCGACGGCGGCGACTGGCGCGGGATCGGGCAGCGGGTGCTGCTGGTGGTGCTCTCGGCGCTGGTGTGGATCCTGGTCGTGAACTCGGCCCGGGCGACGGTCCGGACGGCGGCACCGGCGCCGGCGGGCGTCGATGCGGCGGCGGTTCCGGTCGCGGCGGTCGCGGACGCGGTGCCCGCGCTGGCGGGGACGCGGTCGTGAGCGGTTTCGGGGCGCTGCGGGCGCGGTGGGGCCGGGCGCGGATGGCGATGGGGAAGTGCGGGGAGCTGCGGCGGCGGGAGCGGTCGCGGCGCGACGGCCCGGTGTTCGTCCGGCCGGAGGAGGCCCCGCCGGGTCCGGGCTTCGGGAGCTGGTTCTAGCGCGAGGGCGGCCGACCAGGCCGCCCTCGTCACCCGATGACGCTCAGATGGAGTTGGCGTACTGCTCGAAGGTGTCGGCGCCGCCTTGGTAGAGGGTGATGGCCTCTTCGAGCTTCTCCTTCGCCTGCTGCCACTGGCCGAGGGCTTCGCCGGGCATGGGGCTGCCGGTGTCCTGGGTGGCGGCGGTGCCGGCGCCGATCGCGTTGTCGGTCTGGGACTGGGCGCCGCCGATGGCGCCCATGGCCTCCTGGACCTGTTCGATCGCGCTCTGAATCTGCGACTTGATCTCCGCGGTGCTGGCCATGCGCCGTCCCCTCGTCTCGAGAATGCCCGGTTACGAGGCTCACCGTAATGGACGCGGGGCGCATTTCGCGGTCGTTCGCGGCCGGCGCCCCGCGCCCGGTCACGCGCGCCAGTACGCCATCGTGTGGAGCCGGTCCTTGGGGATGCCGATCTCCTTGCGGGCGAACGCGGTCAGCGCCCGGGTGGAGGCGGCTTCGCAGGCGATCCAGCAGAAGGCCGCGGCGGGATCCGGGGCGAGTTCGGGGAGTTCCTTGCGGACCTGCTCGACGAGCGCGCCGCCGTCCTGGCCGCGCGGGACGCGCCGCAGATCGTGGTGGCCGGTGGTGCGGTAGGGGAGTTCGTCGCCGCCGGCGGTCTCGAACCAGATCGTGGCCGGGGTGTCGGGAAAGGCGTCGAGGAGCGAATTGATCGCGGGGAGCGACGCGGCGTCGCCGACGAGGAGCAGCCGCTCCGGGGCGGGGTCGAGGGGCTCGAACCCGGTGCCGTACACGGTCGCCTGGATGGTCTCGCCCGGTTCGGCCCGGCGGGACCAGTCGCTGGCGGTGCCGTCGTGGAGCGCGAACTCGATCGCGAACGTGCCGGCGTCGCGGTCGGGGTCGACGATGGTGTAACCGCGCTGGTGGGGCTTGCCGTCGCGGTCGAACCAGAGCCGCACCCACATCGTGGGGTGCGGGGGCAGCTGGGCGAGGAGGCCGCCGTCGGTGAAGGCGAGTCGGCGGTAGTGCTCGGTGATCTGCGTCGCGCCGGTGACCGTGAAGGTGAAGTCCTTGGCGCGCAGCAGCTTCAGCACTGCGCCCTCCCAGCCGTGTCCCATGCCCGGTCCCTTCTCGCACCCCAGTGCGAATCAAGCTCATTACGCTTAGGTTAGACTAACCTAACTATGAGTTTCGTGTGCTACCGGGACGCCTGGGGCGTCCCCCACCTGCGCGCGACCGATCCCCAATCGCTCGCGTTCGCCCAGGGACACAACGCCGCCGACGACCGCGCCTGGCAACTGGAGACCCTCCAACGCCGCGCCACCGGGACCTCAGCCGCCATCTTCGGACCCGAATGGCTCCCCTGGGACCGACTCGCCCGCCAAACCCGCATCACCGACACCGCCCGCGCCGCCTACGACCGCCTCGACCCCCACACCGCCGCCTGGGTCCGCGCCTACACCGACGGCCTCAACGCCGCCCTCCCCCGCGCCGCCGCCCACGCCCCCGAATTCACCAGCGCCCCCACCCCCTGGCAACCCTGGACCCCCCTCGCCGTCTGGCACGCCGAACACCTCCTCTTCGGCTCCGGCTTCCCCGCCAAACTCTGGCGCGAACACGTCATCGAACACCTCGGCCCCGCCGCCGTCGACCGCTTCGCCATGGACGGACCCGCCCCCACCGGCTCCAACGGCTGGATCACCACCCGCACCGCAACCGGCGCCCCCATCATCGCCGGCGACCCCCACCGCTTCCTCCAACTCCCCGGCGCCTACCAGCAAATCCACCTCGCCTGCAACGAATTCGACACCATCGGCCTCGCCATGCCCGGCCTCCCCGGCATCGCCCACTTCGGACACACCGGCCACGTCGCCTGGGGCATTACCAACGCCATGGCCGACACCCAGGACCTCTACCGAGAACACCTGCGCCGCCACCCCGACGGCACCGTCCAAGCCCACGGCCCCCACGGCTGGGAACCCGCCCACACCCGCACCGAGACCATCGACACCGCCGGCACCGCACCCGCCACCGTCGAGATCATCACCACCGCCCGCGGCACCGTCATCGCCGACGACGGCACCACCGCGCTGGCCCTGCGCAGCCCGCTCGACGCCGAACCCGAGATCGGCTTCGCGGCCCTCCCGAAACTGCTGCGCGCCCGCACCGTCGCCGACGTCGACGCCGCCCTCGACGGCTGGGTCCTCCCCGTCAACGTCGTCATGGCCGCCGACACCGCCGGCGGCCTCCTCCACCGCGTCGCCGGGCGCGTCCCCGAACGCGACGCCGCCAACCTCGTCCGCCCCGTCCCCGCCCAGGACCCGCGCCACGCCTGGCGCGGCTGGAAACCCCTGGCCTCCAAACCGATCGACGGCTTCGCGGCCATGGCCAACGACCGCGGCATCTCCGGGCCGCTCGGCGTCGAATTCTGCTCCCCGGCGCGGGCCGCGCGCATCACCGAACTCCTCGCGACGCGCGACGACTGGACCGCCGCCGACATGGCCGCCGTCCACACCGACACCCTCCTGCCCACCGCCGCACCACTGCTCGACCTCCTCACCGGCCTCGACCTCACCGGGCCCGCCGCCGCCCTGCGCGACCGGCTGCGCGCCTGGGACCGCCGCATGGACGCCGCCAGCGCCGACGCCGCCGCCTTCGCCGCGTTCCGGACCGCGCTCATCCGCGCACTCGCCGCCCTCCCCGTCTTCGCCCCCCTCGCCGCGCCCTCCCGCCACCCCGAAGTGTTCGCGCCCTGGCTCGTCCTCGAAGTCCGCATCGGCTTCGCCCTCGAACACCTCCTCGACGGCGACCTCATCACCGTCACCCAACGGGACACCGCACTGCGCGACGCGCTCGACACCGCTGCGGCGCAAGCCGACACGACCTGGGGCGAAATCCACCGCCTCGTCCCCTGGCGCGACATCGACCCGCCCGAGACCCTCACCGGCATGTCCGGCGACGCCGACTGCGTCCTGTCCACCTCCGGCGCCCCCGGCATCACCGAGGACTTCTCCCGCGGGCCCGCCGCCCGCTGGGTCTGGGACCTCGCCGACCGCGCGCAGAGCCGCTGGATCGTCCCCTTCGGCGCCTCAGGACGGCCCGGCCCGCACTACCGCGACCAGCACCCCCTCTGGCGCGACGGCGAACTCATCCCCGTCACCACCGACTGGCAAGTACTGCAAGAGGAGTACCGCATGATCGACCGCCCCGCCGTGTTCGAGCAGACCCTGGACGGCTTCGGCACCGTCGCCATCGTGCCCGTCCACCCCAGCGAGGACCTCGACCTCATCTATGGATGGGTCACCGAGGAGCGCGCCCGCTTCTGGGGCATGACCGAGCACACCAAGGACTACGTGCTCGAGATCTACGAGTACCTCGACGCCCTCCCCACCCACCACGCCTACCTCGTGCTGCGCGACCGGGAACCCGTAGGGCTCTTCCAGACCTACGAGCCTGACGCCGACCCGGTCGGCGAATGCTACGACGTCGAACCCGGCGACATCGGCGCCCACCTCCTCGTCGCCCCCGCCCGGGGCCCCGCCACACCCGGCTTCACCGGCGCCCTCATGGCCGTCTTCACCGCGTTCCTCTTCGCCGACCCCAAGCACCAGCGCATCGTCGTCGAACCCGACACCCGCAACGAGCAGGCCGCCGCCCGCATGCGCCGCACCGGATTCACCCCCGGCCCCGAGATCCGGCTCCCGGACAAGACCGCCCGCCTCGCGTTCCTCCGCCGCGAGGACGCCCGCCGCTGACACACCGCCGACCGGCCGCGCCGGACCGCCCGGACACGGCCCCTGCCGTATACGGCCGCGATCGGCACCGCCACGACCGTCACCGAACCCACCCGCCGCGACTCGACCGCACGGCACGCCGCCGGACGGTGACAGCGCCGCCCCCGACAGGGCAGGATGGCGGGTGAACAAAGGAGACGTGCAATGACGCACCCGCCCGCCGACGACCGCCACGCCGACACCGGCCCCCACCCGACCTTCGACGCCGCCATGGACGGCCCCGGCCACGGCACCCTCTCCATCGCGGCGATCCTCGCCGAAACCGCCGGACGCCGCCCCGACGCCCCCGCCCTCCACTACATGGGACAGACGACGACCTACGGCGACCTCTGGGACCAGACCCGCGCCTACGCCGGCGCCCTCGCCGCCCGCGGCATCGGCCCCGGCTCCCGCGTCGCCATGATCATCCCCAACATCCCCGACTTCCCCCGCGTCTACTACGCCGCCCTAGCCCTCGGCGCCGTCGTCATCCCCGTCCACCTCCTCTTCAAAGCCGAAGAGATCCGATTCGTACTCGAAGACGCCGACGCCGACCTCCTCGTCGCCGCCGCACCCCTCCTCGGCGAAGCCGCCCCAGCGGCCGCCCTAGCGGACGTCCCGCTCCTCACCGTCCTGGCGCCGGAAGGCCACGAGGCCAACGGCGAAACCCTCGCCCGCCTGGAAGCAGAAGCGGAAGCGGCTTCCCCGATCGAACGCTACGCGTCCGTCCACCCGCTCGCCCCCGCCACGATCCTCTACACCTCAGGCACCACCGGCACCCCGAAAGGCGCCGTCGGCTCCCACCTCGCCGTCATCGAACAAGTCCACACCGGACTCCTCGACACCTTCGAATTCCGGCCCGACGACGTCCTCTACGGCGGCCTCCCCTTCTTCCACACCTTCGGCCAGACCGTCGTCCTCAACGCCGGCTTCCGCCGCGGCGCCGCGATCATCCTCCTCCCCAAGTTCGACCCCGACGAGGCGCTGGCCCTCCTGGTGCGCCACAAGGCAACCGTCTTCGCCGGCGTCCCCACGAACTACGCCGGCATGATCGCCGCCGCCAACCGCACCCCCGACCGCCCACCGCTCCGCTTCGCGATCTCCGGCGGCGCCGCCCTGCCCACCGCGCTCCTCGAAGCCTTCGAAGCCGCCTACGGCGCGCAGGTCCACGAAGGCTACGGCCTCACCGAGACCTCCCCGGTCGCCAGCTTCAACCTCGTCTCCGAACCGATCCGCCCCGGCACGGTCGGCAGGTCGATCTGGGGCGTCGACATCGCGATCGCCGACGCCGAAACCGAAGGCCGCATCGACCTGCTGCCCAACGACACCCTCGGCGAAATCGTCATCCGCGGCCACAACCTCATGAAGGGCTACCTCGGCCGCCCCGACGCCACGGCCGCAGCCGTCGTAGACGGATGGTTCCGCAGCGGCGACCTCGGCACCGTCGACGCCGAAGGCGTGATCCGAATCGTCGACCGCAAGAAGGACATGATCATCCGCAACGGCTACAACGTCTACCCGACCGAAGTCGAAGCCGTCCTCTCGCGCCACCCGGCCGTCTCACTCGCCGCCGTCTTCGGTGTCCCCCACGACGACCACGGCCAAGAAGTCCACGCCGCCATCGTCCCTGCCGAAGGCGCCGACCCGGACCCGTCGGAACTGATCGACTACGTCAAAGCAAAGATCGCCGCCTACAAATACCCCCGCACAGTCCATGTCGTCGAGGCCCTTCCGTTGGGCCCGAGCGGCAAGATCCTCAAGCGGGAGCTCCAGCGCCTCTACGGCGGCTAGGCCTGAGGCGTATTGATATCGGCGGGCGGCCGGGCTGGTGTGCCGGGCCGCCCGCTGGTGTTCCTCCACGTGGAGGCCGGCCAGTGCGGGGACCGCGCGCGTGGCTTCCCGCGCGCGGTCTCGGTATGGCGACGTTCGCGAATCCCCTTGTCTCGCCGCCATCCCGCCGGGCCAGATGGCTTTTTGTCTCAAGGCTGACACACTCCGCAGTTGTGCGGCAACAGAAAGTTTCCGGCTGTGGATAACTTCCTGCGGGCGTGATGCACCGCGCGCCGTCGCCTTGCGGGGCTTTGCGGTTGCGTGGCTGGTGGTGGCGGTTGTACGGCGCATTCCTCAAGCGTGTCACCGATGGTAGTGAAGCGGCAACGACGACTTTCTCGCCTGTGGATAACTTCCGGTGTTGCAGGTCGTCGGCGGTGAGGTCCGGGTCGCGGCCGAGGATGGCGAGCAGGCGGGACAGGTCGTCTTGCCCCGCTTCTTCGAGGACGACCACTGGGGCGAAGGGCGCGTAGGGGCCGTTGCGGGTCGGGCCCTCCGCGGGGACCTCTTCGGCCAAGGGAAGGACTGCGGCGAGGATGTCGTCTTCGAATTCGGGGCGGATGCCGATCGACACCGCCACGTCCCAGGCGTGGGCCACATAGTCGATGAAGTGGAAGCCGAGGGCCTGCCTTCCGGGGACCGCGACCGAGCCGTCGGCGCCGACCAGGAGCGGCCAGTCGCGGTCGACCGCGCCCGCAGTGGCGAATGCCGCGACCACTTCGGCGGCGGAGGCCGCGAAGGCCTCGTGCGGAGCTTCCGTGACGGGCCGGTCGGCCCAGGTTGCCGGTTCGAAGGTCTCGCCGCGTGCGGCCGAGGCGAAGCCGTGGTTCTGGCCGATCATGTGGGCGAGGAGCTGTGAGAGATCCCAACCGGCGCAAGGGGTCGGCGCGCCGAGCTGGTCCGCGCGGACCTGTCCGACGATCGCGGTGGCGGTCGCCATGGTCCGGCGGTGAAGGGTGAGCAGGTCGGTCATGAACCGGATCATAGGCCGCCCGCGCCCGGGCCGGTCGCGGGTAAAATCTTCCGCGGCGCGCTCACCCCGAGGGGCGCGCGCCGTGATCGAAGGAGCACCTCAATCAGTTCAGACACCGACCGCCTGGTCGCGTTCAGCACCCAACTTCGCAATGTCCACCAGCGCCTCCGCAAGGCGCTCGACCTCGCCCGCCGCTCGATCGACGGGGAGTTCGACGACGCCGCCGGGCAGGATCTCCTCCTGTTCTGCCGCGGCTTCTGCGCCGCGCTGAGCGGCCACCACCGCAGCGAGGACGGCGGGCTGTTCCCGCAGGTCATCGCCGAGCATCCTGAGCTCAAGCCGGTGATCGCCAACCTCATGAGCGACCACAACATGCTCGAACACCTCATCGGCCAGCTCGCCGCCGCAATGGATGCCGACGCCGGCCCCGACGAGCTCCACCGCCACCTCGACGGCATCGGCGCGGTCATGGAGACCCACTTCCGGTACGAGGAGAGCCAGCTGTTGGTCGTCCTCGACGCGCTTGCCCTTGAGGGTGCGCCGGCACAACTCCTCGGCGATCTGGCATAGCCGTGAGGCGGGCTGGGGCTCACCGCCGCTGGCCCGCCATTCGTACGCTTCGGGCTCGTCGGGGTACTCGAGCAGATGCTCGCCGGCGAGCGTCGCCAATGCCCCACGGACGGACTGATAGGACCAGTCCGGGTCGGCGGTGCCGTGCGAAACGGATCGTGGGTCAGGTGGGGTCAGCCGTGGGCGGTGGCGAAGGCCGACCAGACGAGGGGGGAGTCTTCGAGGCGGCCGTGGGCCTCCCAGTGTGCGGCGCGGGCCCGTTGCCAGTCGTTGAGGACGGCGATGGGGTCGGGGGAGCGGTGGGCGTCGTCGATGGCGAGCACGGCGTCGGGGATGACGGTGGTGTCGGGGGTCGCGCGAGGGGCGAAGCGGCGGATGCCGGCGTCGGTCGGGAGGGTCCAGCGAGTGGCCGTGACGTACTGGGCTCCGGTGTGGAGGGCGGCGGCGACGAGGCCGACGGGTTCGGCGTAGCGGACTTCGCCGCCGCTTTCGCAGGCGATGAACGCGACCCGGTTGGGCATGCGCCAGGGGAGGAGTGCGTCCGGCCGGTGGCCGAGGACGATGTCGGCGGCCGTGAGCGGGCGGTGGCCCCCGATGACGGCGGCGCGGCCGGTCGTGCCGGGGCCGCAGCTCAGGTGGAGACGGGCGTCCAGGCTGTGCGCGGCGGCGGTGACGTGCCCTATGTAGAGGAATCGGGAGGCGTCGGCGAGGAGGGGCCGGATCGTGTCCCTGGTCTGGTCTGAGCGGCGGAAGGCCTCGTCACCGAGGCCGAGTCGCCTTGCCAGGGCCGGGCCTTCGGGGCCCAGGACCGAGCCCAGGGCTGCTCCCGCTCCCGGGACCTTCGGGTCCAAGACGGTCACTGCAGGGTTCTCGGGGTTCCATGGTGTGACGCGGCGTTCGGGGGCGTTCCGCACCGTCGCCGCCGGGAGGATCGAGAGGTCCGAGTTCGTCACGAAGCGCTCGCCTTCGTCGACTCGCAAAGCCTCCCAAGGGACTTGACCGGTCGCGTGCGACGGCTGGAGGCGCACGTGGGGGCGCAGGCCCTGCTCCAGGTAGCCGTTGAGTTCCTGCGCGAGCCGGTAGGGGATGAGGGCCTTCGCGAGATCGGTGGCGAGTTGGAATTCGGTCTCACGTGTGGTGAGCGGGCCGTTCAAGGAGCGCTCCAGGGCGGCTTCGACCGTCTCGCCGGGCAGGGGCGTGGGGAGGGCGTCGGCGAGTTCCCGCAGGACGGGCCGGACGGTCTCGCCGGGGACCATGATGTTCTGGATCGCGCCGAGGTCGTGCTCCCAACGCCACGAATAGAACAGGTCGTCCGTGTCGACGAGTTTCAGTTGCACCGTGGGCCTCACCACGCGTCCACCACCTGGTCGGAGCGGATCGCGAAGCCGTAGCGGCGTTCGGTCTCGATAATCCAGGGCTCCAATGCGGACTCCCGGTTCGGGTTGACGCGCAAGCGGGGCGGCAGCGCGAAGCGCGGCGCGGGGAAGCCCTCGGCGGCGCCGGTCACGAACGCCGACGCCGCGAAGGCGAACTCCTCCGCTTCGAAGTCCGGGACGGGGAGCTCGATCGGGTCGAGCGCCGCGACCGCGGCGGCATCATGGCCCGCGGCGTGGAGGGAGACCGTGCTGCTCATGTGCTCGAGGAGCTCGGAGATCAGCGCGCCGTCGCGCAGCTCCATCGCCAGATGCAGCGCGTGCGCCATCGCCGGGATCGCCACGGTCGCCGCCCACCGCTCCCGCGCCCCGCCCGGCGCGTACTGATGCCGGACCGCGTCCGTCGCGAGCGCCGAAGGGAGCGAGAAGTACAGCGCGACCTGGAGCAGCTGCCGCCGTTCATCGGGGTCGTCGGTGCGATCGCGGGCCGCCGCGGCGGCGAACGCCCGCCGCATGTCCAACCGCGCCAAGTGATACCGCGCGCCCGTCGCCGCGTACAACTCGCGCGCCTCGACATAGGCCTGCTCAGCCGCGGCGAAGTCGGCGTCCGCCGCGAGCATGTCGCCCTGCAGGCCCAGGGCCTCCGCGAGCGCTACGACATGGCCCGCCGCCCGCAGCGTCTCGATCGCCCCCGGCAGGAGCGCACGCGCCTCCTCCACGGCGCCGCTGTCGAACGCGGCGTGCGCCCTGCCGTAGCGGATCTCGGCGGCGCGCAGCGGCTGCTCCCCGTCGAGGAACGCCCGCTCCGCCCTCGCGAGCAGCGCCACCGCCGCGTCCCGGTCGCCCTGGCGGCCCGCGACGCGGCCCTGGTTCGCGACCGCCAGCGCCGCCTGCGCGGTGTCCCCGGCGGCGGTGTGGAGCTGTTCGGCCAGTTGCAGGTACGCCATGGCGGTGTCGTGGTCGTTGTGCGCCTGGGCGATGTACGCGAGGTTCGAGTAGGGGTGGCCGGCGAGGGCCGGGTAGTGCGCGGTGGCGAGGTCGAGGGCGTGCAGGGCGGCGGCCTCGGCGGCTTCGAGGTGTTCGAGGCGGAGGAGCAGGACGCTGCGGGTGTTGTGGAGGTTGAACGCGAGGAGCCGGTTGTCGTCGTTGTCGTCGGTGCCGGCGGTGAGCGCCAGGGCCGCTTCGAGGTCGGCGAGGGCATGGTGGTAGCGGCCGAGGAGCTGGTGGGTCTGGGAGCGTTGGATGAGGACGGCGGTGCGGACGGCGACGGTGCCGAACCGGTCGCCGACGTCGTGTTCGGCGCTCGCGCAGGCGTCGAGGGCGTCGCCGGCGAGGCGGAGCGCCGCGGCGGTGTCGCCGCGGTGCTCGGCGAGGGTGGCGAGGTTGCCGAGGACGCGGGCGCGGGCGTCGTATCCGGCGCCGTCGAGGTCGTCGACGAGGGTGAGCCGGTAGGCCTGTTCGAACATCGCGGCGGCTTCGGTGGTGCGTCCTTCGTGGACGAGGCGGGCGGCGGCGTTGTTGAGCTGCTTGAAGGGCGCCCAGCGGGGTCCGGTGGTCTCCTTGCCGTGCAGGCCGATCAGGTCGTCGCCGGTCATGCGGTGCGTTCGGCGAGGCTGGCGTCGGGGTGGCCGAGGCGGGAGCGCGCGTATTCGATGAGGGCGGCGCGGTGGGGGGCGTCGGCGGGGTCGGGCGGGTCGTCGCCGGTGGTGAAGTCGGGGGCGAAGACGTGGAGGGTGCGCTGGTCGGCGGGGAGGAGCAGGAGTGCTTGGGGTGCTTCGGCTTCGCCGAGGAAGTGGCCGGTCTCGGGGTTGAGGCGCAGGGGGACGTCGACGTGGGCGATGCGGGCGGTGAGGGGGAGGTCGGCGGCTTCGGGTGCGGCGGGGACGGTGACGGTGAGGGCGAGTCCGGTCGGTCGGCGGCGGAGGATCCAGGTGGCGCCGGCGGCGGCGTCGACGAGGCCTTGGGGGACGTGCGCCCAGTCGACGGGGGCGCCGCCGCTGGCGAGGGCGATGTCGACGGGGTGGTCGCCGCCGGCGGCGAGGGCCCAGTCTTCGCGGCGGAGCTGCGCGGGTTCGCGGCGCAGTTCGACGCCGTAGTCCTCGGCGAGTGCGGTGAGTGCGGCGGTGAGTTCGCCGCCGCCGTGGGCGGGGTCGAGGGAGTCGAGCGGGGCGGGGTCGGTGTCGGCGAGGGCGCGTTCGACGGCTTCGTCGTCGTCGAGGAGGTGTTCGACGGCGGCGGTGCGCCAGGCGGCTTCGGCGCGGAGGAGTCCGCGGTCGAGCGCGGGCAGGCCCGCGGCGTGGGAGGCCGGCCACCAGGCTTCGGCCCAGCGGAGGTGGGCGAGGCGGCGGGCCGCGTCGAGTACGGGTGAGTCCCATTCGGTCGCAACGGTGTCGGCGTCGGTGAGGATGGCGGTCGCGGCGTCGTGTCCGTAGATCTCCCACAGCCAGTCGGCGGCGGGGCCGGGGTCGTGGATCTCGGCGGCCGGGTGGGCGCGGCGGTCGAGGACGTCCCAGTAGAGGAGGGCGCCGCGGGCTTCGACGAGGGCGGTGCGTTCGGGGCGGGGCCGGTCCGGTTGGCGGGGCGGGGCGGCGCCGACGATGATGACCTCGCCGACGCGGCCGGTATGGAACTCGGTCATGCGCGGCCGCCGTCCCGTTCGAGGAGGCGCCGGAGCCGGTCGCGCTGGTCGAGGAGCACGGAGCGGAAGACGCCGTCGAGGAGGTCCCACACGTCGTCGGCCGCGGTGGTCTCGCCGCGCAGTTCGCGGCCGTGCAGGCGCGCCCACAGGCGCCGCAGGTACGGCTCCTGCACGTCAATGATCTCGCGTCGGAGGTCGTCGGGCACCGTCGCCGATGTGGGGTCGGGGTGGCGCTGGACGGCGTGCACGTACGCTTCGCGCGCGTAGCGGGCCTTCAAGCGCGCGTTGGCGTCTGAGGCGGGAGCGGTCGGGGAGCCGATGCCGGTGCTGGCGTCGCGGCCGAGGGCCATGGCGACGCGGCTCGGTTCGTCGGCGAGCTGCCAGGCGGCCGCGGAGCGGTGGATCTCGCCGACGACCATGGCGGGGATGTCGGCCATGGATTCGCGCTGGAAGACGGAGGTGAAGGCGGCGAAGAGGCGTTCCATGATGGACCGGTCGAACGGCGGCGGGAGGGCTCGCTTGGAGGCGCGGTCGCCCAGTTGCGGCGGTTCGGGCCGCTCGCGGGCGGTCAGGCCGTAGTCGCGGGCGACGCGCGGCTTGTCGAGGTCGGCCGCTTCGGCGCTGCCGACCCCGTTGGCGGCCAGCGCGTGCCATTGGGCTTCGGAGGGCGCGGTCGCGCACGTGTCGAGGAACGCGGTGAGGCCGTCGTGCGGGGCGGGCTGCGGTGCGGGCCGGTCGTCCCAGGCCCGCTGGAGGAGACCGGTGAGGCGCACCGCTTGGTCGGGGTCGGTCATGAAGCGCCGCAGCCGGTCCACGGTCATCTCGCCGCGTTCGGCCCGCACTGCCGCGACGGTGGCCGCGGCGATCGCCTCCGCGTCGGGCGTGTCGGCGGGGTCGCCGTGGAGGTGCGCGAGTTCGAAGCAGCGTTGGAAGTACAGGTCTTGCGGGTTGCCTTCGGTGACGCCTGCGCGCCGCCGCGCCCGCTTCACCAGTTGGAACCATGTCGCGGTCGCCGCCAGCGCGGGTCCCGCGTCGGTGACGGCGCGGCGCAGGTCGTCGACGTGCTCGACGGGGATCAGGCCGCCGGCGAAGCGCGGGTTCAGGTTGGGGCGCAGTACGAGTGGGTCGAGGAGGAGTTTCACGGTGCGCGCGAGCGGCCGGCCGGACGTGTTGCTCAGGGGTGCGACGGCGTCGCCGAGCTGTGCCCACGCGTCGGCGATGAGCATGCCCCGGGGCACGGCCGCCCCGGCCGCTATGCCTTGCACCATGAATCGGATTCTAGTCGGGTCGGGCCGGGCGCGGGCGCCGAAGGAAGTTGTGACCGGTAGCGGGCCGGGTTCGGCGGACACTGCGGGCGACCAGTGCAGAAGGAGTCCGTCATGAGCCACGTCCCCGGTTACTCGTCGGCCCGGCCGTTCCCGCCGCAGCAGCGCGTGCGGTCTCCTTACGGCACACCGGACCATCCGTTGACGCCGCAGCGGCGGCGCGGCCGCGGGTTCGGCATGTTCGGGGGGATCCTCTTGTCCTCCTTGGTGATCGCGGTGGCCGCGATCGTCGGCGAGCATGTGACCGCGCCCGATCCGGACATCGCGGTCCATTCGGGGATCGGGTTCGCGGTGTACGGCGGTGAGGAGCTCGCCTTGGTGCCGTACGACCGCAACGGGTCGGGCGGGCTCGTCGATGCGATGCGGCACGGGTTGTCCGAAGTGCGACTCGCGGCGGTGGAATTGTCCACAGGTGACATGAAATGGGACGTTGAGCTGGCCGATCGCCAGCCGTGGCCGGTGGCCGTGCTCGCCGCGGGGGACCACTTCGCGTACGTCTCGACTGACAATGGGTTGATGATCCTCGATCTCGCCGACGGCGGCACGGTCGCCGAGCCGGGCGCGGTGCCCGGCCTGGAGCGCTCGCGGGCGCTCTCGGGCGCGGCGTACGGGTTCGACCCGGCGCTCGATGCCGTTGTCGCCCTTGATGTGGACGGCGGCGTGCAGGTGCTCCCGCTCGACGCCCTGGAGGCCGAGCCCGCGGATGCGGCGACGACCGCGACCTGGTCGGGTGTGCTGTTCGCCGAAGGGTCCGCGCCCGACATCGGCGGCATGACGAGCACGGAGGCGCTGCTCGCCGACGGTGAGAGCACGGTCCGGCTCGAGCCGACCGCGGACGGCGCGCTGGGCGGAAGCCTCGTCGTCGACGGCCCGGACGGGAAGCGGGCCTTGGGGACGCGCGTGTTCTACGGGGCCGGGATCGTCCTCGACCAGACCTCCCCGTTCGCGTCGTTCGACGTCGAGATCGACGTGGACGCGCTCATCGCCGAGTTCCTGGAGGACCCGGCCGCCGCGAGCGAGGACCTGTGGACCGGGTTCGGCAACACCGCCGCCGGGGCCGGCGCCGGGCATGTGCTCGTCGAGCACCAGCCCGAACCCGGGGTCGACGCCTACGCCCTCCATGTCGTCGACCTGGACACCGGCCAGGTCACCGCCTCGACCGCGACCGGCTCCCGCCTCGGCCGGGCCCTCACCAGCCCCGGCGGGTACACGGCCGTCATCGCCGCCCCCGAAGGCTCGTACTGGCTCGCCGACCTCGTCCTCGTCGCCCCCGGCGGCTCGCTCGAACGCGTCGAGATCGGCCGCCCCTGAACCGAACCTGTGACCGGTAGGCGCAGGCGCACCACGAAACTCGATACAGCCCGAACACCCGGACCCCCGAAAGGAACCCCCATGTTCAAGACCATCGGCGTCATCGGCCTCATCGTCGGCCTCGCCCTCACCGCCATGTACGTCTTCACCGGCCTCACCGGCGACGGCCCCGGCGCGTGGGAGAACGGCTGGCTCGCCGGACCGATCATCCTCATCGCCATGATCCCGATCCTCTCCATCGCCCGCGTCGCCGACGGCCCGCTCCGCCAACTGCGCGGCCTCCCGCCGAAAGGCTTCGAGAACGCCCCGCTCGCCATGGGCACCATCGTCTCCGCCGAGCGCACCGGCCTGAGCGTCAACGACCAGCCGCAGCTCGAAATCCTGTTCGACGTCGACACCGTCGACGGCCAGTCGTTCCGCGGCGTCGCCAAGGCCATCATCGACATCACCGAACTCGCCATGGTCGTCCCCGGCGCGGTCCTGCCCGTCCGGTACCGGCCCGGCAGCACCGACGGGAAGATCGCCATCGCCGCCGACGCGCCGCAGCACGAGATGCAGGCCGTCATCGACCGCGTCCGCGTCGCCAAGGGGCTCGTGACGCCGCGCCAGCTGCAGATCGCCGAGCAGGGCGTCGAGGCGAAGGCCGTGGTCCTCGCCATGAACCCGACCGGCGAGATCCAGGGCGAGCGCGCGGTCGTCGACCTCAGGTTCCGCGTCACCCGCGCCGACCAGACCACGTTCGACCTCGACCAGCGCAAGCCCGTCGACGCCTCCGCGATCCCGCAGCTCCAGCCCGGGATGGTCGTCCGCGTCCGGTACCTCCCGCACGACGAGTCGGAGCTCGTGGTCCTCACCGCGTTCCAGCCGTAGCAGGGCCCGTCGGACCCGGGGTCTACTGTGGCACCCGGGTCCGCCGGCGCGATATCCTCGCGAAGGATCGCCGGTCCCCGCCCCCCTTTTCACCGCCCATGAACAGGACCCGCTTGCACACCCCCGTATGGCTCGCCGTCGACCTCGGCACCACGCACACCGTCGCCGTCGTCGGCCGCCAAGGCCAAGAACCCTGCTCCCTGCTGTTCGACGGCTCGCCGCTGCTGCCCTCCGGCGTGTACCTCGACGCCGACGGCGAACTCCACACCGGACGCGACGCGCAGCGCCTCGCCGCCGCCGAACCCGCCCGGTTCGAGCCGCACCCCAAGCGGCGCATCGACGAAGGCACCGTGCTCCTCGGCGACCGCGAGATCCCCGTGGAGGAACTCCTCGCCACCGGGCTGCGCCGCGTCGCCGACGCCGCGACCGCCTCCGGGCAGCAGCCCACCGAGACCGTCCTGACCTACCCCGCCGACTGGGGGCCGGTCCGGCGCGCCGCCCTCGAACGCGCCGCCGCCAGCGCCGGCCTCGGCCGCGTCAGGCTCCTCGCCGAACCGATCGCCGCCGCCACCTACTGCGCCGACATCCTCGGCCACGAGATCCCGCGCGGCGGCGCCGTCGCCATCTTCGACTTCGGCGGCGGCACCTTCGACGTCGCCGTCGTCCGCCGCGAGGACGACGACACCGGCCGGTTCAGGACCCTCGCCGTCGGCGGCCTCGACGACCTCGGCGGCCTCGACGTCGACATGGCCCTCACCGCCCACCTCGGCCGCGTCGTCGCCGGCCGCGACCCCGAACTGTGGCAGCGGCTCTCCGAACCGCAGACCACCGCCGACCTGCGGGACCGGCTCGCGTTCTGGGGCGAGGTGCGGGCCGCGAAGGAGATGCTCTCGCGCACCTCCACCGCGCCCGTCGCCCTCCCCGGCCACAACCCGATGGGCCTGCACCTCACCCGCGACGAACTCCAGTCCCTCGCCGACCCGCTCGTCTCCCGCGCCGTCGACGAGACCCGCCGCACCGTCGAACGCGCCGGCGTCGACCCCGGCGGCCTCGCCGCGCTCCTCCTCGTCGGCGGCTCCAGCCGCATGCCGCTCGTCGCCACCCGCCTCCACGCCCGCCTCGGCGTCGCCCCCGCCGTCCCCGAGCAGCCCGAACTCCCCGTCGCGTTCGGCGCCTTGCGGTTCGCGCTCACCGACCAGACCGACCCGGCCGCCTCCAGCCCGCCCGCGACACCCCAGGCGGGCGTCCCCACGGTGACGTACGCGCCGTTCCCGCAGCCGCACTCGCAGCCGCAGGTGCCGTCGCAGCCGCCGTTCCCGCAGCCCAGCCCGAGCCTGCCCCCGCACACTCCGATGACGCCCCAGGCCCCGCACCAGCCGTCCGTCTACACCGGACCCCTGCCGGGGCGGCCGGCGCCCCAGCGGACCCGCGTCCTGGCGTCGGTCCTGTCCGCGGTCGTGCTCATGGCCGCCGCGGTCGTCGTCGTGCTCAACAGCGTCGACTGGGGCGGCGTCCTCGGCGACAACGCCGCGGGCGACCTCATCGAAGGCCTCGCCGACAACATCGACGACGCGACCGGCGGCGGGCCCGAACTCACCCTCGGCTACGAGCAGCAGCTCGGCGCGGACGGCGCCAGCGCGGTCGCCGCCGCGGACGGCCTCGCGATCCTCGCCGAAGTCGTCGACGGCTCGACCGCCGTCACCGCCGTCACTCCCACGGGCGAACCCGTCTGGAGCGCCACCGTCGACCTCGAGCCGACCGAGCTGTTCCTCACCGTCGTCGGCGACGTGCTCCTCATCGACGCCACCGCCTCCGCCACCGACGAAGGCCAGAACATGCGCGCCGCCCTCGCCCTCGACGGCGGCGAGGTGCTGTGGAAGCGGCCCTGGACCGACCGCAACGACGTCGCCTACTACGGCAGCGAAGCGGTCATCGAGCAGCGCACCGGGTTCGAGGACAACGCCGTCATCCGCGTCGACCTCACCACCGGCGAGGAGGTGTGGAAGGAGACCGGACCGTACGACCTGTTCATCATCGACGAGTACCGCGTCCGCGCCGCCACCGTCTGGGACGAAGGCGACAGCCCGGGTGCGGTCCCGCCGAACTCGAACGCGCTTTACGACCACCTCGCCGCCACCGACCGGATCGTGGAGCTTCTCCCCGACGAGGGCACCGGCATCGTCCGCGACGCCGCGAACGGCAACGTCGTCACCAGCGGCGACCTGCCCGTGAACAGCGAATACTGGACCGTGTTCGACGGCTTCGTCATCGGCGAGGCGAATGAGGCGACCTCGCCCGGCCGCAGCACCCTCATCGCCCACTCGCTCGGCGACCTCGCCGAGGCCTGGCGCCTTGAACTCGACGTCGCCTTCTCCATCCAGCACGTGAAAGCGTGCGGCCCGCACCTGGTCTGCGCCGCCCTCGACCACGCCACGGCCGACGACCAGTACCAGACGATCGCGGTCGACACTCAGACCGGGGCGCAGGTGTGGACGGTCGGCGTCGAATGGTCCGTGGACGACCACTGGTACTCCACGTCGAACGGCCTCGTCCACGGCGACCAGGTCTTCGACACCGTCGATTCGGCGCAGATCCTCGACTTCGAAGGGCGCCAGGTCGTCGAGGGCGAACTGTTCACCTCCGCGATCGCCGTGCGCGGCGGGCTCGCCGCGATGGAGGTCTCGACCATGGGCGGCTGGGACGTCGCGGTCGTCGACACGGCGACCGGCGAGCAGACCGCGGGGCAGTCTGTCGGCGCCGATCTTCCCGAGCACGCCTCGTTCGCGGGGAACCTGCTCGTGGTGCTCGGAGGGGACATGCAGGCTCGAGTGTTCACCGTCCCCGACCTCGGCTGAGCTGCATTTGGGCGCTGAGCTGCATTTCCTCTGAGCCGCAACGTGAACGGGGCCGGGCGTGAGCCCGGCCCCGGCGCCTGCGGGCCCGTCTGAGCGAACCGGGTTCGGCGGGTGCCGCGTACCGGTCTGCGGTTCGGCCACGAGGCGGAAGGACCGCTTCAGGATCAACGGGCACCATGGATCGTTCTTCCAGGCGCCCAACCATTCCGGAGTCGGAGCGGGCTCCCCAAAGAACCGCGAGATCACGCCCGGGCCCGCGCCGTCGCTGCATTCGATGTGGTACTCGGCGGCGGTCAGCGGGTGGTCGCTCGCGACCTCGCGGAAGACGGGGCCATAGACGGCGAGTTCGACTTCACCGATTGAGGTGGAGCCCGGCATTCAAGGCCAGCCAGCGACAACGAGTCCCCATGCGGTCATCGCCAGTCGTCGGCCATCCGGATCCACTTGGCCCGAGTTCAATCGGGCGGCGACAGAAGGGTGCGTGACGGGCGGAGTTCGCCTGTGGCTTCCCGGTCGGAAGCGGTTGGGGTTCAATCGGGCGGCGACAACGAGGTCCTATTGCGCTTGGGTCGGTCTTCGGTTCCCGGCCTGGATTGGGTTAGGGTTCAATCGGGCAGCGACAACGAGGTCCCTCTCGGGCCTCCCGGCCCGATTCGCTTAGGGTTCAATCGGGCAGCGACAACGAGGTGGGGGCGGTCCTGAGGTCCCTCTCCGGCTTTCCGGCGCGATTCGGTTGCGGTTCAATCGGGCAGCGACGGGAGGGTGTGGGGCGGGGCGCGATTGCGGCGCTGGGCATGCCGAGGGACCCGAACCCTGGTGGGTTTCGGGCTGCGCTGCTTGGTGTGGCGGCGCTTTCCCCCAGCGGTCGCCCGCTGGGGCAGCCTAAGACTGGTATCGGCATTGGGGTGGGTGGTGTGGCTGTCTTGAACTGCTCGGGGCTTGCCCCTTTGGTGTTGACACCGTCCTATGCGGCGAGAGCGAGGCTAGCGTGCCGCTGTTCGTAGTCGATGGGTGAGACATAGCCCAGAG
>NZ_JBFAMQ010000030.1:0-21263 GCF_040674615.1 Glycomyces sp. NPDC049804
CCGCCCCACCGCCCCACCGCCCCACCGCCCCACCGCCCCGAAAAAGGCTCACATGTCGTACCCGCATGGGACCCTGGTCCTTTTCGGTTGGTCGGAAGGCGGATGCGGGTGGGAAGGGGCATGCCCTACGCCCACCCGCCGCACAGCGGCGGCGCCGCGCGAGCGCGAGCGCGCGGGCGCGGGCGCGGGCGCGGATGTACATTGCCGCGGCTGCGCTGATCGCTCCGGCGGCGCCGCGCGGGTGCGCATGTCCCTCTGCACGTACTCCTCGGATTGCAGGCGGCGCTGCGCAGGCGCGCCCGCGGGCGCGGGTGTTCGGCGCCCCCTCCCCGACGTTGTTCGTGGCGGCGCCGCACGGGCGCACGCGCTCGCCAACGCCAACGCCAACACCAACCACCTCACACCGAACGCCCACAGCGACCGGTTCGCCGAAGCAAGCAGAGCTTGTCGGTCGTTCGGGGCACCATTGACGGCATGGCCCGTGCTCCCCGCAAGTCCGCGCTCGAGCGGTTCTCGCCCGCGACCGCCGCGTGGTTCGCGGCCTCGTTCGACGTGCCCACGCCCGCGCAGGAGCACGCCTGGCAAGCCCTCGCCGAAGACAAGGACGTCCTGGTCGTCGCCCCGACCGGATCGGGCAAGACCCTCGCGGCGTTCCTCTCGGCGCTCGACGCGCTCGCGTCGGCGCCGCCGCCGGCCGAGCCGGAGCGGCGCTGCCGGGTCCTCTACATCTCCCCGCTGAAGGCGCTCGGCGTCGACGTGGAGCGCAACCTCGCCGTCCCGCTCGCGGGCATCCGCGCCGAAGCCGCCCGGCTCGGCCTGCCCGAGCCCGACATCAAGGTCGGGGTGCGCTCGGGCGACACGCCGCCCTCCGAGCGGCGGTCGCTCGCGCTCCGCCCGCCTGACATCCTCATCACCACGCCCGAGTCGCTGTTCCTCATGCTCACTTCGAAGATGCGGGAGGCGCTGGCGGGTGTGGAGACCGTGATCCTGGACGAGGTCCATGCGGTCGCGGGCACCAAACGCGGTGCGCACCTGGCGATCTCGCTGGAGCGGCTGGATGCGCTGCTGGCGCGGCCCGCCCGCCGGATCGGCCTCTCGGCGACCGTGCGGCCGGTCGAGGAGGTGGCGCGGTTCGTGTCCCCGCAGCGGAACGTCGCGATCGTGCAGCCGCCGTCCGCAAAGGTGTTCGACCTGTCGGTGGTGGTGCCGGTCGAGGACATGGGCGACCTCGCGGGTGCGCCGGTCGCGGGCGCTTCGGCGGCGGCCGAGGCCCGCTCGGCCGGGTCGATCTGGCCGCATGTGGAGGAGCGCATCACCGACCTCGTGGAGCAGCACCGGTCGACGATCGTGTTCACGAACGCCCGCCGGGTGGCCGAGCGGCTTTCAGGGCGGCTCAACGAGATCGAGTACGAGCGGCGGACCGGGCGGAGCCTGCCGGAGGACCACGGCCCGGCCGCGCTGATGGGCAACGCCTCGGCCACCCCGGGCGCGCCGCCGCTGCTGGCCCGCACCCACCACGGCTCGATCTCGAAGGAGCAGCGCAAGCAGGTCGAGGAGGATCTGAAGTCGGGGCGGCTTCGCGCGGTCGTGGCGACCTCCAGTCTGGAGCTGGGCATCGACATGGGCGCGGTCGACCTCGTCGTCCAGGTCGAGGCCCCGCCGTCGGTCGCCTCGGGCCTGCAGCGCGTCGGCCGGGCCGGGCACCAGGTGGGGGCGGTCTCGCGGGGCGTGTTCTTCCCGAAGACCCGTGGGGATCTCGTGCAGTCCGCGGTGGTCGCCGAACGCATGCGGGCCGGTGCGATCGAAGCGCTCGCCGTCCCCGCGAACCCGCTCGACGTGCTCGCGCAGCAGATCGTGGCGATGTGCGCGATGGACGACTGGGCCGCGGCGGACCTCCTCACGACAGTCCGCCGCGCCGCGCCGTTCGCGTCGCTCCCCGAATCGGCGTTCGAGGCCACTTTGGACATGCTGGCGGGGCGGTACCCGTCGGACGCGTTCGCGGAGCTGCGCCCGCGCCTGGTGTGGGACCGCACGACCGGGAACCTGACGGCCCGGCCGGGTGCGCAGCGCCTCGCCGTCACCTCGGGCGGCACCATCCCCGACCGGGGCCTGTTCGGGGTCTTCCTGGCGGGCACCGATCCGAAGCGCGGCGGCGGCCGGGTCGGCGAACTCGACGAGGAGATGGTGTACGAGTCGCGGGTCGGCGACGTGTTCTCCCTCGGCACCTCCTCCTGGCGCATCGAGGAGGTCACCCGCGACCGCGTCGTGGTCTCGCCCGCGCCCGGCGTGCCCGGCCGGCTCCCGTTCTGGATCGGCGACTCCCTCGGTCGGCCGCTCGAACTCGGCCGCGCCCTCGGCGCGTTCACTCGCGAGATCGCCTCGCTCCCAAATGATCAGGCACGCCAGCGCCTCAACGCGGCGGGCCTGGACGACTTCGCCGCCCGCAACGCCCTCGCGTATCTGGACGAGCAGCGGGAGGCCACCCGGCACGTGCCCGACGACCGCACCATCGTGGTCGAGCGGTTCCGCGATGAGCTCGGCGACTGGCGCGTGGTCGTCCACTCCCCGTTCGGGGCCCGGGTGCACGCCCCGTGGGCGCTCGCCCTCGGTGCGCGCCTTCGGGAACGGCACGGCGTCGACCCGCAGCTGATGCACCACGACGACGGCCTCGTGCTGCGGCTGCCCGACACCGAGGACTTCGGGTTCGACCCCGCCGACCTCGCCTTCGACAAGGGCGAGATCACCGACATCGTCACCGAGGCCGTGAGCGGCTCGGCCCTGTTCGCCTCCCGCTTCCGCGAGGCCGCGGCCCGCGCGCTCCTGCTGCCGCACCGCCAGCCGGGCAAGCGCCAGCCGCTGTGGCAGCAGCGGCTGCGGTCCTCGCAGCTGCTCGAGGTCGCCGCCCGGTTCCCGTCGTTCCCGATCATTCTCGAGGCCGTGCGCGAAGTCCTCCAGGACGTGTACGACGTGCCCGGGCTCGCCGAGCTCATGGGCGACATCGAGGCCCGCCGCGTCCGCCTGATCGAGGTCGCGACCCCGGAGGCCTCGCCGTTCGCCCGGTCGCTCCTGTTCGGGTACGTCGCCCAGTTCATGTACCAGGGCGACACCCCGCTCGCCGAGCGGCGCGCGGCCGCGCTCTCGCTCGACGCCCGGCTGCTCGGCGAACTCCTCGGCCAGGCCGAACTGCGCGAGCTGCTCGACCCGTCCGCGCTCGAATCCCTTGAGCGCGAACTGCAGTGGCTCACCGAGGACCGCCGCGCGCGAGACGCCGAGAGCGTCGCCGACCTGCTGCGCCTCCTCGGCCCGCTCACCGACGCTGAACTGGCTGAACGCGGCGCGGACATCGCTTGGGCCGCAATGCTCGAGCAAGCCGGCCGGGCCTTCCGCGTCGCCATCGCGGGCCATGACCACTGGGCCGCAATCGAAGACGCGGGCCGCCTCCGCGAGGCCCTCGGCGTCGAGCTGCCCGCCGACGTTCCGGCCGTGTTCCTCGAGCCGGCGCCCGACCCGCTCGGCGACCTCCTCGCCCGGTACGCCCGCACCCACGGCCCCTTCACTTCAGGGGACGCCGCAGCCCGCTTCGGCCTCGGGACCGCCGTCGCCGAAGGCGTCCTGCAGCGCCTCGCGGCGGACGGCCGCCTCGTCGGCGGCGAGTTCCGGCCCGGCGGCGAGGGCCGCGAGTGGTGCGACCCCGCGGTGCTGCGCCGCCTGCGCCGCCGTTCCCTGGCGGCCCTTCGCAAAGAGCTCGAACCCGTGGCCCCCGCCGCGTTCGCCTCGTTCCTCCCTGAGTGGCAGCACGTCGGCGGCGGCCTGCGCGGCGTCGACGGCCTCGCCCGCGCCGTCGAGCAGCTGCAGGGCGTGCCGGTACCGGCATCCGCACTGGAGAAGCTGATCCTGCCCGCTCGCGTGGCCGACTACAGCCCGGTGATGCTCGACGAGCTCACCGCCTCCGGCGAGATCCTGTGGGCCGGAGCGGGCGCGCTCTCGGGCACGGACGGGTGGATCGCGCTCTACCCGGCCGAGACCGCGCCGCTGTTCCTGCCCGAGGCGGCCGCGTTCGAAGGCAGCCCGCTCCACAGCGCACTGCTCGACGCCTTCGGCGGCGGCTTCGGGCTGTTCTTCCGCCAACTCGCCGAACAGGTCCGGGCCGAGCACCCCGAGGCCTCGGAGGCGCAGCTCGCCGCGGCCCTCTGGGACCTCGCCTGGGCAGGCCGCGTCACCAACGACACGCTCGCTCCGCTGCGCGCGTTCCTCGGCTCCGGCAGCGCCCCGGGCGCGACCGCGCACCGGGCCAAGCGCACCGCCCCGCGCGGACGCTACTCCCCCGGCGTCGGTTCAGGCTGGCGCGAGTTCCGCGCCGGGACCGGGATCGCCGTGATGCCCACCGTGGCCGGACGCTGGTCGCTCCTGCCCGCGCCGGCAACCGGTGCGACCGTGCGCGCCCACGCGCTCGCCACGGCCTTGCTCGACCGGCACGGCGTGGTCACGCGCGGCGCGGTGGCCGCCGAGGACGTCGAGGGCGGTTTCGCGAAGGCCTACCGGGTCCTCTCGGTCTTCGAGGAGTCCGGCAAGGCCCGCCGCGGCTATGTGGTCGAAGGCCTCGGCGCGGCCCAGTTCGCCGCTGACGGCGCCGTCGACCGCCTGCGCGCCGCGGCCGCCGGACTCGACCGCCCGGGCGAACCGCACGCGGTGGTCCTGGCCGCGACCGACCCCGCCAACGCGTACGGCGCCGCGCTCCCCTGGCCCGAGCCGCCTTCGGGCGCGGCCCACAAGCCGGGCCGCAAGGCCGGTTCGCTCGTGGTCCTGGTCGACGGCGCGCTCGTCCTCTACCTCGAACGCGGCGGCAGAACGCTGACCGCTTGGCCCGCAGGTGAAACCGCGGAGGCGGACACCGCCCTGCGGACAGCGGTGGACGCACTCGCCGACGCGGCCCGCTCGGGCGCGACCGGCCCGCTGTCGATCGAACGCGTCAACGACGCCTCCGCCCTGTCCTCACCGCTCGCGCCTCTGCTGGAGGCGGCAGGCTTCCGGCCCACGCACAAGGCGCTCCGGCTCCGCCCATAGCGGGTCGGCCGCGCTCGCGCGTTTGGTGTCGGCCCCTCGCGAGGCGTACCCTTCCACACCGACAGAAGGGCAGGTGCCGACATGGCAGACGAAACGGGCGCAGCGCTCCGGGTGTACGGGGCCGAGTGGTGCGGCGACTGCCGCCGCACGAAGCGGCAGCTCACCGAGCTCGCCGTCGCGTTCGACTACGTCGACCTCGAAGCCGACCCGGCCGCCGCCGCCGAGGCGCAGGGCATCTCGGGCCGCACGAACATCCCCGTCGTGGTCTACCCGGACGGGACCCACCAGGTCGAGCCGAGCAACGCCGACGTCGAGGCGAAACTCCGCGAGCTGTCGATCCTCAACTAGCGGCGACGCCGGTCCTGCCAAGCGGCAGGGCCGGCGTCCCTGTCACTTGGCAGACGCCATGAACACGGCGTTGCATTCGCGCTGCAGCGCTTCGTCCGCCCACATCGGGTGCTGCGGCGCGGCGTTCGAGCAGACGATCGTGCCCCAAGCGCCGACCCGCACCGAGTGCTCGACCGCGTCGCGGCAGATCTGCGCGCCGACCGGCCCTTCCTCAAAGTCCCCGTCGCGCGGCGTGTACCCGACCCAGCCTTCGCCGAAGTACACCGGCACGCCCATGCGCGCGGCGTGGTCGGCGGCCACGTCGATCCAGTCGGCGAGGCGGTCCGCCATCGCGATCCGGTGCGCGCCATAGCCGTTGTAGAGGTACCGGTCGAACTTGCCGGGGTCGCACCAGTCGTGCACGTAGATCTCGGCGGGCTGCATGATCGAGGCCTCGAGCTTCCACGCGTGCGCCTCGGGGATCCGCCACTCGGCGAGCGGCGGCGCACCGGCGCGCAGCAGCTCGGCGTCCGCCTTCTCCTGCGGGAACCGCGCCGGGTCGCGACGCAGCCCGAACTCCTCGATGAGGTCGTCCAGGACGCCGTAGACGTACGGGTGGAAGGCCAGCGCGGTCGCATTGCGCGGCAGGCCGCGCAGGGACCCGATCGGGACGCCGCCGTAGTTGGGGGCGCACAGGACGTCGGGGTGGCGCTCGAGGAAGGCGGCGATGCCGGCTTCGAGGCGGCCCTGGAGCTCCACCACGGAGTCCTCCTTGCCGGGCAGCCCGGCGGTGAGGTGTCCGATCTGGACCTCGTTGTGCGGCTCGACGCATGCGATGACATGCGCGAGACCGTGTTCGGCGAGGAAGTCCACGAGGTCGGCCTGCGCTTCGGCGAGCACCGTGATCCGGTCGTCGGGGTGGACCGCGTGCAGCGCCTCGTACCAGGCCGGGTCGGCGGCGAAGGCGGGGCTCTGCTGGTACTCCCACGAGGAGGAGATGATCTTGACGCCGTGCCGGTCGGCGGCCCGCGCGAGCTTCAGCAGGTGCGCCCTGGCGTCGATGACCGTGGACTCGCGCACGTCGTACCAGCGGACGCGCGAGCCGTACCCGTCGCCGGCCCCGCCGAGGGGTTCGAGGCGCAGTGCGCTCGTGTCGACGCCGGATTTGAAGAGCAGGAACGGCATCGCGCAGACGCGCACCGCGTTGTAGCCGAGGTCGGCGGCCCGCTGCATGGCGGCGTCGAGGTCGGCGAAGGGCTCGCCGGGGCCGGTGCGCACGTACCAGGAGAAGTCCCAGAGGGTCATCGCCAGGCGTGCGGGCAGGTGGTCGGGTGTCACGGTCGCGGCTCCTTGCGGTCGGTCGTTCCGGCGGCGTCCACCGGCGGGTCCGCGAGCGCGGCCGGAGCCTCGACAGGACGATACTCGGCTCCTCATGCGGACGGCTACGACGATATGAGCGCGTGACGTGCCTGTCGATGGTCATTTCAACGGTGGACATGGACGAAGCGGCAGTGCGGGTACGCCGGGAGGGTTCCGCTCGGTGGAGCCGCGCGCCGCTCCGCGCGCGGGGCCGGGGCTCATGGTGGCGGGCGAGTCGCGGCCCTGTCGCAGCGGGCCTAGTGCCAGTGGAACTTTACCGGTAGAGTCACGCCGTGTGAATCGTCAGCGCGCCATGACGACGCGCGAAGGCACACACCGGCCGTGCCAGTTCGTGCCCGCACGAGGGCGTTTCACCACCCTTGTCATCGACAGGAAACGAGTGCCGATGAAGGCCTTCCCCCTCTCGCACGTCACGCTGCTGGAGAGCCCCTTCTCGCGAGCAGTGCGCACCGACCTCGCCTACGTGCTCTCCTTGGACCCCGACCGGCTGCTCGCGCCGTTCCTCCGCGAGGCGGGTCTGGAACCCCGCGCCGCGAGCTACCGCAACTGGGAGATCTCCGAAATGGCCGGCCACATCGGCGGTCACTGCCTCTCCGCTCTCGCGCTCCTCGCGTCCGCGACCGGCGAGGCCGAGCCGCGGCGGCGAATCGACTACATGGTGGGCGAACTGGCACGCGCTCAAGCCGCGATCGGCACCGGGTACATCGGCGGCATCCCCCGCGGCAAGGCCCTGTTCGAGGACCTGCGCGCCGGCGGCACCGAGGCGGCGCGCTCCTTCGGCGGCCACTGGGCGCCCTGGTACAACCTGCACAAGACCTTCGCCGGCCTCATCGACGCGCATCGACTGCTCTCCCACGAGCAGGCACTGGAAGTGGTCGTCCGTTTCGCCGACTGGTGGCTCGAACTCGCGCAGTCGATCGACGACCAGGCGTTCGAGGTGATGCTCGACAACGAGTTCGGCGGCATGAGTGAGGCCTTCGCGGACCTGGCCGCGATCACCGGGCGCCGCGAGTACGCCGACATGGCGTTCCGCTTCTCGCACCGCGCGATCCTGGACCCGCTGCTGGAGCGCCGCGACGAACTGACCGGCCTCCACGCCAATACCCAGATCCCCAAGGCCGTCGGGTACGCGGCCACCGCCGCCGTCCGCGCCGAGCCGGACCTGCTTGAGGCGGCCCGGTTCTTCTGGCGCGAGGTCGTCCAGCACCGCACCGTCGCCATCGGCGGCAACAGCGTCCGCGAGCACTTCCACGCCCGCGGGGACTTCTCGCCGATGATCGAGGACCGCGAGGGCCCCGAGTCCTGCAACACCTACAACATGCTGAAGCTGACCAAGTACCTCGCCGAGGCGGCGTTCGAACCCGCCCTTCTCGACTTCGCCGAGCGAGCGATCTACAACCACCAGTTGGCCTCTCAGCACCCCGAGCACGGCGGGCTGGTCTACCACACCCCGATGCGGCCGCGCCACTACCGCGTCTACTCCCAGCCCGAATTCGGCATGTGGTGCTGCGTGGGCACCGGAATTGAGGCCCAGGCGAAGTACGGCGAGTTCGTCTTCGGTGAGCACGACGGCGCGCTGGCGGTCAACCTGTACATTCCCGCCGTCCTCGACGCGCCCGAGTTCGGCGGGCGCTTCCGCCTGGAGACCGACTTCCCGGCCGACGAGCGCATCCGCCTCACCCTCGAGCCGGACGCGCCGCGCCGCTTCCGGGTGCGACTTCGCGTGCCGGACTGGAGCGGCGGTCTCACGGATCTCCAGGTCAACGGCCGGCCCGTCGAATCCGAGGCCGTCCCCGGCGCCGTCATGCTCGATCAGAGGTGGAGGCCGGGCGACACGGTCACCTTCGGCGTCCCGCTCCGGCTCCGGGCCGAACGACTTCCCGACGGGTCCCCGTGGCAGGCGTATTTCGCCGGCCCGGTCCTGCTCGCCTCCCGAGAGGGAGCGGACCATCTGGAGGGGCTGCGGGCGATCGACGGCCCCCACAGGGGGCACGTTCCCGCCGGCCCGCTGCTCGGCTTCGCCGACGTCCCGATCATCGCCGACGCGGACCCCGGGAACATCCTCACTCGCGAAGGGCCCCTTCGCTACCGCATGAGCTTCGCCGATCCTCCCGGGGCGACCGAGCTGCTGCCGTTCTTCGAACTGCACGACAGCCGGTACACCGTCTATTGGCCGGTCGCGGCCCCGGACCAGGTGGCCCGGCGACGCAGTGGACTGGTCGCGGCCGACCGCGATTCGCTCGCGCTCGACGCCTTGACCGTCGACAAGGTCGCCTTCGGCGAGCAGCAGCCCGAGACCGATCACGGTTTCCGCGGGGAGGCCACCGAGGTGTCGGTCGACGCCCAGGGCCGCCGCGCGCGCTCCACCGCCGCCCGGATGTCGCTCGCCCTGAACGACCCCGATCGGGCAGGTCAGACACTGCGAATCGGCTACCGCCATACGGGCGGGTCGACCGGGGTCGCCATCCGCTTGAACGGCGAACCTGTCGCAGAGCAGACCTGGGACGGCGAGGAAGGCGTCTACGAGGTCGACTACGCCCTGCCGCAACCGCTCACCACTGGGCCGCGCGAGACGTCGTACGAACTCGAGATCATTGCGCCTGAAGGGAGAAGGACGCCCGGGCTCATGACCGTCCGGCTGCTCCGCTAGGCCGACTCGCTGAGGCGATCCCGCGCCCACTCTCGTTCCTAACCGCGGATGAAGTACTCCAGTTCGCCGACGGCCACGGCTTTGCCCTCGTCGTGGCCGTAGGCGCCGAGGATGGTCAGGCGCACGGCGGTCACGTCGCTGACCCCGAGTTCGAGAGTCTGCGGCTCGGCCGAGTCGGCGAGGGTGAAGGTCTCGGTCACCGCGCCGCCGTCCTCGGTGAACATGCGCAGTTCGATCTCCTCGGGGCGGGACTGGGCGAGGAAGGCCTCCTGGTCGCGGGCGACGCCGGGCGAGACGATCAGGTAGACGAGGCGGACCGGCTCGGTGAAGTCGGCCTGGATCCATTCGCCGACCCCTTCGCCTGCGAGGTCGGGGGCCCAGTACTCGTTGGAGATGCCGTCGAAGGCGAACTCGGCGCTGGTCGCCTCGCTTGAGGCGCTGATCGTGCTGGGCGACACCGGCTTCGCGTCGGAGACGCGGTCGCGCAGGTTCTCGAGCCACGGGTGCGAGACGGGGAGCGCCGGGAGGAAGACGATGAGCAGCAGCACGGCCGAGACGATGAGCGAGACCAGCACAAAACGTCTGATGTGGAACTTGCGGCGCGGCTTGCGGCGGAAGCCCGCGGCGTGCTCCCTGCGGCGGCGACGCCAGCGCCGCCACCACGATTCCTTCGCGGGGGGCGCGGCCTGGCGGAGGGCGGTGCCGCAGGAGCGGCAGAAGTGGCGGCTCGGCTCGTTGTCGATGCCGCAGGAGGGGCAGGCGATGCCGGTCGGGGCGGGCGCGGGCTGCGCGGGTATGGCGGCGTCTTCGACGGTCTGGTTCGGGCCGGGAAGCTGGGCGGCGGGCTGCGCGTCGCCGTTGGGGCCGAGGGGCGGCGCGGTCGGTTGTGCCGGGGCGTTCCGGGTCGGCTGGGCGCCTGCGGGCCGCGCGGGCTCGCTCGGCACGGGCGGGTTCGGACCTCGTTGCGGCGCAATGGCGCCCGCGCTCGCATCAGGTGCCGGATCGGTGTCCTCCTCCCAGTTCAGGTACTCGCCGCAGACGCCGCAGAACCGGTCCTGCGGGTTCGCGGCCGTGCCGCAGGCTTCGCAAACGATCACCGGTCCGCTCCGTCATTCCTCGTCTTCGGGCAGCTCGACCGTCAGTCCGTTGAGGACGGCGGCGGGCCGGCAGGCGTCGGAGCTCGCGCCGGGCAGGCGCGGGCCGGGCGTCTCGCAGACCACGCGGAGGGTGATCTCCTCCCCTTCGGGCACTTCGATCGGGGTCACGAAGTGGTAGTCGAGGTCGCGGAAGTTCGCCAGCGAGAGCCGGTACTGCAGGTCGCCGTCGATGAGGACTTCGAGGGTCCCGGTGTCGCCCTGCGGGTTCTCGAGGATGAGGTCGGTGAGGGCGAACATCGTGCCTTCGGCGGGCTCGTGGTCGTCGGTCGCGGTCGCGCCGGCGTTCGCGGTGACGTCGAGTCGGATCGTGGTGGCGGTCTCGACCGGCGCGGGCGGGGCCGGTTCCAATGTGGTGCCCGCGAGTTCGTCCAGCACTTCCTCTGCCAGCGCCTCAGCCGATTCGCCTTGGGCGGCGGCCTCTTCCGCGTCCTCCTGCGCGGCGGAGGCCTGCTCGCCCAAGGCCTCTAGATCGTCGGCGAGCGCTTCGGTGGCCGCGGTCTCGACCGCGGGTTTGAGCAGGAACATCCAGGCGGCGATGAGCAGCGCGATGAGGGCGAGCAATGCGGCGAGCCAGCGCCCGGTCGAGCGGGGGAAGAACGGCCGCTGCACGAGGCTGCCGTCCATCACGTGCGGTTCGGCGCCCTCGCGGACGGCCGCGGCCCTGAACGGGTGGGTGACCGGACCGCCGCGCCAGCGGCGCTTGCGGGCGCGGACTTTGAGCTTGCTGAACATCGCCTGCCCGGGCGGGACGACGAGCAGTTCCGGGTCCGGGGTGATCTCGAGGTTGCCATCGGGGTCGGCGCCGCTGAGGCCGACTTCGATCGGCACGTTGCCGCGGTTGTCGACCGCGACCTCGTGCCGGCCGCGTCGGCGGCCGGTCGAAGTGTGCGGGATGAGCTCGGCGGTCGTCTCGTAGAACGGTTCGACGCGCAGTTCGCCTTCGACGACGACGGCCGTGCCGGGCTGCTCGGTCGGGATCACGCGGACCGCGTACGGGACCGGCCCGGCGGGCACGCTCGGGAGCCGCGGCGGGGAGAACACGATCTGGACGGCCTGGTCGCGGCCGGGGTAGATCGAGAGCTCCTGCGGTTCGACGACGGCCCACGCGGCGGGCGCGCCGAGGACCTCGAACCGGTAGGACTCGACGATCTTGCCCGTGTTGTGGACCGACAGCGGGGACGCGGCGGACTGGCCGCACACGACGTCGAGCACGGGCTGACTGAGAGAGGCGACGGTGGCCATAACTGGACGGTAAGGGCGGCAGCGTATTGCAGAGGTGGGGCTAGGGGAAGCGAAGGAGGCAGCTTTCGGTGCCCGTTCGACCCACGGCAACACATCGATGCAATCCGATGACATTCGGACGGAGGACCGTTCACTCGAACGAGGGAGCCCTTACGGCTGGTAGTCGGTCGACCGCTCAGTGGATTCTCCCAGTGCCGCAACGGGCATAGCCTGCTTCTACCCCGGCAGCCCCTCCGATTCCCTGGGAGTCGACGTGTCCGTCAATGCTTTCCCGCAGGGCCCCAACGGGCCTCAGCCCGGTTTCTGGTCCCGGTTCTCGACCGCCCAGATCGTCGCCATGGCCATCGCGACCGCCGTCGTGGCGATCTGCCTCATGGGCCTGCTCCTCGGCTCGATCGTCGGCCCGCCCGAGCCCGGGGTGACGCCGTCCCCGACACCGTCTGAGACGGCAAGTCCGACAGAGGCCCTCACGACCGAATCGCCGTCCGCCGTCGAACCCACGTCCGAACCGCCGACCACCGAAGCGGCGGAGACCCATGCGGCCGATGAAGGGGCTGGCGGGTCAGAGGTCTACTACGAGAACTGTGACGCTGCAAGGGATGCCGGCGAAGCGCCGGTCTACGAGGGCGAGCCGGGTTACCGCGCCGGGCTCGACGGGGACGGTGACGGCGTCGGCTGTGAAGGCTCCTCCGGCGGCGGCTCGGGCGGTGATGCCGGAGGCGGTGACTCAGGCGGCGGTTCCGGGGGCGGCGATGGCGATGGCGACGGGGGCGGCAGCGTCCATTACGAGAACTGCGATGCGGTCCGCGCCGCCGGGGCCGATCCGATCCACGCAGGCGATCCCGGATACGGGTCGCACCTCGATCGGGACGGTGACGGGGTCGGCTGCGAATGAGAGCGAGCCCGCAGGCGACAGCCTGCGGGCTCGGACGGGCAGCCGGGACCGGGATCGCGGCTGCCCGCGTCTTATCTCAGGGTCCAGCGCTGGTTGGCGGTGCCGCTGCAGTCCCACAGGATCAGCTGGGTGCCGTTGGCGGTGGCGGCGCCGTTGGCGTCCAGGCAGAGACCGTTGTGGACGTTCGTGATGGTGCCGTTCGAGTTCACGTTCCACCGCTGGTTCGCGCCGCCCGTGCAGTCCCAGACCGCGACCTTCGTGCCGTTGGCGGTGCCCCAGCCCAGGGCGTCGAGGCACTTGCCGGCCACCTTCAGTTCGCCCGACGCAGTGCGGGTGACCTGCTGGTTGACGCCGCCATTGCAGTCCCACAGGACCGCTTGGGTGCCGTTCGCCGCCGGGGAGCCGGGGACGTCCAGGCAGCGGTTCGAGGCGGTGCCCACGATCGCGTTGGCGTTCGAGGTCTGACCGGTCAGGCCGAAGAAGCGCAGCGTCTCGGTCTCGCGGATCGGCGGGTAGTGGTTGACGCCGTTCAGGCTGTTGGCCTCGACCGGGGCCTGGCCGCCGGTGCCGCCGTAGCGGGTGCGCGTCCAGTTGGGTTCAGGCGTGTCGGTGTAGTCGGCGGTCTGGTCGGTGCCGTTGACGTTCGTCCACTGGTCGATCTCCTCACGGAAGTTCGGGTAGCGGAGCGCGTCGTCTTCAGTGCCGTGCCAGAGCTGCATGCGCGGCCAGGGGCCGCTGTAGCCGGGGTTCGCGTTGCGGACGGCGTCTCCCCACTGCTGCGGGGTGCGGTCGATCCGGCCCTCGGAGCACTCCGAGTTCCACATCGAGCCGTTGTCGGTCGCGAAGCAGGTGAAGGGCACGCCGGCGTACGCCGACCCGGCCTTGAAGACCTCCGGGTAGACGCCGAGGAGGACGTTGGTCATCATCGCGCCCGAGGAGAAGCCGGTGGCGAAGACGCGGTTGCGGTCGGCGCCGTGGTTGGAGAGCACGTAGTCGACCATGGACTTGATGCTGACCGAGTCGCCGCCCGTGCCGTTGAGCGAGGCCGGGGAGGAGACGTCGAAGCACTTGTAGTCCCGCGTCACGTGCGGGTAGATCACGATGTAGCCGTACTGCTCCGCCAGCTCGTCGTACTTCCAGCCGAAGGCTTCGGACGCGGATCCGTTGCACCAGTGGTTGGCGACCACGATTGCCGGGTTCGGGGCGACGTTGTCGGGCACGTACAGGTACATCGCCAGGCCGCCGGGGTTGTTCCCGAAGTTCGACACCTGGGTGAGCTGCGCGGCCTGGGCCGGCTTGGGGGCCGTGAAGACCGCTAGCGCGGAGGCCAGCGCGAGCGCGATCGCGAAGACCGCCGCCGCGCTGCGGCGCCATTGGAGGAGTCCTGCCATGGAGGCTTCTTTCTCTCGGGGAGGCGGCCGCGGGTGGCGAGAGATCCGATGAGTGCGGTGCGGCTGCATCGGCGCTCCGCCTTCCATCGCCCTGGGTTCGGGGCGGAACGCGGCCGTCGTCCTGAAATTAGTTGGTAGATACAACAAACAATGATGGATGTCGACATCTGAATTTGTCAATAGATTGGATGAATTCTCCTGTGCCGGACCGAGACTCCGCGGCCCGCTGCCCGATCGGGCAGCGAAGAGCGCCCTCGCCCGCGGTCGCTCGGACCTTCCGGAGCGGCCAGGCTGCGGGACCATCGAGGGTGCGGGCGCGTGCCCGCGCCCCGGCGAGCGAGGTGGTCATGCGGGTCCTGCTGCGAGCATTGCTGGCCGCGGTCGTCGCGTTGGCGACGGTGGCGGTCGTATGGAACGCCGTCAACGCCGACCCGCCCACATTGGAGGAGCTGGGCGACCCCACTGAAGGGCGCCTGGCGTATTCGGAGCTGCGGTACGGGCGCAGCACCCTCGCGCACCTCGAGGATGGCGGCGAGACGTACTTCCCGCTCGACGAGTACGGCCTGAACAACGTCCTCCAGGCCGAGCGGCGGGGCGGCGTCACGGTCTTCGCCAGCGACCTCGGCACCGGGGACGACCTGCACCGCGAGATCTTCGCCCGCATCGGCGAGGACGTCTTTCAAGTGACGGACAACGGCTCGCTCAACCACCGCCCGTCCGTCTCGCCCGACGGCCAGTGGGTTGCCTACGAGAGCCGCGACTCCGAGTCCGGGACGTGGCGGATCCACTTGATCCGCATCGACGGCACGGAGGAGCACGCGCCCGAGGCCGTCCCGGAGGGTGCCCGGTGGCCGACTTGGTCGCCCGGCAGCGACGCCATCGCCTACGAGTCGGCGAGCCGGATCTTCCGGGTGCAGGCCTTCACCGAGGGCGCGGAGCCGCTCCAGTTGACCGACATCCCTTCCGCGGAGCCGAACTGGAGCGACGACGGGGACGGCGGCGCGTGGATCGCCTTCTCCGGCTACCCGGGCGACGGCGGCCGGGAGGTCATGGAGATCCCGGACGACTTGTGCGGCAACGAGTTCCCGAGCTTCTGCACCCCGTACCGGACCCTGTTCGAGGCGGGCTGGACCGAAGACGCCTACGAGCCGGCCTACACGCCCACGGGGATCGCCTTCACCACCACCGACATGGACGTGTACGGGCAGGTCTACCTGTACGAGCCTGATGACGGCGGCGGCTCGTTCACGCAGATGTCGGTGGACGTGCGGCGGGCGAGCCACCCGACGTGGCTCGGCGATGCCGTGGGCTACGCGACCGAGCTCGATCAGAGCCGGGTCTGGACCTCGCTGCCGGACGGCACCGATCCCCAGCCGCACAGCGGCACCGCGCCGTTCATCGCCGACGAGGAGCCCGCCTATTCTCCTGACGGGCGGCGGCTGGCGTACAACACGGAGGTCTTCGACGAGGACTGGCGGTCCCTCAGCGGGTCCGTCCGCATCGACGACCTCGACGACCCCGCCGCGGAACCGGTCCTGCTGGAGGCGCCCGAGGGCGAGTACTACCGGGCGCCCGCGTTCTCCCCGGACGGCCAGTTCCTCGCCGTGGAGCACTGGTTCCTGTACCCGACGGACAGCGAGAACGCCCTCTACATATCGGAGATCGCGGTCTTCGACCTGGCCGACCCGACCGCGCCCTTGCGGCGGCTGCCGCACGCCGAGGCCGTGGACGAGAACGACCGCGTCTGGGCCTCACTGGACTCCGGACCGTCCTGGTCTCCGGACGGCACGCGCATCGTCCACGCGCGCGGCTGGGTCCCGTTCGGCGTCGCCGACGAGTTCGACGACTACCCGCCGCTCCCCTACTCCTCCTACGCCAGCTATCTGCATGTGGTCGACGCGCAGTTCGCCGCCGCGCCGAGGCAGATCACGTCGGCGCCCGAGGACGCGTATACCGAAGACTGGAGCGCCGCATGGTCTCCTGTGGATCCGAGCCTCATCGTGTTCGTGCGGGCCAGCCGCATCTGGTCCGTCGACCCCGACAACTGCACCGGTCCCGCCGGGGACCCCTGCGCGAACGCGGCGGTCCCGCTCGCGGGCGACCTCACCGAACGCGACCTCTCCAGCCCCGCGTTCTCGCCCGACGGCACCGCGCTCGCCGTCGTCGCGGGCTTCGAGTACAACCCCGGGATCGCCGCCATCACACCCCTGTCGACCGTCGACCCGACCTACGACGACACGACCGTCTGGACCCTGCCGGCCGCTGGCGGCGAAGGCGTCCAGATCAGCGAGGACGCGGACTACTACCGCCAGTTCGCCAGCCCCGCATGGCAGCCGACCGCCGACATGGCGCTGCACATGGAACCCGACCCTGCGGTGGTGCTGCTCGGCGACGACTCGACCGTGACCCTCACCGTCTCGAACCTGGGGCGCGCGGCGAGCGCCGCGAGCGTCCAGATCACCCTCCCGCCCGGACTCACCGTGGTCTCGGCTCCGGCCGGCTGCACGGTCGACGGCGTGCTGTGCCAAGTGGACACGATGGCGACGCGGACGCAGTCGCAGATCGACCTCGTCGTCAGCGGCGACGCACTCGGCGAGCAGCCGATCGAAGCGGTCGTCACGCCCGTCGCGGTCGACCCCGACCCCGGGAACAACACCGCAGCGACGGCGATCACCGTCGAACCGCGCCCGGACGAGCCTTCAACGCCCCCAGGGCAACCGCGGCTGACCGTGGCCGCAGTGGTCGAGCCGACGCCCGGGTACGTGGGCGGCGACGACCTCGCGGTCACGTTCACCGTCACCAACACCTCGACCGTGCCGGTCACGTCCGCGCAGCTCACCGCGACCCTGCCGGATGAGCTGCCGCTGGCCGGCGCGCCTCCCGGCTGCCTGCCCGGAGCGCCCTGCGAGGTCGGACCGCTGCTCGCCGGCGCTTCCGCGGACGTGGTGTTCAAATTGTCGCCCGACGCTGCGATCGAAGCGATCGCCTCCGCCACGGTCACGGCCGACGGCGCGCCCTCGGCGGCCGATGACGCACCGGTCGTGGTGATCCAGCCGCGGATCGAGGTCAATCCCGGTCTCGGACCGCCGGGGCGGCCGACCCGGGTCACCGGCACGGACTTCCCGCCGGGCGCGGTCGTCCAGGTCAAGTGGGACGGCGGTCTCGTCGGACAGTCCACTGAGGTTACCGTCGCTGCGGGCGGGACGTTCACCGCGACACTGCTCGTCTTCGGCCACGACCAGCTCGGCCAGCGCGATGTGCTCGCCGACCCGGTGTCCGGTCAGGCGTTCGGCACGGTGAAGGCCCCGTTCCTGGTGGTGCCGGGCGGGTTCAGCCCGCCCGACTTCGTCGGGAGGCGGTGATGTCCGCGCGGGCAGCCGCGGCTGCCCCTTCGACTGCCCCGACGGAGGGTCAAGGAACCGGCGGGACAACGGACAGTAGGACCAGGCGCGAACGAGCGAGGTGACGGTGGCGAACGGGACCTTGAGAGCGACGGCCGAGCGGACGCGCTCGGCTCCCGCCGCTGCCCGCAAACCCCACCCCCGCCCGGCGAAGCCCGCCACCGGGGGCGCCGGCCAACTGCTGTGGCTGCAGGCCGCCGCGGGCAACGCCGCCGTGTCGAAGATGATCAACGCCAAGAAGAGCGAAGCGCCGCAACTGGATGCGCAATCGAATGCGCAGCCCGCGACGGCGGTGCAGCGCGACGCCGGGTCGTGTCCCCCGCCCCCGGTCGCGCCGCCTGGGGTCACCGCCGCTCAGGACCCGAAGTTCCAGCAGGTCAAAAAGGACGTCGCGCGCAAGGGCAAGGCCGCCAAGGCGCATCCGAACGCGCAGCACGAGGCCGGCGAGGCCCAGGCCGCCGCCGAGCCGCCCGCCGACGACCGCGAGGCGCAGTCCAAGGCCGCGCACACCGCCGAGATGGCGCAGGCCAAGCCGGCCGGGTTCGACAAGGCCGCGTTCATCGCCGCCGTCACCGAGGCGATCGCGGCGCAGCGGCCGCAGACGAACGAGGAGGCCACCGAGTTCGCGTCCTCCGGCAAGGCCGGCGAGATCAAGAACCAGGTCAGCGGCATGGTGACCGAGGGGAAGGACAAGTCGGGCAAGGAGATCGCCGACTCCAGCAAGAAGGCTCCGGACCCCGGTGCGGCCGTGGAGAAGCCGGTCACGCCGATGACGCCGCCGAAGCCCGCGCCCGATCTCAAGCCCCCGGACGGGAAGAAGGCGATCCCGGACAAGGCCCCGGCCGAGCAGACCGAGCTCGGGTCCACCAAGTGCGAGCTGAACGAGAAGATGGCCGGGGCGGGCGTCACCGAGACCCAGCTCAAGAACTCGAACGAGCCCGAGCTCATGGGCGCGGCCGACGCGAAGGGCAAGGCCGAGGAGCACGCCGCGACCGCGCCGGCGCAGATGCGCGCCGACGAGCAGGCGCAGCTGGCCTCGAACGTCGCCGGCGCCCAAGCGGCGGGCGCGGCGGGCGTCACCGGCATGGTCGGCGACAACGCCCGCGCGATCGGCCGGGCCGGGGCGAACAAGAACGCCGCGAAGAGCCGGGACGAGCGCGAGCGGGCGCGCATCAGCGGTGAGATCAAGCGGATCTTCGACACCACCAAGACCGAGGTGGACGGCATCCTCGGCGGCATCGACGCCAAAGTAGACACGTTGTTCACCGCCGGAGAGGCGAAGGCCCGCGCGGTGTTCGAGGCCGACCACCAGCGGCGCATGCGCGAGTACGAGGACGCGCAGGACCTCGTCACGTGGATCGCCGACAAGTTCCGGCCCACCCGTCCCGAGGTGCTGCAGATCTTCACCGACGCCGCCAAGACCTACGAGCGGGAGATGCAGAAGGTCATCTCCAACATCGCCGACGTGATCGGCGCCGAGCTCGACAAGGCCACCGCCCGCATCCAGCTCGGCCGCGACCAGGTCGCCCGGTTCGTCGCCGAGCAGCCCCGCGAACTCCAGAACATCGCACAGGAGGCGGCGGGCGAGATGGGCGACCAGTTCGAGTCGCTCGACGCCTCCGTCACCGAGAAGTCCTCGGCGCTCGCCGAGGATCTCGCCTCCAAATACGCCGAAGCGCGCGCCGGCGTCGACGCGAGGGTGCAAGAGCTGCAAGCGGAGCACCGCAGCTGGCGCGACCAGGCCGTGGACGCCGTCGAAGGCGCGATCGACACCATCACGAAGCTCAAGGACATGCTCCTGGGCGTCCTCGCCCGCGCCGCCGGCGCGATCGACAAGATCATCGCCGACCCGATCGGGTTCCTCGGCAACCTCGTCACCGCGGTCAAGAACGGCGTGATGGCCTTCGGCGCCAACATCGCCACCCACCTCCAGGCGGGCCTGAAGGCCTGGCTCCTCGGCAGCCTGTCGAGCGCGGGCATCGAGATCCCCGAGGAGTTCGACGTCAAGGGCATCCTCAAGATGGTCCTGTCCATACTGGGCCTGACGTGGCCGGCGATCCGCGCGCGCATCGTGCGGTTCATCCCCGAGCCGGTCATGGCGCGTCTCGAGCAGATGGTCGAGGTCGTGCAGATCCTCGTCACCGAGGGCGTGCCGGGGCTGTGGCGCTGGATCGTGGAGAAGCTCGGGGATCTGAAGGAGATGGTGCTCGGCCAGATCAAGGAGTTCGTGGTCTCCAAGATCATCCAGGCCGGGATCGTGTGGATCATCTCGATGCTCAATCCGGCGGCGGCGTTCATCAAGGCCTGCCAGGCGATCTACAACATCGTGATGTTCTTCGTGAACCAGGCCTCGCAGATCAAGGAGTTCGTCGACGCGGTCCTCGACGGCATCGACTCGATCGCCTCGGGCGGCGGCGGCGCGGTCTCGGCGCTGATCGAGGGCGCGCTCGTGAAGGCCCTCCCGATGGTCATCGGCTTCATGGCGAGCCTCCTGGGGCTGGGAGGCATCTCCGAGAAGATCCGCGGCATCCTCCAGAAGGTCCAGGAGCCGGTCGGCAAGGTGATCGACAAGATCATCGGCACCATCGTGAAGATCGGCAAGGGCCTGCTCCGGGGCCTCCGCCGCGGTGGAGCCGCGGTCGCGGACGCCGCCCGCCGTCTGCGGGACGCCGTGTGGGCCCGGTTGACGAAGAGCTGGTCGGTGTCGATGAAGGGCGCCGGGCATCAGGTGACGCTCGAGAAGCAGGGCGGCACCGGCAAGGTCATGATGGCGAGCCGCAAGGAGGAGCTGCTTGCGAAGATCACCCGCGCTCGTCGAGACCCGGCGGTGGCCGCGAACGGCCGTGCCAGGAAGAAGATGAACAGAGTCGAGACGGAGGTGCGCCGGCTCGAAAGGCTCGTAGAGATCTTCGAACGCGAGGATCCGGACGCGAGGAAGGCCAATCAGTACCGGCGCGAAGTCGAGCAGTACTCGAGCGAAATGCTCTCCGCACTCGCGGAACTCGGTCGAGAATTGGACCTCGACGCGCTGAGCGGCGGCGAGTATGTCATGGACGGCAAGGTGCACCCGCGCTACCGAGGCAAGATCCGTGAGACCTTCTACGGGCCGTATGCCGCTTACTCGAGCCACAAGTCGGCGAAACACGCCGATGCGCGCCGAGAGAAGCGGAGAAGGTACCCGGACCCGCTCGTGCACGCCGACAAGTTCTGGTGCCCGGGATGGGCCCCGGCGAACCGCCTGCCGCATCTCGCCCCGGACGATGACTTCACGCTGGACCACACGGACTCGGCCGCCGACCACTGGACCAACAAGAACGGCAACGACACCACGCAAGCCGTTCGGGAGGCCTTCTACAAGAACGGGACGAACATCCAAGGCATGTGCGGCGACTGCAACAGCGCGAAGGGCTCCGGCGGTGTCCCGTTCACCGAAAATGTGGGCGAGAACTTCACCGGACCGGGCGGCCTGCGGTAGTCACGGCGGCCAGGCTGACTCCGCCCCGATGCCTCGCCTTGTGCTCCAGGTCAAAACAGCAGCGGCAAGGAGCGAACCTCCTCTCGTCTGAGCGCCTTCAGGGCCGATCCCCATGAGGGTCTGGAGGCCATGAGCGGTGCGACGCCTCGGGTCAAAGCGGCAGCAACGAGGAAGCAGTTCCCCTAACTTGATTTTTAACCTTTGGCGCTGGTCAGGCGGCCCCGCTTGAACACGGGCGAAGCCCTTGCTTGATGATTCTTGTTGCGACACAAAGAATCTCA
>NZ_JBFAMQ010000031.1:0-20232 GCF_040674615.1 Glycomyces sp. NPDC049804
TGGATGCAACGCCGACCATAGCGGGAGTCCGGACATCACCAGGCCGTGTTGGTGAACGCAGCGGCAAGGACCGCCCAAGCGAGGGCGGCAACCGCGTGCACGCCGACCAGCCGCACTTCCACCCGGCAGCCACGCCTGATACGGGCGCCTGCCCCGACGCAGAAAGGAGCACCAGCCAGCGCCTCCCGCTGGCCGGACACCGTGCAGGGAAGGGGACCCCGTCCTCGAGCGAACCGTATTGGCATCGTGGTCTAGCGAGTCTTCCGCACCACCGCGATCGCCCGGTCGAAATCCTCCGCAGGCACACCTGTATTGATCGTGATCCGCAAGCGTGAGCGATGATCCGGTGTGGATGGGGGACGGAAGCAGCCGACCGCCACACCTTCTTCGGCGCATCTGGCGGCCCAAGCCGTCGCCGCGTGGGCGTCGCCGGCCGGGGGCGATAGCACTCCCGCCGCCGGGGCCGGCATCTCCAGCGCCTCGGCCGCCAGCGCGGCCCGGCGTGCGAGCTCAGTCCTCGCCGCGTCGGATTCGCGTGCGACCGCCAGGGCCGCGCTCGCACCCGCTACCACTGCGGGCGGTGGCGCTGTGTCGAAGATGAAGGTGCGGCCCGTGTCGTGGAGGTGGCGGCGCAGCGCCGCCGGGCCGGCGACGACGCCGCCCGCCGCGCCGAGCGCCTTCGAGAGGGTCGCGGTGAGGACCACGCCCGGATCGCCCGCGAGCCCGGCGGCGGCTGCGCCGCCAGCGCCGTGCGGGCCGATCGTGCCGATCGCGTGGGCTTCGTCGATGAGCAGCAGCGCGCCGTGCGCGGTCGTGAGGGCGTGGATCTCGCGCAGCGGCGCCGCGTCGCCGAGCACCGAGTACACCGACTCGACCGCGACGAGGGCCGGCCGCACCTCGCGGAGCTGGCGTTGGAGGTCGTCGAGGTCGTTGTGCGCGAACGTGTCCGAGCGGCCCCCGGCGAGGCGGGCGGCGTCGTGGAGCGACGCGTGGGCGTGCGCGTCGAGCAGGACCGGCCCGGCCAGAGCGGCCACCGCGCCGAGGTTGGCCATGTAGCCCGAGGAGTAGAGGACGGCGGTCTCGGTGCCGGTGTGCCGCGCGAAGTCGGCCTCGAACCGTTCGTGCACATCGGTGGTGCCGCGCACGAGCCGGGAGCCGCTCGCGCCGAGTCCGTGCTCGGCGAGGGCGGCCGTCGCGGCGGCGAGGACGGCCGGGTGACGGGAGAGCCCGAGGTAGTCGTTGCCGGCGAGGTCGATCGCGTCGGCGCGGGTGCGGACGTGGCGGGTGAGCCCGGCCTTGGCGCGCAGGTCCGCTTTGCGGCCCAAGCGGTGCCAGATCCCACCGGGGGCGGCGCGCGTCATGCCGTGACCTCGTCGATCGCTTCGGCGAGTGCGCTCACGAGCAGGTCGGTCTCGTCGTCGCCGAGGGTCAGCGGCGGCATGAGCACGACCGTGTCGCCGAGCGGGCGCAGCCACACGCCCCGGTCGCGGGCGGCCTGGCAGACCGCGAAACCGGTGCGGTCGCCGACTGGGGCGACCTCGACCCCGATCATCGTCCCGAGTTGGCGGATCTCGAGCACATGGTCCTTGGCGCCCAAGGGCTCCAAAAGTTTCGCGAGGCGTTCGCCGAGGCGGGCGGCCTGTCCGGTCACGTCCTGCTCCCCCATGACGCGCAGGTTCGCGAGCGCGGCGGCGCAGCACAGGGGGTTGGCGGTGTAGGTGTGGCCGTGGAAGAACGTGCGCGGCGCGGTGTCGCCGGGCCGGGTCAGGAACGCCTCGTAGACGTGCTCGGCGGCGAGGACCGCCGAGAGCGGCAGGTACCCGCCGGTGATGCCCTTGCCGCAGGTGAGGAGGTCGGGGACGACGCCGGCGTGCTCGGCGGCCCACATGCGCCCGGTACGCGCGAAGCCGGTGGCGACCTCATCGAAGATGAGGAGCGCGCCGTGGGCGTCGGCGAGTTCCCTTGCGGTGCGCAGGAACTGCGCGTCGTAGTCGAGCATGCCCGCGGCGCCTTGGATCATCGGTTCGACGATGATCGCGCACACCTGGCCGCCGTGCTCGCCCATGACGCTGCGCAGCGCTGCCTCGGCGACGGCGTTGCGGTCGGGGCCGAGGGCGCGGTCGCCGGGCGAGGGCACGCCGATCGTGTCGAGCAGCAGCGGCTTGTAGGCCTGGTGGAAGAGGTCGTGGCCGCCGACGGCGACCGCGCCGAGGGTGTCGCCGTGGTAGGCCTGGTCGAGGCGGACGAAGGTCGGCCGGGAGTGCCCGGTCTGGGTCGAGTACTGGTAGGCGATCTTGAGGGCCGCCTCGACCGCGGACGAGCCGTCCCCCGCGTAGAAGACCTTGGTGAGTTCGGGCCCGTTCCCTTTGGGGGCGAGGGCGATGAGCGCCTCGGAGAGTTCGATGCCGGGGGTGTGGGTGGTGCCGAGGAACGTGGAGTGGTCGAGCTTGGCGAGCTGAGCGGTGATGGCGGCGTTGATGTCGGGGTGCCCGTGGCCGAGGGTGGTGGTCCACAGTGAGGAGACGCCGTCGAGGTAGCGGCGGCCGTCGACGTCGACAAGCCAGGGCCCTTCGGCGCGGTCGACGACGACGGGCCGGTCGCCGCTCCAGGTGGAGTGCTGCGTGAAGGGGTGCCACACGGCGGCGGCGTCGCGGGCGGTCCATGCGGCGCTGGCGGTCATCGCTCGACTCCTTAGACGGTTCCTACAAGACGCTTTGGAGGATACCGTCAGCCACCGGTGGTCAGGCGGGGGTGCGCCGCCGTTTCCAGGGCGTGCGATTCCCTTGACGCCACCGTTATCGAACCGAGGCCGCCGCAGTCAGGCTGCGACGGGAGGCGTAGTTTTGGGCGGTCATAACGGACCCTCCGGCTCCGTCCGGGTTTTTGCACTTTGAACACAGTGGGACGCTTGACAACCACATGCGCCAGGGGCAGACTAGTGACACTTGCGGCAATCGCGGAGGATTGTCACTTACCGCCCTTCAGGTACCGGACCCATCGGCGATTCCCTGCGCCGACGCGGTCCCTGCCGCGTCATCGGCCGCAACCCCTGTGGCGGCCAGCTGCAACGGCGCAGACCGGTGCCCGAGGACGACGCTCGCGGAGCCGAGAACGAGGAAGGCCCTGTGTCGAACCAGAACCCCCCGCCGGCTCCGGCCGGGCCCGCCGACGACGCGTCCGAGTCCGACCGCAAGCCGACGTTCTCCCAGGTCTTCGGTGACCGCGAAGCCGCCGGGTTCCTCCTCGCCTACTGCCTCTCCAACGCCGGCGCGATGCTCAACCGGGTCGCCGTCACCTTCCTCGTGTGGCAGCAGACCGGCTCCTCGGCGCTCGCCGCCGCCTCCTTCGCCATCAGCTTCGCGCCCTACCTCGGCCTCGCCCAAGTCCTCGGGGCCATTGTGGACCGGTACTCGTACCGGAACGTCATGGTCGTGTGCGACGTGCTGCGCGCCGGCCTCATCGCCCTGCTGCTCATCCCCGGCCTGCCCATCGGCGTCATGATCGCGGTCGTCTTCGCCGTCGCCGCCGTCCAGCCCGCCTACAACGCCGCCCGCGTCGCGACCCTCGCCCAGATCCTCACCGGCGACGCCCTCTCGGTCGCGATCGCGCTCTCCTTCAGCGCCGCCGCGACCGCCCAGATCATCGGCTACCTCGCGGGCGGCCTGCTCGCCGCCATCGACCCGCACACCGCCCTCGCGATCAACGCCGCGCTCTTCGTCGTCAGCGCCGTCGCGATCAGCGCCCTCGTCAAGTACCGGCCCTCGGTCAACAAGCGCGAAGAGCGCCGCCACGTGCTCACCGAGACCGCCGACGGCCTGCGGATGCTGCGCGACAACAAGGTCCTGCGCACCGTGTCCTTCGGCATCTGGGGCCTGTTCGCGCTCACCGCCGTCCCCGAAGGCGTCGCGGTCCTGTGGGCGGCGCACCTCGGCGGGGACTCCAAGACGCAGGGCCTCATCATGGCCGTCGACGCCGCCGCCGCGGTCGTGGCGAGCCTCCTGTTCGCGCGGTTCGTGCGGCCCTCGGTACGCGACAGGCTCATCCGGCCGCTCGCGTTCATCGGCCCCGTGGTCCTGACGGCCGCGCTGCTCGACCCGCCGCTCGCCGGCGTGCTGCTCATCGCGATGGGCGCGGGCCTCGCCAACATGATCATGGCCCCCATGAACGCCACCCTCGCCCAGTGCATCCCCGACGGCTGGCGCGGCCGCGTCGTCGCGGCCGCCAACTCCGGGCTGCAGCTCAGCCAGGGCATCGCCATCGCCGGGATCGGCCTCATCGTCGAGTTCGGCGCGTCCGTGCCCTACGTCGTGGGCGCGTGGGGCCTCGTCGGCTTCCTCATCCAGTACCTGGTCACCCGCAACTGGCCCACCCCCGCCGAGATCCAGGCCGCCAAGGCCGCCGCCGCGCCGCCGCCCGCGGCGGCCTGAACTCCGCGGAGCCCGCCGCCGCTCCCCCTCGCCGAGAGCTAGGCTCGTCACGGCGCCTCCCGCCCGCGGCGAAGCCCGCGAGCCGCACACCCGCGGAGGCGCCGCTTGGGCCGGGAAGCAACAGGAGCACCAAACGTGGAACACGCAAAGACCGTCGAGCTGCGCGGACACCTCATCGACCAGGGCATCTTCGCCCGCGTCATGGACGACGTCCTCGAGTACTCGGGGGCCTACACGATCGACCGCTTCGACGTGGGCCGCCACCACACCGACGAGTCCTACGTCCAGCTCACCGTCTCCGCCGAGACGCCCGAACTGGTCGAACGCATCGTCATGCGCCTCCAGACGCACGGCGCGAACCCGCTCGACCCCGGCGTCGCCGTCCTCAAGCCGGCCCCGCGCGACGGGGTCTTCCCCGAGGACTTCTACTCGACCACCAACTTCGACACCCAGGTGCGGCTCAACGGCAGCTGGATGGACGTCGAGAACTCCGAAATGGACTGCGGGATCATCGTCTCCGAGGACCGCGCCACCGCCAAGACGCTCCCGGTCTCCGACGTCAAGGCCGGCGAACTGGTCGTCTGCGGCGGCGAGGGCGTCAAGGTGCTGCCGCTGCCCGAGCCCGAGCGCAAGAACCCCGAGTCCTCGAACTTCGAGTTCATGAGCGGCGGGGTCTCCTCCGAGCGGCCGCAGGCGCTCCAGGTGCGCCAGATCGCCGAGCGCATGCGCGAGGTCAAGGCCCGCGGTGAGAAGATCCTGTGGGTCGGCGGTCCCGCCATCGTCCACACTGGAGCCGGTAAGGCCCTTGAGGCGCTCATCAACGAGGGCTATGTGGACGTCATCTTCGCCGGGAACGCCCTGGCGGCGCACGACATCGAGTCAAGCCTGTTCGGCACCTCGCTCGGCGTCGACCTCGACAAGGGACACGGCGTGCCGCACGGCCACGAGCACCACATCCGGGCCATCAACAAGATCCGCACCTGCGGGTCGATCGCGGACGCCGTCGAGCAGGACGTGCTCAAGGGCGGCATCATGCACGCGATGGTCAAGAACAAGAAGGAGTTCGTGCTCGTCGGCTCGGTGCGCGACGACGGCCCGCTGCCCGACGTGCACACCGACGTGATCGAGGGCCAGCGCGCGATGCGCGCGGCGCTGCCGGGCGTGGGCTTCGCGATCATGGTCGCCACCATGCTGCACTCGATCGCGACGGGGAACCTCCTGCCCGCCAAAGTGCCGCTCGTGAGCGTGGACATCAACCCCGCGACGGTCACCAAGCTCGCGGACCGCGGTTCGGCGCAGGCGATCGGGGTCATCACCGACATCGGCCTGTTCTGCGAGCAGCTCGCCGGCGAGCTCGTGGTCGGGTACAAGCGCGACTGAGACGAGGCGAGGGAAGGGCGGTCGACCTGGTCGGCCGCCTTTCGCGTTCCCCCGTCCACAAGCCCCCACCCACCACTGGAGGGGAAAATACTGTAGGCCCAGCGTCGCGCGGGGGTCTGACAAGAACCGGGGCGCGCGGCGGCCATGTCACCCGAAAGTGGCCCGATTCGGGTGGTGTAGCGCTTTCCAAACCGCGGTGCGCCCGCTATGATCCCATTAGATCGATTCATATCGATGTCTCAATTGAATCGTTTCACCGGCACGACTCCATAGGAGCAGCAATGTCCCTCGCACCGAAGCGAAGACTCCGCACCCTCGTCGCGACGGCCGCGGCCGTCATCGCGGGCGCCGCCGGCGCCGTCGCGGTCCCGGCCCTCGACGGCGCGGCCGTAGCCCAGGCCGCGTGCGGCGCCAACTCGCCCCACGCCACGGTCACCGGTTCCAGCGGCGCCTACGTCACCCGGGAGGGCTCGACCACGGTCTACTCCGGCAGCGACTACCGCGCCGCCGTCCAAGCCGGCGTCGACACCATCTCCAGCGGCCAGCGCGTCGCCGTCATGGCCTCCGGCTCGATCGGCGCCAGCACCATCACCATTCAGAGCGGCAAGACCTTCGAGGGCTGCGGCACCATCAACGTGGGCAACCGCTCCGGGCGCGGCGCGATCGAGGCGATCAACACCACCGACGTCAACATCGCGTTCCTGAAGATGACGGGCAACCCGTACTTCGGGCTGCGGTTCTCCGGTACCAACGGCCTCAAGCTCGGCGACATCGACCTGACCCTGAGCGGCGGCCTGGGCATCCGCTTCGACCGCGACGCGGCGTGGAACTACAACGTGACGATGAACGACATCTACGTGTCGGGCGCCGGGAGCCACGCGGTCGAGACCTGGAACATCGACGGGTTCAACATCACCAGGGTGACCGCGCGGAACGTCGGCGAGTCGGGCCTGCTGATCCAGAACTCGCGCAACGGCTGGGTCGGCACGGTCGACGGAAACAACGTCGGCGCCGGCACCGGTTACGCGACCTTCCGGATGGCGAACACCAACGGCAGGACCGCGAGCGGCGGCTACGCGACCAACATCTGGGTCGACAACGTGATCTCCCGCGGCGGCGGGCGCGGCATCTTCTGCGTCTCGCAGTCCGGCGGGGTGGTCATCAAGAACGTGGACCTGGCGAGCAACGGGAACAACTCGGTGCTCATCGAGAACTGCTACAACGTCTCGATCAGGGGCGGGACCGTCAACGGCGGCGGCGAAGTGCGCCTGGCGGCGCGCACGGAGTTCCCGAACAACAAGGACATCTGGATCACGCTGCGGGTCGACAACACGTCGGTGCGCGAGTCGCCCTGCGGCGAGAACACCAACTGGACGCTGAGCGGCAACGGCGCCAGGAACATCTGCTGACAAAGCCGCAAGACGGAAGCAGGGCCGGAGCTCACCGCTCCGGCCCTGCGCACGCGTGTTTCTAGGGGACGATCTCGCGGTGGCGGGCGAGGTCGGCCGCGCCGATGACGCCGGCCTTGGAGCCGAGCTCGGCCGCGCGGACCTCGGCGACGGGCACCTGGGCCCGGTCGGCCAGGGCGGCCGTGTAGTGCTTGCGGATCGGGTCGAGGAGGAGGTCGCCCGCGTCGACGACGCCGCCGGCGATGAGGATGACGCCCGGGTCGATGAGGTTGACCAGGTCCGCGGCGGAGTTGCCGAGGTAGAAGCCGATGGAGTCGAAGGCGGCCAGGGCGACCTCGTCGCCCTGGCGGGCGGCCTCGGTGACCTGGCGGCCGGTGACCGACTCGGGGTCGCCGCCGGCGAGCTTGAGCAGGACCGCGGCCTTCTCGGGGTGCTCGGCGGCGCCTTCCTGGGCGGCGCGGGTCAGCGCCCGGCCGGAGGCGTACTGCTCGAGGCAGCCGGTGCGGCCGCAGCCGCACTGGCGGCCGTCGGGCATCACGGAGCGGGTGTGGCCGATCTCGGCGGCGACGCCGTGGGTGCCACGCAGCAGGTTGTCCTTGACGACGATGCCGCCGCCGACGCCGGTGCCGATCGTGTAGAGCACGGAGGAGCGGTGGCGCTTGGCGGCGCCGAAGCGGTGCTCGCCCCAGATGGCCACGTTGGCGTCGTTCTCGACGACGACGGGGAGGTCGATGGCCGCGGCGACCTTGTCGCGGAGCGGCTCGTCCTTCCACGAGAGGTTGGGGGCCAGCATGACCGTGGAACGGTCAGACGAGATCCAGCCGGCCGCGCCGATGCCGACGGCCTCGATCACGCGGCCTTCGCGCAGCTCGTCGACGACCGCTTTGACGGCCTGGATGACGCCGGGCGTGTCGTCCGCTGGGGTGGGGCGCCGGGTCGTGGCGAGGACGTTGCCGTTTTCGTCGACGACGCCGCCGCCGACTTTGGTGCCCCCGATGTCGACTCCGATAGTCAGACTCACTGCTGTACCCTCCAGCGGTTCACGGTTTGAGGCGTGGAATGCCGCGCGACGCTGCGGGCCACCGAGGACTTTACAACCCGATGACCTGGAGATGAAATCGGCCGTTCCGTCCTACTCGGCGAAGGTATCACCGGCCGGGAGCGGACCGGGCGGCTTGGTGACAGTCCGCAACGGGCGTTCGACGGTCCGGCCCCAGCTCCGCTAAGCTGCCCTTAGCATCATGGTCTGCCTCACAGTCCCTCTTCCGTCGGAAGTTGACCCACCGGTAACATGATCTGTGAGCCACTTTACAAAGCCGTGAACATGGCCTTTGAACGGAGCCTTCCATGCGCGAGTTCGCCGTCCCCCCCGTGGTGACTGTGCCCGACGAAGACAACACCCTCACCGCGCTGTGGGACGCGGCCGAGAACCACCCCTCCTCGATCCTCTTCATGCGCTCGTTCGACGACGGCGCGACCTGGCAGGACGTCACTTCGGTCATGTTCCGCGAGCAGGTGGTCGCCGCCGCGAAGGGCCTGGCCGCGGCCGGTATCCAGCCCGGCGACCGGGTCGCCCTCATGTCCGCCACCCGCTACGAGTGGACCCTGCTCGACTACGCGATCTGGGCCGCCGGCGCCGTCACCGTCACCATCTACGAGACCTCCTCCGCCGACCAGGCGAAGTTCATCATCGAGGACTCCGGCGCGGTCGCCGCCATCGTCGAGGACGCCGAGATGGCCGAGATGGTCGAAGGACTCGGCACCCAGGTCAAGCACGTGTGGACCATCGACGGCACGCCCGGCGCGATCGAGGCCCTGGACGCCCTCGGCGCCGACGCCGGCGTCGACATCGAGGAGCGCCGCACCTCCCGCAGGGCCGACGACCTCGCCACCATCGTCTACACCTCCGGGACCACCGGCCGCCCCAAGGGCTGCATGCTCACCCACCGCAACCTGCTGGCCGACATCCGCAACATCATCCCCGAGGTGCCCGGCGTCCTCTTCGACGGCGCCCGCATGCTGCTGTTCCTCTCCCTCGCGCACGTCCTCGCCCGCATCCTGCAGCTCGCCGGCATGGAATCGCGCACCACCATCGCCCACGCCGACCGCACCAAACTCACCGCGATCATGCCCGTGGTCAAGCCGACCACCCTCCTCGCGATCCCCCGCGTGTTCGAGAAGGTCTACGCCGGGGCGTACCAGAAGGCCGTCGACGGCGGCAAGGGCGCCATCTTCGAGAAGGCCGCGGCCTGCGCCAAGGAGTACAGCCGCGCCCTCGACAAGCCCGGCGGGCCGGGCCTCGCCCTCAAGCTGCGCCACAAGCTGTTCGACATGCTCGTCTACGGCAAGATCCGGGCCGCCATCGGCGGCGAGTGCGACTCCGCCGTCTCCGGCGGCGCCGCCCTCGGCCCCGAGCTCGGCCACTTCTTCCGCGGCATCGGCGTGACCATCTACGAGGGCTACGGCCTCACCGAGACCTCGCCCGTGCTCTCGCTCAACCTCCAGACCGCCATCAAGGTCGGCTCCATCGGCCGGCCCACCCCCGGCACCGCGCTGCGCATCGCCGAGGACGGCGAACTCCAGGCCAAGGGCCCGCAGGTCTTCCCCGGGTACTGGAACAACGACGCCGCCACCGCCGAAGTGCTCGACGCCGACGGCTGGTTCTCCACCGGCGACATCGCCGAGATCGACGACGACGGGTACGTCACCATCACCGGCCGCAAGAAGGACATCATCGTCACCGCGGGCGGCAAGAACGTCGCCCCCGGCCCGCTCGAGAAGATCCTCGACGCCCACCCGCTCATCGCCTACGCCATGGTCGTCGGCGAGGGCCGCCCCTACATCGGGTGCCTCATCTCCCTCGACGGCGAGATGCTCCGCGACTGGCTGACCAGGCACGACAAGGACCCGAAGACTCCGATCAGCGACCTCACCGAGGACCCTGAGCTCCTCGCCGAGCTCCAGGCGAAGGTCGACGAGGCCAACAAGACGGTCTCCCGCGCCGAGCAGATCAAGCAGTTCCGGGTCATGCCCGTCGAGCTGAGCGAGGACGCCGGGGAAATCACTCCGTCAGTCAAGGTCAAACGACACGTCGTCATGGAAAAATACTCAAACGAGATCAACGCGCTCTACGACACGGCGAAGGCGCGACGAAACGAGTAAGCGAGGTGCCCGCATGGGCGATGAGGCGGTGCTCGAGCGCCAGTGGCGACTGCCCGCCCTCGCGCTGCGGGGTGTGCTGTTCGCACTGGTCGCGGTCTTCGGCTGGGCTTCGGAAGGGCTCGCCGACGCCGCGACCTGGTGCGGCATACTCGCCCTCGCGGCGCTCCCCGGCGTCGTCCTCCCCCGGCACCGGCTCCTGGCCCCCGCCGGGCAGCTCGCCGAGGTCGCCGTCGTCGTGCTCGGCACCCTCGCCACCGACGGGCTCCCCGCCTGGATGCTGCCGTACCTGATCGCGCCGTTCGCCACGGCCGCGTTCGACGCCGCCGACCAGACCGGCGACGACGACGACCGGTACGCGCGGCTGCGCACCTGGGTCCCGCCCGTGCTCGTCGCGGTCGCCGCGGTCGGCCTCATCGCCCAGACCCCGCGCATCTCCGCCTACGACCGCGGCACCTACGTCACCACGGTGGCCGTCGCGCTCGCCTTCGGGCTCGCCTCCGCCGTCGGCGCCTGGTGGCTGCGCCGCTCCCGCTCCTCCGACATGCACCACTCGCAGCTGCCGTACGCCGAGGCCGCGGCCCTGCTCACGCAGCTCCGCGTCGTCGCCCGCCAACTCCCCGGATCCACACTGGACCCGGGCGGCATCGCGACCGAGATCGTCGACACCGCCTCGCGGATCCCCGGCGTCGCCCGCGCCGCCGTGCTCTCCGCGGCCTCGGGCCGGCGCCTGGTCGTGCTCGCCCAGCTCGCCGACGAACGCGTCGACTGGGAGACCTCGCCGCAGCTCAACTCGCTCCTCGCCGACGCCTGGGCCGGGCAGAAGCCCCAGGCCGGGCAGGTGCCGCTCTCGCGCTCGACCCAGGGACCCGTCGCGTCCCTGGTCATCCCGCTCGTCGCCGAAGGCCGCACCGTCGGCCTCGTCGCGATCGAATCCGACGACCCCGCCGCGTTCGGCCCCGAGGCCATCACCGCCGCCGAGGACCGCACCAAAGGCGCGGCCCTGCGGCTCGAGACCGCCCTCCTGTTCGAGGACGTGCGCTCCATGGCCACCACCGAGGAGCGCCAGCGCCTCGCCCGCGAGATCCACGACGGCATCGCCCAGGAGCTGGCGATGCTCGGCTACGGCATCGACAACGCCATGGCGGTCCTCCCGGCCGACGCCGGCGAGGCCAAGGCCGAGCTCGAGGACCTGCGGTCCGAGGTGACCCGGCTGGTGACCGAACTGCGGTTCTCCCTGTTCGAACTGCGGTCGAACGTCGATCGTCAGGGCGGACTGGCCTCCGCGATCGCGGACTATGCTCGTACTGTGGGCGCTTCCGCCGGCCTCAGGGTGCACTTGTCGCTCGACGAGGGCGGGGCGAGGCTCCCCGCCAGTACCGAAGCGGAGCTGCTGCGGATCGCACAGGAGGCGATCACGAACGCCCGCAAGCACGCCCGGGCCGAGAATCTGTGGGTGACGTGCGAGGTGGACCCGCCTTACACGCGCATCGAGGTGACCGATGACGGCCAGGGTCTCTCCGGCGAGGCTTCGGAGGGGCGCTACGGGCTGGCGATCATGAGCGAGCGGGCGGAGCGGATCCGCGGATCACTGGAGATCCGTCCGCACCAACCGCACGGGACGACGGTGGCGGTGGTGCTCAACGCGGGGGCGCGGCCGACGCCCCGGGCCGAGACCCCGCGCCCGGGCTCCGCGGCCTGGGCGGCCGCCGACCGCACTTCGAGAACTGAACAGCCGGCCCGACGGCCCGACCGCGACGACGATTTACGGCTTGCGAGCTGTGCGTCGAGTGGCCGTGGCAGCCAATGAGGAGAGAGACGAGATGAACGCTGAGGCGCAGGAGACGACCGGTCAGACGACCGTGCTCATCGTCGACGACCACGACCTGATCCGCAAGGGTCTCCGGCATGCCTTCGACCGCGACCCCGAGTTCGAGGTGGTCGGCGAGGCCGACACCGCCGCGGACGCGCTGCGGCAGGCCGCATCCCTCATGCCGTCGGTGGTCATCATGGACCTGCGCCTGCCCGACGGGTCGGGGCTCGACGCGACCCGGAAGCTGCGCAAGGCGCACCCGAACATGGGCATCGTGGTGCTGACGATGTACGCGGGCGACGACCAGCTGTTCGGCGCGCTGGACGCGGGCGCCTCGGCGTTCGTGCCGAAGTCGGCCCCGGCGAACGACGTGGTGTCGGCGGCCCGGCACGCGGCGGCGAACCCTACGGCGTTCAGCGCCGCGGACCTGGCCGAGGCGATGCAGCGGCGGCTGACCCCGACCGGCCCGCAGCTGTCGCCGCGAGAGTCGCAGGTGCTGAAGCTCCTCGCCGACGGCCTCTCGGTGGCGGGGATCGCGAAGCAGCTGTACGTCTCGGAGTCGACGGCGAAGACGCACATCTCGAAGCTGTACGAGAAGCTCGGCGCCGGCAACCGCGCCCAGGCCCTCATGACCGCCCTCAAGCTCGGCCTCCTCGAAGCCCCCGACCAGCCGAAGTTCTAGCGGGCGGCCTCGCCCGGCCGATTCGCCGCCGACGAGCGGCTGCGACCGAGTGTCGGACGGTGCGGGACCGCGGTCCCATTGCCGCGGTTGGTCGGCGGCGGATGCGGGTGGGAAGGGGCATGCCCTGCGGGCAGCGGCCCGCCGCCGCCCGATGCGCTTCCGCTCAGACGGTTTCGCCGTAGAGCATGCCCTCGAGGCGGCCGGCCTGGCGGTCCCAGGTCCATTCGCTCAGGGCCCATTCGCGACTGGCCTCGCCGAGCTTTCGCGCCAGCGAAGGGTCGGCGAGGACCTGCGAGAGGCGGAAGGTGATCTCGCCGAGGTCGCGGCCGTCGACCACCCACCCCGACCGGTCGTGCAGCACCGTGTCCGGCGCGCCGCCCGAGTCCCCGGCGATGACCGGCAGCCCGCACGCGGCCGCCTCCAGGAAGACCGCGCCGAGCCCTTCCACGTCGAGACCGCGGCGGCGGGTGCGGCACGGCATCGCGAAGACGTCTCCGGCCGCGAAGTGCGCGGCGAGTTCGTGTTCGGCGACCCCGCCGGTGAAGACGACCTGTTCATCGACGCCGTGCATGCGAGCGAGGGAGCGCAGCCGCGCCTCGTAGGGGCCCTGGCCGACGATGAGCAGCCGCACGTCCTGTCCGACCTGCTCGCGCACATGCGGCAGGGCCGCGATGAGCATGTCCTGGCCCTTGCGCGGCACGAGCCGCGAGACGCACACGATCACCGGGAGTCCGGTGAGCCCGTGGCGTTCGCGCACGCCGGAGCCGTCGACGCCGGGGTGGAACGTCTCGGTGTCGATGCCGAACGTCAACTGCTCCAACCGGGTCAGGTGTCCGGCGACCGGTGCGATGCGCCGGTGCGTGTAGTCGCCCAGGTAGGTCATGACGTCAAGCGATTCGGCGATGCGCCGCAGGGCGCCGCGGGTGCCGGGCATCATCGCCCAGCCGACCTCGTGGCCGTGGGTGAGGGCGATGGCGCGGTCGATCCCGGTGTCGTGCTTGAGCCCGGCCGCGAGCAGGCCGAGCGGGGCGGCGGCGCCGAACCAGACGCGGTCGCAGCGGTGCTCGCGGGCGAGGGCGGTGACGGCGCGGGCGACCCGGGGGGTGGGCAGCAGCATCGCGGTGCGGTCGCGGACGACGGTGAAGGGCTGGGCGGCGTCGAACTCCTCCCAGCCGGGCGAGGCGGAGGTGTAGACGACCAGGTCGTCGGAGGGCAGCCGCAGGGCCATGCCGTGCACAAAGGTCTGGATGCCGCCCCGGCGGGGCGGGAAGTCGTTCGTCACCAGCAGTGTCCTGCTCATCATGACCCCCTTCATGATCCGCCTAGTCTGACACGCGGGTCCGGACGTGCGCGGCGATCCGCCATGACCGGGGGGTGAAGACCAGCGGTCGGCAGTTCCGGCCTGTGACGGCGGTGGCACACTGGTGCCTATGTTGAGCGGCCAGGAAAGCGGCGACGAAGCCCCTGAACCGACGGCCTCCGGAGACGGGGCCGGCGCGGACGGGGGCTCCGAAGAGGACCCCTCCGAACCGGGCGCCGGGCCTTCCGACAGCGCCGTCCCCGACGGCGACGGCCCGGCGGTGTTCCTCACGGAACCGGTGCGGCGCAGGGCCGTCGAGATCGCCGCGGTGGCGATGCCCGGGCTCGGCCCGGGAAAGGTCCCGGCCCGGCTCCGCCGCTTCCTCAAGTTCAGCCCGGTCAAACGCGCGAAGCTCGCCAAGTCCGAGCTCGTCTTCGCCCTCGCCTCGGACGCGGCGTTCCGCGAGGGCCTCGCCGAGGTGCTGACCGCGACCGATTCGTCGCTCATCGCCGCGATCGCCACCGGCGGCGAGGTCTCCCCCATGGCCGACCCGGCCGAGGTCGCCGCCCTCGCCTACCTGCTGCGGCCCGAGGGCTGGCGCGAGCTCATCGCCACCGCGAGCCAGGCCGTGCCCGAAGCCGCCGAGGCCCCGGCCGCCGAGGCGGCGCCCGAGGGCGACTCGAAGCGGTTGGCGGCGTTGGAGAAAGAGAACGGAAAGCTCCGCGGGGCGCTGGCCGAGCAGCGCGCGGCGGCCGCGGCGCTGCAGGAGGAGCTGCGGCGCGCCCGCCGCGAGCTGAAGGACGCCGAGGACCGGGCCGCGAAGGCCGCCGGGGACCTCGCGGCCGACCGCGGGCGGCTCAAGCACATCGACACCGAGCGCCGATCCGAACGCCGCCGCCTTGAGTCCGAAGTGGAGTCGTTGAAGGCGCAGTTGGAGCGGGTCAGGAAGGCCGACCGGGAGCACGAGCGGCTGATGTCGGCGCGGCTGTGGCTGCTCATGGAGACCTTGTCGGGCACCGCGACCGGTCTCCGCAGGGAGCTCGGGCTCGAGCCCGTCGTCGAGCGACCCGCCGACTACATCGCCGACGAGCTGTGCGCCGAGCCCGAGGAGCGCACCGCCGAGGGCTCGCGCGGCCTCGAGCAGACCGACCCGCAGCGCCTCGACCACCTGCTGTCCCTGCCGAACCCGCACCTCATCGTCGACGGCTACAACGTCACGATCTCGGCCTGGGGCGAGACGCTCACCCTCGAGCAGCAGCGCAACCGGCTCGTGCAGGGCCTCGGCGCGGTCGCGGCCCAGACGAACGCCGAGATCACCGTCGTCTTCGACGGCGCCGACGCGATCTTCGGGGCCAAGCCGAACGCCCGCGGCGTGCGGGTCCTGTTCAGCGCCAAGGGGCAGATCGCCGACGACGTCGTGGTCGAACTGGCCCGGGTCGAGCCCGAGGGCCGGCCGGTCATCGTGGTGTCGTCGGACCAGGAAGTGGCGATGCGGGTGCGCCGCGAAGGCGCCTTCCCGGTGCCGTCGCCGCTGCTCGTCCGCTGGTTGCAGCGGAGCTGAGGCGGAGCCACTGGTTGCAGCGGAGCTGAGACGGAGCCGCTAGCGGGCGCGTTTGGTCTTGGCGGCCGGTTCGGCCTTCAGGACCACCGATCCGGCGGCGAGGTCGTGCAGGCCGCGGTGGTACGGGTGGGCCAGCGCGGTCAGGGCCGGGAGCAGGAGCGAGAGCAGGACCGCGCGGATCAGCGAGCGCAGGGGGCCGATCGGCCCGCCGTGGTCCGCCGAGACGCACGCGATGCGCATGAGCCACATGCCGAGCGTCTGGGTGCCGAAGGCCAGCAGGGCGGTGCAGTACACGGCGAAGATCACCGCGCGCAGGAGCGCCTGGCCGAAGGGGTCGGCCGTCGCGACGTCGAGCCAGTTCAGGGCTATCGCGACGACCGTGCAGGCGGTCCAGTCGATGAAGAGGGCGACGAACCTCGCGCCGAGGGTCGCCAGGTCCTGCCCGGAGCCGGTGGTTTGAGGGGTGTTCGCACCGCGTTCGCTCGTCATGGCCTGAGTCTACGGGTGAGCCCGAAAGGTGCGTTGTACACCGCCCTGAGCAGTGGTTTCGGTCAATGTGGAACAGACTGGAACAACGCAAGTAACACGCACGAAACATTTGATTTACGGTGGGGCAATTGATCGCGGTTAGCGTTTCGGCTAATAAGCTTAGGCGTCGACAGCGAGGTCGGCCAGCCCGGCGAAGCGAGCCGGCCTGAGCATTGCTGACCAGGGGACCGCTGTACGGGTCCTCCGGCACTTACCTACCGAGAGGAATACCTTCGTGTTCTCCAGCCCTGAAGAGCTCCTCGGCTACGTCCGCGACAACGACGTGAAGTTCATCGACGTCCGCTTCTGCGACCTGCCCGGCGTCATGCAGCACTTCAACGTCCCGGCCGAGTCCTTCGACAACGACCTCCTCGAGGAAGGCCTCGCTTTCGACGGCTCCTCGATCCGCGGCTTCCAGCAGATCCACGAGTCGGACATGCTCCTGCTCCCCGACGTGGCGACCGCGTTCATCGACCCCTTCCGCGAGCAGAAGACGCTCGCCCTGAACTTCTTCATCCACGACCCGTTCACCCGCGAGGCCTACAGCCGCGACCCCCGCAACGTCGCCAAGAAGGCCGAGCAGTACCTGGCCGGGTCCGGCATCGCCGACACCGCCTACTTCGGGGCCGAGGCCGAGTTCTACATCTTCGACTCGATCCGCTTCGACCAGAACGCGCACGAGGCCTACTACCACATCGACTCGGTCGAGGGCGCCTGGAACACCGGCGCCGTCGAAGAGGGCGGGAACCTCGGCTACAAGCCGCGCCACAAGGGCGGGTACTTCCCGGTCGGGCCGGTCGACCACTTCGCCGACCTGCGCGACCGCATGGTCACCAACCTCATCGAGGGCGGCCTCACCATCGAGCGCGCCCACCACGAGGTCGGCACCGCGGGCCAGTCGGAGATCAACTACCGCTTCTCGACGCTGCTGCACTCGGGCGACGACGTCCAGAAGTTCAAGTACATCATCAAGAACACCGCCACCCAGGCCGGCAAGACCGTGACCTTCATGCCCAAGCCGCTGTTCGGCGACAACGGCTCCGGCATGCACACCCACCAGTCGCTGTGGGCCAACGGCGAGCCGCTGTTCTACGACGAGACCGGTTACGCCGGCCTCTCCGACACCGCCCGCCACTACATCGGCGGCCTGCTCAAGCACGCCCCGAGCCTGCTGGCCTTCACCAACCCGTCCGTGAACTCGTACCGGCGCCTGGTGCCGGGCTTCGAGGCCCCCGTGAACCTGGTGTACTCGCAGCGCAACCGCTCCGCGTGCACCCGCATCCCGGTGACCGGGTCGAACGCCAAGGCCAAGCGCGTCGAGTTCCGCGTGCCGGACCCGTCGAGCAACCCGTACCTGGCGTTCTCGGCCATGCTCATGGCGGGCCTGGACGGCGTCAAGAACAAGATCGAGCCGCCGGCGCCGGTCGACAAGGACCTGTACGAGCTCGGCCCGGAGGAGTACGGCGACATCGCCCAGGTCCCGGGCTCGCTCGACGAGGTGCTGAACAACCTGGAGAAGGACCACGACTTCCTCACCGAGGGCGGCGTCTTCACGCCCGACCTCATCGAGACGTGGATCTCCTTCAAGCGCGAGAACGAGATCGACCCGATCCGCCTCCGCCCGACCCCGCACGAGTTCGACCTGTACTACGAGGTGTAACGAGCAGTACCGACAGGTACCGCCTACGAGGTCAGCAGGCGCGCAGCGCCTGTGAGGGGCGCGATCGGTGTGATGCACCGGTCGCGCCCCTTGAACGTTTGTTCACCGCGCCGGGAGCGAGGGATACTCGCCCGGTGCCTCCCCGCTTCTTCCCCGAACGCGACCGGGACGTCTACCGCGACGCCCTCGCCATGTCGATCGGCATCGGCATCGTCGGCGTCTCCTTCGGCGCCCTGGCCACCTCGGCCGGGCTGCCCTGGTGGATCCCGGTCGCCATGTCCTTCCTGACGTTCGCGGCCACCTCGCAGTTCGCGATGCTCGCCGTCGTGGCGGCCGGCGGCGGCGTCCTCGCCGGCCTCGCCGCGGGCGTCCTCGTCCACCTGCGGCACATCCCCTACGGTCTAGCGGTCGGCAACCTCTACTGGGACAAGTGGTGGACGCGGCTGCTCGGCACCTTCATGCTCATCGACCAGTCGACCGCGTTCGCACTCGCCGCCGGGGACGACCGGCGGCGCGCCAAGGCCGCGTACTGGATCACCACTTCGATCATGTTCGTGGCCTGGAACGTCGGCACCGTCATCGGCGTCCTCGCGGGCGGCTTCATCCCCGACCCGAACGTGTTCGGCCTCGACGCCGCGTTCCCCGCGCTCCTGCTCGCACTGGTCATGCCCGCCATGAAGGACCGCGACACGCTCTTCGCGGCCCTCGTCGGCGCCGGCGTGGCCGCCGCGACCGCCCCGTTCCTGCCCACCGGCATCCCGGTCCTGCTGGCCCTCCTCGGGCTCCTCGCGACCTGGCCGCGCCGCAAGCCGAAGGAGGACGCGGCATGACCATGACCGCCGTGCTCGCCCTCGCCGTGGGCGTCTTCCTCGTCCGCCTCGCCGGGCCGCTCATGCGCAGCCGCATCACCGTCTCCGAGCGGACCGAGACCCTGATGAAACGCGGGGCGATCGTGGTCCTCGCGGCCCTGGTCATCACCGGCGGGCTGTTCGCCGACGGCGGCTTCGCGGGCTGGGCGCTCCCTGCGGGCGTCCTCGTCGGCGGGGTCCTGGCCTGGCGCAGGGCCCCGATCCTCATCGTGGTGGTCGCCGCCGCCGCGACCACGGCGCTGCTGCGGCTCGCCGGGATCGCGTAAAGCGGCCCGCGCCCGTTCGTTTCCCCGCGGAACGGGTACTCGGAGCCGGTGTTTGCTCGGTTGACCGCTCTGGCGGGGCGCGACCTGCTGCGGGACACCGCCGCCTACAGCGTCGGCATCGCCGTGGCCGGGGCGTCGTTCGCCGCGCTCGCGACCGCCCAGGGCCTGCCGTGGTGGACCACGATGGCGATGTCGATGCTGGTGTACGCCGGGACCGCCCAGTTCGCGGCCCTCGGCGTCGCCGCCGCGGGCGGCGGGGCCGCCGCGATCATCTCGACCGGGCTCGTCCTGAACCTCCGCCACCTCCCGTACGGCATGGCCGTCGGGCACCTGTACTGGGACCGCTGGTGGACGCGGCTGCTCGGCACCCAGAACCTGCTCGACACGACCGCGGCGTTCGCGCTCGCCGAGGGCGACGACCTGCGACGGGCCAAGATCGCCTACTGGACCACCGGGATCGGGAACGCGATCGCCTGGGCGGCCGGCAACCTGGCCGGCATCGCCGCGGGCGGGCGCATCGCCGACCCGGCCGCGCTCGGCCTCGACGCCGCGCTCCCCGCGATCGTGCTGGCGCTGGTGCTGCCGTCGCTGCGGGACCGCGCCACGCTGCTCGCGGGCCTGACCGGCGCGGCGATCGCCTTGGCCGCCAGCCCGTTCCTGCCCGCCGGGATACCGGTCCTGTTGGCGCTTGCCGGGCTCGTGTTCGCACTGCCCGGCCGGGAACCGGAACCTGAGGAGGTCGAGCGGTGAGCATCTGGGTGGTCCTGGCACTGGCGGCCGGGACGTTCGCGATCCGGTACACCGGGCCGGTGCTCCGCGACCGCGTCGAGGTCTCGAAGCGGACCGAGACGTTCCTCAACCGCGCCGCGACGGTCGTGCTCGTCGCCTTGGTGGCGACCTCCGCGATCATGGTCGACGGCGCATGGGCGGGGTGGGCGCTGCCGGCCGGCGTGCTCGTCGGCGGGGTCCTGGCCTGGAAGCGGGCCTCGCTCGCGGTCGTCGTGATCGCGGCGGCGGCCACGACGGCGCTGCTGCGCCTCGCCGGGATCGCGTGAGGGGCACGTGGAAAGGGCCGCACCGAACTGAACTGGTCCCCGGATGTTGGACTGGTATTGGAAGGTTAGACCTTGAGGGCCTTGGCTCGGTATTGGACCGGGCTCAGGCCCTCAAGTCGTGTG
>NZ_JBFAMQ010000032.1:0-19052 GCF_040674615.1 Glycomyces sp. NPDC049804
GGGGCGGTGGGGCGGTGGGGCGGTGGGGCGGTGGGGCGGTGGGGCGGTGGGGCGGTGGGGCGGTGGGGCGGTGGGGCGGTGGGGCGGTGGGGCGGTGGGGCGGCGGGGCGGCGGGGCGGCAAGGGTGTCGGTCGAGCTTGCGGATGTGCTGCTCTGGTGGTCCTGCTTTCCGTTACGCTGGGCGGTTGCGGGCGCAAGGGTCGAGCCGTCGGGGGGATGTCGGATGGGCAGGCGTAAGAAGGCGGTGGACCACAAGGTCGGCGCGCACGTCCCGGTGGGAGGCGGCCTGGTCAAGCGCGGGATCGCCAATGCGGTCGAGTTCGAGGTCGAGGCGTTGCAGGTGTTCATCGGCTCGCCGCGCGGCTGGGCCCCGCCCCGACTCGACCAGGGGGTGGCCGACGACTTCCGGGAGCAATGCGCCGAACGCGGCTGGCCGGTGTACCTCCACGCCGCCTACCTGGTGAACCTCGCCTCGCCCGTGCCCGAGACCGTGGAGAAGTCGGTCGAGAACCTCCGGGTCGCGATGGAGTCCGCCGCGCGGATCGGCGCCCTCGGGGTCGTCGTGCACGCCGGATCGTCCATCGACGGCGACCGGACCGCCGCCTTGCGGCGCCTCGCGCCGGTGTTCCGCACGGTCCTCGCCGACGCCTCGCCCGCGGTCCGGCTCCTCGTCGAGCCTACGGCGGGCGGCGCCAACTCGATGGCGTCCACACTGGCGAGCGCCGCCGAGTACCTGGACGCCGTGGGCATCGCCGAGGTCGGCCTGTGCCTCGACACCTGCCACATGCACGCCGCGGGCGAGCACCTGGCCGACCGGGACGGCTTCGAAGCCTCGCTCGAGGCCCTGAACGCCGCCGTCGGGCCCGGCCGGGTCGGGCTCATCCACTTCAACGACAGCAAGGACCACATGGACTCCCGCCGGGATCGGCACGAAGCCCTCGGCGAGGGCCTCCTCGGCGACGAAGGGCTCAAGGCCGTGGCGGCGAGCCCGGCGCTGGCCGGTGTGCCGCTCATCGTCGAGACCAACACCCAGGCCCGCGACGTGGCCCACGCCAAGGGGCTCCTCGCCGAGATCGCCGCAGGCAAATGACGGCGGCTGCGCGGTCGCGGTCTCGGACGCGACCGCGCAGCCTTCCATCCGCACCGGGGGGAAGAATCAGACCGGGACGGCTCGCGGTCTCAAGCGGGAGTCACCGAAGCGCAATACGGAATCCACAGCGGTTCGGCATGCCTAGGTGGTGGCTTCAATGCGAGTGCGCGCAATTCGCCATTGGTTGCGGTCTTCTGAAATGCATACTCGAGTGGTGCGCCGCTTGGTGACAAGCACGAAGAGCACCTTCTTCTCGGGCACGGGTCTGGTTCCTATTGTGATGAACGGGGAGAGCGGACCGCTTGACGGCGGGTCCGGTCAAGGGGTGTCGAGGGCGGTCTGGTGACATGACGTGTCGGAACGGTGACGATCGTATGAGGCGCGAGAGCTCATGTCAAGCACGGCCGGAAATAGGGTCCCCTTGGGGTGCAAGTGCATGACCCGGTATTACTGGGCTCGATGATTCCATTGTGAGTGGAAACTTCGCACAGGCCGGCTTTCGCGTCGTGCGTTTCCGGATGGTGCATCCCAGTGAACGGGACTATGTCCATCGTCACATCTAGCGCGCTACAGTGGAATCGCTACCCCGCTGACCACCGCAATCGTGACCCTGTGATTCGTTCGAAAAGCCATGACTTTCACACCATCAACCTCAATGGATATGACTATTCCCGTTCGGCCCAATGGTATGGGAGCGCTACCTCATGGAATTCCCCTCCCAGTGCTAACCTTTGGCCGATCCCCGGCGAAAGGTCCACTTCGATGAGCGCAGCCGTTGACCGCACCAAGATCGAATTGCGGCGCTACGAGTGCCAGGCCGAAGACCCGTTCATGTCGTTCATCCGACTCCGCGCCGCCGAAGGCGAGCGGCAGGTCTTCCTCTTCGAGTCCCTGGCGGGCCCCGCGGCCGACAAGACCCGCGCCGTGATCGGCGCTGCCCCGCTGCTCGACGTGGTCGTGCGCGACGGCGTGATCGAACTCGGCGGCCGCGGACCCTGGCTCGCCTGGGCTGCCGAGCGCATGGCCGGCTTCGCCGGCGCCCGGCCCGACGGCGACCGGTTCTTCCGCCTCCACGAGCGCGCCGGACTCTGGGAGGCCCTGCGGCACCTGGAGAGCGGCCTCGACGTCGACGGCCTCGACGACACCCGCTTCGGCTTCGGGTTCGTCGCCCTGCTCAGCTACGACGCCGTGACCTACATCGAGACCCTGCCCCGCCTCATCGAATCCCACGACCGCGTCCCCGACGCCGTCTTCCGGATCTACCGCTCCGCCATCGAGATCGACCTCGTGAACGGCGACGCCCAGCTCACCGTCGCCCACTGCCCCGCATGGGACGAGACCGACCCCGACGCCGTGCACCGCGCGATCGAAGCGGCCCTCGCCGCACCGGCCCCCGCGCCCGCCGCCGTCCCCGAACCGCCCCTCGGCGACGTCGAACCCGAGCTCACCATCACCCCCGCGGCCTACGGCGAGCGCGTCGAGCGCTCCCTCGACCGCATCCGCGCCGGCGACATCTACCAGGTCCAGATCGGCCACGAGGTCCGCATGCGCGGCAAACGGTCCGACCTCGACGTGTACCTGCGCATGCGCGCCAACAACCCCTCGCCGTACATGGGGTTCGTGCCCTTCGACGACCTCACGCTCCTCAGCGCCAGCCCCGAACTCCACGTGCGCGTCGAAGCCGACCGGCTCACCATGCGGCCCATCGCCGGGACGGCCCGCCGCGGCGCCACCGCCGCCGAGGACGCCGCCCGCTCGATGCGGCTGCGCGGCGACGAGAAGGAGATCGCCGAGCACATCATGCTCGTCGACCTGTGCCGCAACGACCTCGGCCGCGTCGCCGACCCCGGCTCCGTCGAGGTCGACGTCCTCATGAGCGTCGAGACGTACTCCCATGTCCTGCACCTGGTCTCCACGGTCACCGCCGACCTCGCCGCCGGGTTCGACGTCTACGACGTCATCCGCGCGACCTTCCCGGCCGGGACCATGACCGGCGCGCCGAAGCTGCGGGCCATGGAGATCATCGAGACCACCGAGACGAGCCGCCGCGGCATGTACGCGGGCGCGTTCGGCGTCATCGGCTTCGGCGGGTTCACCAACCTCGCTCTGAGCATCCGCACGATCGTCGCCTCCGGCGACGCCTACACGGCCCGGGCCTCCGCCGGGGTCGTCGCCGACTCCTCGCCCGAAGGCGAATGGCGCGAGACCCTCGCGAAGCTCGGCTCCTCGATCCACGCCGTCGTCGGCCCCGCCGCCGCGACCGACCCGGCCACCGATCCCGCAACGGAGGGCGAAACCCCATGAAGGCCCTGCTCATCGACGCGTACGACAGCTTCGCGCACATCATCTACCAGTACCTGCGCGTCCTCGACATCGAGACGGACGTGATCCGCTCCGGCGACATCGCCCCCGCCGGCGCCCTCGCGCACGACGCCGACTTCGTGCTCCTCGGCCCCGGCCCCGGCACCCCCGAGGACTCCGGGCACGTCGAGATGGTCCGCGCCCTCGCCGGCGTCAAGCCCGTCCTCGGCGTCTGCCTCGGCCACCAGGCCATCGGGGTCGCCTTCGGCGCCAGCGTGCGGCCCGCCCGCCACCTCATGCACGGCAAGACCAGCACCATCGAGCACGACGGCCGCGGCGTCTTCGCCGATGCCCCGGAACCCCTGCGCGCCACCAGGTACCACTCGCTCATCGTCGTCGAGGACACGCTGCCGGACGAACTCGAGGTCACCGCCCGCTCCACCGACGACGGCTACGTGATGGGCCTGCGCCACCGCCGCCACCTCATCGAAGGCGTCCAGTTTCACCCCGAGTCCATCCTCACCGAAGCCGGCATGGGCCTCTTCGCCGGATTCGCCGCCGCCGTCCGCGGCCGGCACGCCGGAGCGCCGGCATGAGGATCCTGACGATCAACGGCTCCGAGCGGTCCCGCGGCTCCACCTGGCTCGCCGTCCAGGCCATCGTGGAGCGCGCCCACGCGCGCGGCTGCGACACCCACCAAGTGGACCTCGCCGAGAAGCGCGTCATCCGCTGCGACTGCGGCCGCTGCAACTCCCGCCCCGACCCGTGCCCGGTGGACGACGACGTGGCCGAGATCGTCGGCGACATGATCGCCGCCGACGCCGTGTTCCTCGCCGCGCCCGTGCACGGCTTCGGCCTCTCCTCGCTCATGCAGACCTTCGTCGAACGCGCCGGGGTCGGGCACCTGCGCTTCGAACGGCCCCTGACGAACACGATCGGCGCCGCCGTCGTCATCGGCCGCCGCTACGGCCACCTCGACGTGCACGCCCAACTCCTGCACAACCTCCTGCTCAACCGCTTCATCATCGTCGGCAGCGGCTTCCCGGTGACCATCCACTCCGGCGGCGAGCAGGGCGTCCTCTCCGACACCGAGGGCATGGACGCCCTGCACCGCACTGTGGACCGCATCATCGACATCGGCACCGCCCTCGCCGAGTCCGGGACGCGCCTGCCGCGCCCGGCCCAGGTCGAGCGGCGCGTCGGCAGGACGAGCTGACCGGGTGACCGTGACCGACACGCCCGCCCGCACCGGCGGGCTCGGCCTCCTCATCGGCAGCAAGTTCGCCTCCACCGTCGCCTACGCGACCTCGTGGGTGCTCCTGCCGCTCTACGTCTACCAGGAGAGCGGGTCGGCGGTCCTCACCGCGCTCGCCTCCGCCGCGAACGTACTCCCGTTCCTCCTCTTCGGACTCATCGCGGGCGCCGCGGTCGACCGCTCCTCCCCGGTGCGGGTCATGGCCGCCATGGAGGTCGCCAACGCCGCCGTGCTCCTGTGCGTGCCCCTCCTCGCCGCCACCGTAGGCGCGGGGCCGCTCGTGCTGTGCGCCATCGGGTTCGCCTCCGCGACCGCGTACGTGTGGTTCGACGTCGCCAGCGCCGCGCTCGTCCCCGCGCTGGCCGGGAGCGACGGGGTCTTCCGCGCGAACAGCTACCTGTGGATGACCACCACGGTCCTCACCGCCGTGGCCGCCCCGGTCGGCTACTTCCTGCTCGACTCGCTCCGGCTCGGCCCCACCTTCGCGGCCCTCGCGGGCTGCTACCTTGTCTCGGCCGTGCTCGTCGCCGCGATCCGGCAGTCCCCGGGGGGCGACGGTCCGTCCCGGCCCGAGCGCGGCGCGGTCTGGGCCGGGCTCAAGTATCTTGCGGCCCATCCGCTCCTGCGGGCCTACACCGCGGTCAACGTGGGCGTCGGCGTGAGCGCCGGAGCCGTCTACGGGATGCTCGTCGTGTTCGCCTCGCGGGCGCTCGGCCTGCCGAGCGACGACTACCGGGTGGCGTGGATCGTGGCCGCCTCCGGCGTCGGCGCGCTCATCGGGGCGATCGCGGCCCGCCGCTTCAAGCACGTGCCGCCGATCCCCGCCGCGCGCTGGATGACCGGGCTCGACCTGGTCCTGCTGCTGGCCTACGCGGCCGCGCCGTCCTGGTGGGCCGCCGCCGCACTCCTCTTGTGCTGGAACAGCGTCCACACCTGCTTCCTCGTCGTGGGCATCTCGGTGCGGCAGACAGCGACCCCGCAGCGGCTCCAGGGGCGCGTGAACGCCGTGGGCCGCATGATCGTCTGGGGCTCGGTGCCGCTCGGTACGCTGCTGTGCGGAGCCCTCACCGAACTCGCCGGTCCACGATGGGCACTGGCCGCCCTGGGCGGGTTCGCGTTCGCGGGCCTCGTCGTCGCCGTGCGCGCCCCGAGCGCGCTCACCATGGAGAAAGTTGCGCAATGACCGAATTCCGTCCACTGAGGGTGCTGTTCGTCGCCTTCAGCCGCTCCAGCCTCGGGCATGTGACGCGCATGCGAACGGCCGCAAGGCGGTTCGCCGACGCCGGGCACACTGTGGCCGTCGCCGCGCACGAGGAGGTGCGGCACCTGGTCGAGCACGCGGGGCTGGACTGGATCGGCGTCGACGAGATCGGCCCGGCCCCGGCCTGGCGGGGCATGAACGACGTCGCGAGCCTGCGCGCGTTCGCCCGCACGCGGCTCGCCAGCCCCGAGTACGTGGAGGCGTCGCTGCGCGACGAACTGCGCGCGATCGAGGACTTCGCGCCGGACGCGGTCGTGAGCGACATGCGCAACACCGCCTCGGTGGCGGCGTCCATGCGCGGCCTGCCGAGCTTCACCTGCCACAACCTGCGGCTCTTCAAGCACCCCATGCACGCCGTGCTCCCGGAGATCCTGGTGACCTTGGCGCAGGTCGGGATCGCCCCGGAGCACCGCCGGCCACTCGGCGACGCGGTGCTCGTGCCCGACCTCGCGCTGCTCGACCCGCTCGCGGACGTCCCGGCCGAGACCGCCGCGCTCGTGGCCGGACTGACCGCCGAGATCCGGCACGTCGGCCCGCTCGTCCCGCGCGACCTGCTCGAGCAGCCCGTCAACGCCGAACGCGAACCGGTCCTGAACGTGACGCTCGGCGGTTCGGGCGCGGGGGACAAGGACCTGCTGCGGATCGTGGCCGCCGCGAGCGGCCTCGGTGTGCGCCTCGCGGTGACCCTCGGCGTCGAAGGCCCCGGCAGCGACGCGCTCGCCGAGCAGGTGCGCGCCGCCGCGGGCGACGCGGACCTCGACATCGCGGCGTTCCGCCACGACGCGGTCGATCTGATGGCGCGCAGCACCGCCGCCGTCGTCCACGGCGGACACTCCTCGCTCATCGAAGGCCTGCTGTGCGCGACACCGCTGGTGTTCGTGCCGGCCTCGGCCGAGCAGCGCGGCAACGCCGCCCGCGTCGCGGGCCTGGGCCTCGGCGCCGTTGTGGCCGAGGACGATCCGGTCGAGACCGTCGCGGAGACGATCCGGGCCGCGCTGCACGCCGACCGTGCCGCCCACACCGGGTTCGCGAACGTGCTGCGGGCCGCCGACGGCGCGGGGGCGATGCTCGACGCCGTGGAGCGCGCCGTCGCCCTGCGCCGCGCCACGGGAGGCGTCGATGCCCGCTGAGATCCGCCTGTCCACGGCGATCATGACCCACCCGGCCCGCGAGGACCGCGCCGCCAAGCTCGCCGAGTCGCTGCCGGAGCTCAACCCGGCGATCGTCGTCGACGAGGGCGAGCCGGGCCGGGGCAACCTCGCGAACGCGCTGCGCGCCTGGGCCGCGGTGGGGGAGGACGCCACGCACCACCTGGTGCTCCAGGACGACGTCGTCCCCTGCGACGGCTTCACCGCGCTCGTGCACCGCGCCGTGGACGCCCGGCCCGACGACGCGATCAGCCTGTTCTGCGAGTGGGGTTCGCGCAGCGCGACCCTCGCCCGCGTCGCGGCCCGCCGCGGCTGGGCCTGGGCGCGCGCGGTCGACATGTACACCCCGTCTCAAGGACTCGTCCTGCCGCGCGAGACCGCCCTGGCGTTCGCGGCCGTCGAGGACACCGGCGGCGCGGACGACCACGCACTGGTCGCCTTCCTGCGCGGCCACGGCATATCCAATGTGGTCACCGTCCCGAACCTGCTCGAGCACGACGACCGGCTGAGCCTTACCGGCAACGGTTTTCAAGGCCTGCGCCTGTCGGTCTGCGCCGCGCCCGCCGGGGCCGACCCCGATTTCGAGACACCCGTGGCCGGGACCGGCCTGACCCGCCTGCCGTACGCGTCCTGGATGCGCGTCCACGCTGAATGGTGCTACTGCGGCGAGACGCCCCAGGACTACGCCTGGCTCGGCGACTTCGGCGACACGCGGCTGCCCGAGGGGTTCCGCAAGGCCGACCTCGCCGACCGGTTCCGCGCCGACCTCGCCCAAGTCGGCGCGCCCCTGACGCAGGCGGTGAACGAAGTGGTGCTCTTCGAGTACTGGACCGTCCACTTCGCGCTCGGCCTGGTCCAGCCCGGACGACTCGAGACCCGGCCCGGCCCGTTCGCCGAGGCCGCGTTCGCGACCGCGTTCCCCGGACTGTTCCGCCGCTACCTGCCGATGAATGCCGTCGAAGCGCTGCGCGGCAGCGCGGGCCGCCTCGCCGCCGCGGCGTTCGAGCACGGCGCCGCCGCCGACATCGAACGGCCGCATCCGGATTGGTACGAACTGTGACCGTGCCGTCGCGGACCGCAAAGCCGCACACGCCCAGGGGCTGTCCTTGCCGACCCTGGCCGTGCTGTCGAAGGCGTTGATCACCGACGCCAAGCGCATTCCTGAACGCTCCTGAGCGAGGTACCGGCGGCGGTGTCGCAGCAGGCACCGGCCGATGCCGACCGCGCCTACCGGAACTGCTTCGCCTCGCTTCAAGGCCAACGGCTGCGCATCGGGGTGTCGCGGTTCGAACGCCGCGCCGCGCGTCGGGCGATTCGCTTCGGGGAGCCGGAACCGCTGCTGCGCCGCGAGCTCGAAGCGCTCTGCGGGGACCGCTGAGGGCGGCGCCGAACGGCGCCGCCCCGAGCATCGACTGACGCGCCGCCCTTAGAAGTCGGCCGGGGCCAGTATCGGGCTGCCGACCTTGCCCATGAGGTCGTTCACCGGATGGTTCCGCTCGCTGCCGAGGAAGAACCCGAAGATCGCGCTGCGCCACTCGTCGGGCGAGATCCGGTTGTCGTGGTCGGTGTCCAGGTGCTCGAACACGCGGTGGCTCTCCTGGTAGTCCACGCCGTTCCAGTTCCGCAGGAGCTGCACGAACTCGCCGGAGCTGATGAGGCCGTCGCCGTTCTCGTCGGCGATGGCGAAGTACGCGTCCGCGATCGAGGCGAGCTTCGCGGCCGCGGCGATCTGGTCGGTGAGCATATGCTCGGCCAGCGCGCGGCGCAGCTCCCTGCGGCCCACGCGGCCCTCGTCGCCGACGGCCTTGGGGGCGATGAACTCCGTCCACAGCCGGCTGGTGGCCTCGCGCAGTTCGAGGCCCATCGGGCTGTCGACCGGGACGCCGCGCGCGCCCAGGACGCGGGCGGCCGCCTCGGCCAGGTTCGCCTCGGTGATGTAGTTGTTCCCCTCGGTGTCGAGCGTGTCGAACCAGCGGTCGAACTTGTTCAGGCGCACCCGCCCGACGTTCCCCGTGCGGCTAATCCTGGCGGCGACCACGACCGCCGCCCCCGCCGCTGCGACCGCCGTCGCCGCGGCCCCGATCGCCAGCGCCTTCTTCCTGTTCCGCTTCATGGGTCTCCCGTTCCCTCGTGCGCGGCCGGCTCCCGTGCGGGAATGTCCGGTTTCCTGTCCAGTCCGGATCGTGCCACGGCTGGGCGGGCGGTGCGCCGAAACCGCTGATCCGGTCTCGCCGTCGGGACCGGTCCCGAGGGATCGGTGGTCAACTGGGACGGTCCCGACGCCCCGAGGAGTGCTCCGATGTACCCCGAACCCGCACCTGCCGTCCCGCCGGACGAGCCGGCGCCGCCCGCTCCGCCGCCGGACGAGCCGGCGCCGCCCGGTCCGCCGCCGGTCCCTCCGAGCGCGACGCCGCCCGCCGGTCAGCAGCCGAGCACGCCGCTCTTCCCGCCGCAGGGCGCCCCGGCACCGGTCTTCCCGCAGCAGAGCGTCCCAGCGCCCGCGTTCCCGCCGAACGAGCTCCCGTCAGGGCCGTCCGCCTTCGTGCCGCCGAGCGCGCCCGTGCCGGCCGCCTTCCCACCGCCGCCGCCCGCGCCCCGGCGTCCCGCGCGGCCGGTCCGCGCGACCGATCCGGTGGCGGCCGTCGCGGGGAACGCGACCATGCTCGGCCTCGGCTACATGCTCATGCGCCGCCCGATCCTCGCGGCGCTGGCCCTGTGCGGCACGGGGTTCCTGGTGTGGTCGGCCGCGGTCCAGACTGAGAACCCGCTGTGGCGGTACCTGCTGCCCGCCTGGGGCCTGGTGATGATCCTCCACGCGTGGTGGCTCACCCGCCGCGCGCGGCCCGAGCCGCTGGTGGACCTCCTCGAGCCCGATCCGGCGCGGCGGCTGCGGGTGTGGGCGCTGACGGCCGCCGCGCTCGTCCTGCTCACCGTGGGCTGGTTCCGCCTCGACGCGTGGTGGATCGTCCACGACGCCGAGACCGCGCACGCCCGGGGCGACTGCGTCGAGGCCGAAGCGGCGCTCGGCACCCTCGACGCGGTCCACCGGGTCGCGTTCGGGCCGATCGTGGAGCGCGGCGAGGAGGAGGGCGACGCCTGTGCCCTGCTCCTCGCCGCGCTCGCCGAAGGCGAGGAGTCGCCCGCGGCCGCCGCCGGCACCATCGGGACCTACCTCGACCACCCCGGCGCGCTCTGGGGCGGCGCGGGCGTCAAGCGCGGCGAGTTCCTGCTGCAGGCGGCGATCCGCGACGGCGACCCAAGTCTGCACAATGTGGAGGAGGGATTCGCGCAGCTCGCCGACACCCTCGAAGCGCACCCCGACCAGTCGGACGCCGTGCGCGCCACGGTGGAGGGGTTCATGGCCGACCTCGCCGAGGCCGCCTCGCCGTGCACGGGGTACACCGTGGACGACTGGCTCGCCTCACGCGAATGGGGCGCGGCGGAACTCGCCGAGCCGATCGCGGACGCCGCCGACCAGGTGCCGGGACGGCTCCTCGGCTGCGCCCAGGAACGCGACGGCTCCGACCCGGTCAGCGCGGGCATCCTCTACCGCGAATTCCTCACCGCCTACCCCGACCACGAGCTCGCCGTCGAAGCGGCCGAAGGCGTTCTCGCCTCCGGCGGCTACTGCACCAACCCCGTCGCGTACCAGGGCGCTCCGGCGGCCGACGGTCCCGGACCGCACCCGATGCGGCTCCTCGGCGGCTGGGGCTCGGACGACCGCGGCTTCCCCGAATCGTGGATCGCCGAGACCGCGGACGAGACGGCGCTGGTCGTGTGCGTGGACGCCGAGCTCGGCGAGTACCAGGACTCGTGCATGTACCGGAGCACCACCACGGGGGCGACCCGCTGGGCCACGTTCTTCGCCCACCGCTTCACGATCAAGGCGTACTCGCTGCGAACGGGCGAGGTCGTCGCGGACTACGCCCGCGAGATCGGACGGGCGTGCCCGGACCGGCTCGACGGCTCGTACAGCACCATCTACATCTCCTCCTCGGACACGAGTCTGACGATGGCCTCGGAGTACACCGACGAGGACTTCCGGAACATGTTCGCCGACCTGATGGACTGAGCCCCCGAATCCGCCCACCTTCAGACTGCGCCTCTGAAAACCAGACTGCGCCTCTGAAAAGCAGCGGTGCCGCCTCCACGAGGGGCGGCACCGCGTCCAGTAAGGCCTTACCGCGGGGTCACGCCCGCGACGCCGATGGTGAGCAGCAGGTTCGAGTACTGGCGCTGGTCGCCGGTGGCGATGACGACGGCGGTGTCCGGGGTCTTCGCGAGGTCGTAGAACGCGAACCGCTCGACCGCCTCGACCGGGACGTGCGGGCCGAGCGCGGCCCGGTAGCCGTCGTGGGCGGGCACGGGCGCGCCGTCCGAGTCCATCACGACCGCGTGCTCGATCGGGACGGCGTCGAGCAGCGCGTCGAGGACCTGGTCGCCGTCGAGCAGGCCCGGGCGGAGGTTCAGGTGGATCTGCGCGGCCGCCGGGTTGGCGTGCGTGGAGCACGGGTAGTGCCCGTCGGCGATGAGGATGCGGGAGCCGTGCCCGGCCGCGGCGAGCGCGGCGAGGAGCGGCGGGTGGATGAGGCCGTACGTGAGCATGGGGTCCTTTCAGGCCGCGGCGCGGTGCTTCCAGTAGTCGCCGTCGGGGTAGGAGTACGCCTCGATGGAGGCCGCGTGCATCTCGGCGGAGTAGCCGGGCCGGGCCGGGAGCAGGTAGTTGCCGTCCTCGACCAGGCACGGGTCGGTGAAGTGCTCGTGGAGGTGGTCCACGTACTCGGTCACCCTGTCCTCCAGCGTGCCCGAGACGGCCACGAAGTCGAAGACGGACAGGTGCTGCACCAGTTCGCACAGCCCCACGCCGCCCGCGTGCGGGCACACCGGGACGCCGAACTTGGCGGCCAGCAGGTAGACGGCGATGATCTCGTTGACGCCGGCGAGCCGGGCGGAGTCGAGCTGGAGGTAGTCGAGCGCCTCGGCCTGGAGCATCTGCTTGAACAGGACCCGGTTCATGCCGTGCTCGCCGGTGGCGACGCCGATCGGGGCGACCGCGCGGCGGACGGCGGCGTGGCCGAGCACGTCGTCGGGGCTGGTGGGCTCCTCGATCCAGTGCGGCTCGAACTCGGCGAGGGCCTTGACCCAGTCGATGGCCTGGGGCACGTCCCAGACTTGGTTGGCGTCGATCATGAGTTTGGCGTCCCAGCCGATGACCTCGCGGGCGATCGCGAGGCGGCGGCGGTCCTCCTCGAGGTCGGCGCCCACTTTGAGCTTGACGTGGCGGTAGCCCTGGTCCACGGCCTCCTGGAGCAGGCGGCGCAGCTTGTCGTCGCTGTAGCCGAGCCAGCCCGCGCTGGTCGTGTAGCACGGGTAGCCGCCGCGGGCCTCGAGTTCGGCGATCCGGGCGGCCCGGGTGGGCTCCTGCGCCCGCAGGATCTCCAGGGCCTCGTCGCGGGTCAGGGCGTCGGAGAGGTAGCGGAGGTCGGCGGCGTCGACCAGCTGCTCGGGGGTCATGTCCGCGAGCAGGCGCCACAGCGGCTTGCCCGCGGCGCGCGCGATGAGGTCCCAGACGGCGTTCATCACCGCCGCGAACGCGATGTGGACGACGCCCTTCTCGGGGCCGAGCCAGCGCAGCTGCGAGTCGGACTGGAGTTCGCGGTAGAGCGCGCCGGGGTCGGCGGCGATCGTCGCGACGTCGCGCCCGATGAGCTTGACGGCGTGCTGGAGCGCGGCGGAGGTGACGATGTCGTTGCCGCGGCCGATGGTGAAGGTGAACCCGTGGCCGGAGAGCGCGGGGTCGTCGGTGCGGAGGATGACGTAGGCGGCGGAGTAGTCGCCGTCCTTGTTCATCGCGTCCGAGCCGTCCATGGTCAGCGAGGTGGGGAAGCGGACGTCGTGGGTCTCGACGGCGTCGATGATGGTCATGCGGGTTCCTATGCGGAGGGAGGCTCGGTCTGCGCGGGTCGGGCGCAAGGGGTGCGGCACCTTGCGCAAACGATTGATCAAATGCAGACGATAGCGTTCGCGAGCGCTCCGCGCAATGGGTCCGCTCCGGTCAGTCCCGCGGCGGGGCCGTGGAGGCGCGCGGGACGAGGACCGGCGCGGGCTCCTCGACGCTCCGATGGGTGACCGGACCGCCCGCGATGACCTCGGCTAGCGCGGTCGCCGCGGTCCGGCCGAGCTCGTACAGCGGCATCCGGACGCAGGTGAGCGGCGGCCAGGTGTGCTCGGCCGTCCACGCGTCGTGGACCGCGACCACGGAGAGCTCCCCGGGCACCGCGACGCCCTGCGCCCGCGCCTGCGCGAGCACGCCCACCGCGGCGTTGACGTTCGCGGCCACGATCGCCGTGGGCGGCTCGGGCAGGGCCAGCAGTTCGGCGGCCGAGGCCCGGCCGTCCGCCTCCCGGTACCCGCGCCAGGTGACGAGTCCGGGCTCACCGGGCAGGCCGGCCTCCAAGAGCGCCTTGAGGAACCCGTCGGCGCGCCGCTGCGCGGTCGGCGACGCGGCGAGGCCCCCGGCGAAGCCGATGCGCCGGTGCCCCAAGGCGAGCAGGTGCTCGGTGGCCCGGCGCGCCGCGAGCGCGTCCGGCACCACGACGGAACTCGCGCCGGGGATCTTCTGGTGGATCGTGACGAGCGGGGCCCGCTCGCCGACCGACTGCGCCAGCTCCTCGGGGTCGGCGCCGTCGCGCGGCTGGAGCACGATGCCGTCGACCCGGCCCTCGCCCACGAGCCGGTCGAACATGCGCCCGCCCGGGTGCATGTCCTCGGTGCGGGCCAGCAGCATGACGCAGCCCTGCGCCACCGCCTCGTCCTCAACCCCGCGGGTGAGCTCGGCGAACAGCGAGTTCGTCACATCGGGGACGATGAGCGCGATGACATCGGTGCGCGCGAGCTTCAGCGCCCGGCCGGCGAAGTTCGGGTGGTACCCGACCTCGGCCGCGGCCTGGCGGACCCGCTCGCGGGTCGCCGCGCTGAGCCGCGCCGACGGGTCGCCGGAGAGCACCCTCGAGACCGCCGACACCGAGACGCCCGCGCGGGCCGCCACATCACTGAGCTTCGCCATCCGCCAAGTATCGCCTACCGCAAAAAGCGATGATCAAACGATTGCGCTTCGCGTCGATGTGTGGAATCCTCATCCGCGACCGATCGTCCGACAATCGAGGGAGGCGCCCGTGCTCGCCGCACATTACGCCGGAAACCGGACCATGGCCGTAGAGGCCGCCGAGCAGGCGCCGCCGGGCCCCGGCCAGGTCCAGATCGCCGTCGCCTACAACGGCATCTGCGGCACCGACCTCCACATCCTCAACGGCCACATGGACGCCCGGGTCACCACCCCCGCCGTCATCGGCCACGAGATGAGCGGCACCATCGCCGCCCTCGGCGACGGCGTCGACGGATGGAGCGTCGGCGACCCCGTCACCGTCATGCCCCTCGCCTGGGACGGCACCTGCCCCGCCTGCCGCGCCGGGAACAGCCACATCTGCCAGAACCTCGACTTCGTCGGCATCGACTCGCCCGGCGCGCTCCAAGGCCGCTGGAACGTCGACGCGAACCTCCTCGTGCCCCTGCCCGCCAGCCTCTCGCTCCAGCACGCCGCTCTCGTCGAGCCCACCGCCGTCGCCGTCCACGACGTGCGCCGCGCCGAACTCGAAAAGGGCCAGAAGGCCGTCGTCATCGGCGGCGGCCCCATCGGCGTCCTCATCGCCGCCGTCGCCCGCTCCTTCGGCGGCGAAGTCGTCGTCATCGAACTCGACCCCAAGCGCCGCAAGGCCATCGCCGACCTCGGCTACACCGTTCTCGACCCCCGCGACGACACCGTCGCCTGGGTCGAGGAGTGGACCGGCGGCGCTGGCGCCGACGTGGTCTTCGAAGTCTCCGGCGCCGCCGCGGCCGTCCTCGGCGCGGTCGACTACGCCAAGGTCCGCGGCACCCTCGTCGTCGTCGCCATCCACCCCGAACCCCGCCCGATCAACCTCCAGCGCGTCTTCTGGCGCGAACTGCGCCTCCTCGGCGCCCGCGTCTACCAGCGCGACGACTTCGACACCGCCGTGGCGCTCCTCGCCACCGGCGCGATCCCCGCCGACGCCCTCATCACCAAGACCGTGCCCCTGCACGACGTCCAGTCGGCCTTCGACGACCTCACCGGCGGCGACGCCATGAAGATCCTCATCGACGTCCAAGCCGGCCAGGAGACCGCATGAACCCCTTCGACCTGACCGGCCGCCTCGCCGTCGTCACCGGCGCCAAGCGCGGCATCGGCTTCGCCATGGCCGAAGCCCTCGCCGCCGCCGGGGCCGACGTCATCGGCGTCAGCGCCACCATCGAGACCGAGGGCTCCGCCATCGGCGAGCGCGTCACCGCCCTCGGCCGCCGCTTCGAGGCGATCCCGGCCGACTTCAACGACCCCGCAGCCGTCGCCGACCTCGCCGACACCCTGGCGGGCAAGGGCGTCGACATCCTCGTCAACAACGCCGGCACCATCCGCCGCGCCCCCGCCGCCGAGCACTCGGACGCGTACTGGGACGAAGTGCTCCAGGTCAACCTCACCAGCCAGTTCGCGCTCACCCGCGCCGTCGGCCGGTCGATGCTCGAACGCGGCGGCGGCAAGATCGTCTTCACCGCCTCGCTCCTGAGCTTCCAGGGCGGCATCAACGTTCCCGGCTACGCCGCCGCCAAGCACGGCATCGCCGGGCTCACGCGCGCGCTGGCCAACGAGTGGTCCGGCCGCGGCGTCACCGTCAACGCGATCGCCCCCGGCTACATCGCCACCGACAACACCCAAGCGCTGCAAGACGACCCGGACCGCTCGAAGGCGATCCTCGAGCGCATCCCCGCCGGCCGCTGGGGTCGGCCCGGCGACCTCGCCGGGGCCACGGTGTTCCTCGCCAGTCCCGCCTCCGACTACGTCTCAGGCGCGGTCATCCCCGTCGACGGCGGCTGGCTCGGCCGCTAGCCGCTCGTACACGGCGAAGCCGCCCCGCGCAGTGCGCGGGGCGGCTTCTATATGTTCCTAACGCAGCGGCCACTGCTGGTTCGCGCCGCCGGTGCACGATCACCGGTGCACCTTGGTGCCGTGGCCGTGGCCGTGCCCCACAGCCCGAAACGTCGAGGCGCAGTCCCGACCGGGCCGACAGGATCGTCCCGTCGCCGTTCATGCTCCACCGCCGGTTCGACCCGCAGTGGCAGGCCCACAGGACGGCGGCCGTGCCGTTCGCGGTACCGCAGACCAGGCACTATCGCGTGGACTCGGAGGCCACCGAGCGCGCGCCGTTGGACGAGAACGTCCACCGCCGGTCGGCCCCGTCGCAGTCCCAGTTCGCGGCCTAGGACGAACGAAGCGGGCAGGACCGCTCGCTCAGCGGTCCTGCCCGCGCGCTTGGGCCGAAGCCGCCGCTAGCCGACGATGTCGCCGTAGATGATGCCGCGGCCGTTCGTCGTCAGGTAGACGCGGCCGTAGATCTGCGGGTCGCCGGTGATCGCCGACCCCGAGTACGCCCACTGGTGCTCGTCGTCGTTGATCCGGTGCCAGCGGTTGCCGCCGTCGGTCGAGCGGTAGATCGCGGCCGTGCCGCCCTTCAGCGCCGACGTGAAGATCGCCGGGTAACCGGACCGCTTGGCCGCCTTGCCGAAACCGACCGAGTCGGCCGTCTCGAACACGGTGATCTGCTTCCACGTGGTGCCGCCGTCCTTGGACCGCCACATGCCGCCGGGGATGCCTTCCTTGTCGTCCCCGCGCCCGGCGAGCCAGACATGGTTCTTCTTGCCGGGGACGGCCCGGAAGTCGTCGACCCCCGCGGTCGGCAGGCCGGTCGCGCCCGTGTCGGCGAAGGTCTTGCCGCCGTCGGTGCTGCGATAGAACGTGCCGCCCGAGAACGCGTACAGGACCGAGGCCTTGACCCGGTCGGAGCGGATCTTCGCCCCCACCGGAAGCCCCTCGACCGGGAGCCACGTCTCGCCGAGGTCGTTGCTGTACACCGGCGCGACCTGGTTGCCGCCCGGCGTCCACAGGATCGCCGACCCGTCGGCGGTGACCGCGACGGTGCCGCCGTTCCCGTCGCCGGGGACGCCTTCGACGCGCGCGGCGTTCTTCCAGGTCTTGCCGCGGTCGGTGGAGACGCCGACGTGGCCCTTCTCGTTGCCGTGCACGTTGCCGGTGCCGACCACGATGTCCGGCTTCGCCTGCGCGAAGTCGACGCTCGTGCCGGTGGACCAGCCCGTGTCGATCATCGGCTCGGCCCGGCCGAGGTCGGTGTGGACGAAGCCGCCGACGTCGCCGATGGCTGAGACGAGCGTCCCGCCGATCGCGGCGAGGTCGAGGGTGGCGCACTCCTCCACGCCTTCGGCGCGGACGCCGACGGTGAACTTCTCGACCGGGAGCGGGACGCGCTGGCCGTTCTCCTCACCGATGAGATCGCCCTGCGAGTCCCACTTGGTCAGTTCCTCGGTGCCCCAGATGGTCGCACCGGTGCCCCACATGATGCGGCCCGAGTCGTGCGGGTCGATCGCGAGGGCGTCGATCATCCAGCCGTGCTTGACCGCGTATGCGGGACCCTGGTCCTCGCCGTTCCACGACAGCCACGGGCTGCCGGAGTTGTCCATGTCGAACCGGTCGTGGCGGTCCTGGCCTTCGGCGTAGTCCCAGCTGTGCGACCAGGTGGCGCCGGAGTCGGTGGAGCGGTACAGGATCTCGTCGGGCCACCAGTTGTTGCGGGTGGCCGCCATGAGAGTGCCGGGGTTCTGGCGGTCGACGGTGATCCCGCCGAAGCCGGGGATCACCCCGCGGGGGTTGTAGGCGGGCGTGACGTCGGTCCACTCGCCGGTCTGGGTCGCGAGGCGCACGATCTTGCCGCCGTTGCCGGACGCGGGAGCGCCGTTGTACGGGCCCGGGTCGTGGCCGGTGACCATGTACAGGTAGCCGTTGGTATTGTCCACAGCAGACTGCTGGGGGAAGGTGCGGTTGCCGCCGGCGGAGCCGAGGATCTCGGCCGCGCCGGGGACTGCGGTCCAGGTCGCGCCCGCGTCTTCGGAGACGTAGAGCGGGTCGGCCGGGTCGGCCACGCCCACATAGATCTTGCCGCCGATCTGGTCGAAGTCGATCCAGATGACGCCCTGGTTGTCGGCCTGGGTGGGGTTGTTGGGGTCGATGACGAAGTTGCCGGGGTTGGGGAACTCCTCGACCTTGGCCCAGGTGCGGCCGTAGTCCTTCGAGCGCCACAGCCCGTTGCCGCTGGGGGTGCCCAGGTACAGCTCGGCGTTGTCGGCCGGGTTCACGACGAGGCGTTCGCCCATGCCGCGGCCGGGCATGTTGCCGCCCTGCTTGAACGGCAGTTCCGCGATGCCCCAGGACTCGCCCTTGTCGTCGGAGTAGAGGATCGCGCCGTTGTTGGGGTCCCAGTCGATCGTGTAAGTGCCGACGGCGGCGTAGACGCGGTTCGTGTCCACGGGGTCGGTCGCCATCGAGACGACGCCCGAGTAGCCCCACTTGTCGCGCCCCACCCAGTCGAGGAGCGGCTTCCAGGTCCGGGAGTCCTCCTGCCAGCGGTAGCAGCCGCCGATGTCGGTGCGGGCGTAGATGAGGTCGGCCTCGGTCTCGTTGAAGACGATGCCGGGGACGAACCCGCCGCCGTTGATGGCGACGTTCTTCCAGGTGTAGGCGTTGCCGCCGCCCTGCTGGTTGCGTTCTTCCGCTCCGGCGAGGAGGGGGACGGACAGGGCGCCGGCCCCGACCACGGCCGCGCCTGCGGTGGCGGCGAATGTGCGTCGTCGCACGTGTTTCTCCTTTTGCGTTGATTGAGGGAGTTCAGTGTGTCGCGTTGGGGGACAAGGGGTTAACGGGCGTCCGGGCCCGGCACAGATCCGGACGCCCTTCCCCTTGCGGAACCCTCACAGTCCGCGGGCTTTATCCCTTCACGGCGCCGGTGATGACGGCTTTGGTGAAGTGTTTTTGGATGAAGGGGTACATGATCACGATCGGGATGATGGTGCAGACGACGA
>NZ_JBFAMQ010000033.1:0-14724 GCF_040674615.1 Glycomyces sp. NPDC049804
CGCACGCTGACCATCCAAACACCCTGTTGAGTTCTCAAACAACACGCCAACTCAAGTCGATCCACTTAAAGGATTCGGCCTCAGCCGGAGCAACCTCTCAACTCTAACAGTCTCAGATCGCTCTGCAAACTTCGGGCCGCTTGACCCGTGTCACACACGATCGAGCCTCTATTGAGTCTCAAAGATTCCCGAGATTCAGCTTTCGGACCGCGCCTCAACTCTGTGAGTTTGTCGCTGGTCTCCGGCGGCTTCCGGACCAGGCCGTTTCGGCTCTGTTCCGTTCCCCCTCGGGCTAGGACAACATTACACGCCCTTCTGAGGGCATGAAACAGGGGGTCCCCTTTTTGATCGCGATGGCGCTGAGCTGCGGCGATACCGCTGCGACGCAACCGAACGGCCAGAAGGCGGTCCGAACGGGTGCGTCGGCGGGGCCGGCTTCGCGCGCATCGTCGCGAGGTCCTTGGTTCGAACCTAGGGGAAGGGTCCGACATTCCGGGGTCCTCGCGGTGAACAACCCGTTGCGATCGGTGTTCATGTGCCGGAGAAGGGAAGCGAGGCGCCGGCGCCGGGAGGCGGGTACGCGAAAGGGCCGGGTCCGTCTTTCGACGGGCCCGGCCCTTGTTCATGCTTTCGAGCGTTGCCGCTCAGGTCTTACGCCGCGACCTCGGTGGAGGTGGGGACGATGTTGACCAGCTTGCGGCCGCGCTTGGAGGAGAAGAGGACTTCACCCTCGGCCAGAGCGAACAGCGTGTCGTCGCCGCCGCGGCCGACGAGCTCGCCCGGGTGGTACTTGGTGCCGCGCTGACGGATCAGGATCTCGCCGGCGCTGACGTGCTGACCGCCGAAGCGCTTGACGCCAAGTCGCTTGGAGTTGGAGTCGCGCCCGTTGCGGGAGCTGGATGCGCCCTTCTTGTGTGCCATCTGTCCAACCCCTTACTTGGTGATGCCAGTGACCTTGACGCGGGTCAGCGGCTGACGGTGACCCTGGCGCTTGTGGTAGCCGGTCTTGTTCTTGTACTTATGGATCTTGATCTTCGGGCCCTTGGTGTGCTCGAGAAGTTCACCGCTCACCGTGACGCCAGAGGCGTCGGTGACCACAGTGCCTTCGTCGACGAGCAACACCGCAGGCAGCGTAAGCGTGTCGCCGGGCGCGCCCTGAAGCTTCTCGACTTCGAGGACGTCTCCTTCGGCGACCTTGTACTGCTTTCCGCCAGTCTTGACGATTGCGTACATGTCGACGCGGTCTCCTTGGGTCCTCCCCGGTGCGGGGAAATGAGTTCCCCGCAGGGGAACGGTGTTCTGTCAATTTCGCGGTGCCGTGCACCTGCCAGCCTGCGGTTCCGCGAACGTCACCTGGGCCGGCCCGCCGATCGAGCTCCGCGTTCATCCCCGGCGGTCCGGAGAGGAAAAGCTGAGGGCTCTATAGGCCGCTCACTAGGGTACGTCATGTACCCGCTGGTTCCGGCATCGGGATCAGCTCAGCGCCGCGAACGTCACAGTCCGCGGCGCCGGGCCGTCCTAGTGCTCGGACGCCGCCGATCCGGCTTCGTCGCCGGGTTCGGTGTCGGCTTCCGCTGCCCCGGTGGGCGAGTCAGCGGCGGTCTGCTCCTCGGCCAGGACCTCGTCGGCGTCCGCGGGGACGGCCTCCTCGGTCGCGGCGGCGAGGTCCAGCGGCTCGGTCTCGACGACGACCTCGGTCGCGGTGTCGGACTCCGCCGAGGTGATCGGCTCGTCGGTCTCGTCGACGATCGCGACGTCCTCGTGCTCGTGGCCGTGCTCGCCGAGCGCGGCGGCGATCTTCGCGGTCTCGGCCGCGGCCGACTTGACGTGCGGCTCAGGCTGGTCCTGCTGCTTCTGCTGCTGGTCCTGCTTCTTGGAGCGGTCGCGCTTCTTCTTGCCGCCGCCCTGGTTCTGCTGACCCTGGCCGCCTTGGGACTGGTTCGCGTTGGCGTTGCCGCCCCCGCCGCCGTTGCCCTTCTTGCGGGAGGTCCCCAGGATCTCGTCCGTGTGGACCATGACCCCGCGGCCCTTGCAGTGCTCGCACGGCTCGGAGAACGCCTCGATGAGGCCCTGGCCGACGCGCTTGCGCGTCATCTGCACCAGGCCGAGCGAGGTGACCTCGGTGACCTGGTGCTTGGTCCGGTCCCGGCCCAGGCATTCGGTCAGGCGGCGCAGCACCAGGTCGCGGTTCGACTCGAGCACCATGTCAATGAAGTCGATCACGATGATGCCGCCGATGTCGCGCAGGCGCAGCTGGCGCACGATCTCCTCGGCCGCCTCCAGGTTGTTCCTGGTGACGGTCTCCTCGAGGTTCCCGCCCTCGCCGGTGAAGCGGCCGGTGTTGACGTCGATCACGGTCATCGCCTCGGTGCGGTCGATGACGAGCGAGCCGCCGGAGGGCAGGTAGACCTTGCGGTCCAGGGCCTTGAGCAGCTGCTCGTCGACGCGCATCTCGGCGAAGACGTCCTTCGTGCCGGTGTGGCGCTTGAGCCGCGGCAGCAGCTCGGGCGAGACCGACTCGAGGTACTTGTGGATCTCGTCGTACGCCTCGTCGCCCTCGACCAGGAGCTCCTTGAAGTCCTCGTTGAAGACGTCGCGGACCACCCGGATGAGCACGTCGGGCTCGGAGTGCAGCACGCTCGGCGCGTTGCCCTTCTTCGCCTTGGCCTGGATCTCCTCCCACTCGATCTGGAGGCGGGAGATGTCGCGGGCCAGCTCCTCGGGGCCGGCGCCCTCGGCCGCGGTGCGCACGATGACGCCCGCGCTCTCGGGGACGAGCTTCTTGAGCGCCGCGCGCAGGCGGGTGCGCTCGCGGTCGGGGAGCTTGCGGGAGATCCCGGAGGCGTTGCCGCCCGGGACGTAGACCAGGTGGCGGCCCGACAGAGCGACGTGGCTGGTGAGGCGGGCGCCCTTGTGGCCGACCGGGTCCTTGGTGACCTGGACGAGCACTGCGTCGCCGGGTCGCAGGGCCTGCTCGATGGAGCGGGCCTTGCCGGCGAGGCCGGTGGCGTCCCAGTTCACTTCACCGGCGTAGAGCACGGCGTTGCGGCCGCGGCCGATGTCGACGAAGGCGGCCTCCATGCTAGGGAGCACGTTCTGGACCTTGCCGAGGTAGACGTTGCCGACCAGACCCTGGGTGCCGGACTTCGACACGTAGTGCTCGGCGAGGATGCCGTCCTCGAGGACAGCGGCCTGGGAGCGGCCGTTGCGGACGCGGACGACCATCTGGCGCTCGACCGCTTCGCGGCGGGCGAGGAACTCGGCCTCGCTCACGACCTGGACGCGGCCGCGGCCGGACTTGCGGCCGTCGCGGCGGCGCTGGCGCTTGGCCTCGAGACGGGTGGAGCCGGAGACACCGCGCACTTCCTCGTTCGAGGAGGTGCGGCGCTGCGGGGTGCGGACCTTGACGACCACTTCGGCGTCGTCGTCCGAGTCGTCGGGACGCGAGCGGTCGGAGTCCTCGGAGCCGGCGCGGCGGCGGCGACGGCGGCGACGGCGGGTCACTTCGGGGCCGTCGGCCTCCGAGTCCTCGTCGTCTTCATCGTCGGCCTCATGGTCGCCGGTCTCGTCCTCGTCCTCTGCGCCCTCGTCGTCGTAGGCGCCGTCGACGCCCTTGCCGCGGCCGCGGCCTCGGCGGCCACGGCGGCCGCGGCGGCGGCGGCCGGCCTCGGAGTCGTCATCGTCGTCGAAGTCGTCGTCGAACTCCTCGACGGCGGGGGCTTCGGCCTTCGGCTCCGGCTTGTCGGAGGCGCGGTCGGACCGCTCGGGGCCGCCCCGGTCGCCGGTCTTCTCGGCGGCGCGGCTGTCGGAGCGATTGCGGGTGCGCTTTCGCGTCGCCTGCTGCTCCTGGGGCTGGGCCTTCTTGGCCTGGGTCTTCTTCGCCTGGCCGCGGCGCGGCTCGGGCTCTTCCTCGCGCTGCTCGCGCTTGGCGGGTTCGGCCTTGGGCTCGGCAGCCTTGGGCTGGACCTTCGGCGGGGGGGCGAACATCGGCGCGACGGTGGCGGCGGCGCGGGGGCGCTCGGACCGCGGCGTCTCGGCCGGGGGCTCGTCGTTCTTGGGTTTCTGAGGAGCCATGAAGGTCACCGCAACCACGGGAACCTGTTCGCGCGGCTCGTTCTCGCGCATATGAATAAATCTCCATTCCAGCCGCCGCCCGGGCGCGTGATGCGGTGTGCATCCGCTGCCGCACGGGCGCGGCATCAGCAGTGCGGTCCTCCCGGCGTGGCGAGGCCGGCATCCGGCTCGCTTCGCCCAAGAGGCTGGCGAGCCATGCTCCGGCGCTCAAATCATGCCGTTCGGGCCGCACTGAAAGCCTCAACTCGCGCCGGGAATTCAACCTCTTTCCCGGCCGAGTGGTCAAGTCCGTCGCCGTCGTGAGGGACGCGGACAGGACATCTCCAGGTCGCACCGTCCGTAGCTGTGTGCGGTACGACAAGGTCGAGTATCGCACACTCTGCGTCATTCGCCGAGCCGGACAGCTGACCGGTGCCCACCGCCACGTCACCCGCTCGCGGGACCCACATGAGCGCCGTCACGATCGGGTGAGAAAACACGACTCCTCGTTGTTGGCACGGCGCGAGCGTGGCCCGTGTCCCATGTACTCGATAAGCTGTTTGCTGGCGCGTCAGCAGCGAGCCTCAGAGAAGGACACGACCATCGCACTCCAGGTGATCGACTCGGACAAGTCCGAGGAGCCCCAGGCGGACGGGAAACCCTCCACCTACCAGGGGCGGCATCGCGGTGCCGACCTCTTCCGCCAGCTCACGAGCGTGGGCTGGGTCCTCGCCGTCGTCGCGGTCCTGCTCGTCGCCGGCGCCACCGTCCTGTACTGGTCCTCCGGGGGCGGCGACGAAGAGCCCGCGGTCGAGGCCGGGAAGATCGACGACCTGTGCGCGATCTCGGTGAACCCCGAGCTGCTCGGGCCGTGGGCCGACACGGAGCAGGCGCGCAGCCCGGAGGAGACCTCGAAAGAAGAGGTGCGCACCTTCAACTGCACCTACTCGGCCGAGTACACCGGCGACGACGCGTACCGGCTGGTGACGCTCTTCTCAACCGTGCAGGTCTACGAGGACGCCGCGAAAGGCCGGGCCGCGTACGCCGGGGTGCTCGACTTCGAGGCCTCGAAGGGCTTCACGACCGAGGACGTGAGCGGCATCGGCGAGCAGGCCGCGGTCGTGACCGTGGCCGGAGGCGAGGAGACGCAGGTGCGGCTCCACATCCAGATCGCCAACGCGACGCTCAGCATCAACCTGTTCTTCACCGGCGTGCCGCCCGAGGGCGGCGATGTGCGAAAGCTGACGGAGGAACTGGGCGCGGGCCTCGTCGACGCGCTCCCCCGAGCGGCGAATTAGGCGGCTCCCTTTAAGCTGGCGGTGACTACCGCGGCGTCAAGTCGACACGCCGGGAATCATTCGCGGAGGATCATCGTGAGCGCCACACCACCCTATGGCCCGGCCTATGACGAGCAGCCCGAGGACGGGCAGCGGCCGGGCACGGGCCAGTGGCGGCCCCGGGCGGGCAGACCGCAGGGAGCGCAAGGCGAGCCCGGTCCGTACCAGAGCGGCCCCAGAGCCGGCGGACCGCAGGCCGGCGGGCCCCAAGCGGGCGGACCCCAGGGCGGCCAGCGCCCGATGCCGCAGGCGGGGCGACCCTCGCAGGATCCGCGCGGCGGCGCGCCGCGCGCGGGCGGGCCTTCGGCCGGCCGCGGGCCGCAGCAGGGCGGTCAGGGCGGCGGTTTTCAGGGACAGAGTCAAGGGCAGGGGCAGGGCCAGTCGCCGCAGCAGCCCGGGCCGGGATACGCGGGGCACCAGTCCCCTCAGCAGCAGTTCTCCCCGCAGTACGGGGGTTATGAGTCGCGGCGCCCGCAAGGGCCGGTGACGGGTGCGACGCCGCGCGCCGAGCGTCAGGACCAGCGGGGTGCCGGTTCGCCGCCGCGCGCCGGTTCGCCCTCGCAGCCGCCTCAGGGCGCGGGTGCGCCGCAGGCCCAGGGGCCGGGCGGTGAGCCGCTGTCGCGCAAGGACCAGCCGTTCGAGGAGACCGCGTTCGCGGACGAGTCCCGCGGCGAGTGGGGCGGCGGGAGCGAGACGACGACGATCGGGCGGCTCGGGTACATGCCGAAGGAGCCGCGGCGGCGTTCGGACTTCCAGAAGGTGCGCAGCCGGGCGCGCAAGTCGAGCCCGATCCCGAAGATCATCGGCGGGGTCGTGGCGCTGGCGCTCGTGGGCGGCGGCGTGTGGTGGTTCATGAACCGCGACGACGGCTCGGAGACGACGGGCGGCACGGAGACGAACCTGACGTTCGAGGGCAGCGGCGAGCCGTGCTCGCTGGTGGACGCGGGTCCGCTCGAGTCGGTCGTGAACGGTGCGGAGCCGACGGCGGTCGGGGACGCCGAGGACAAGAGCCGGGGGTGGGTGCAGACCTGCTCGATGACGTACGGCGAGGCGGAGCGGGCGACGGCGCTGCTCGAGGTGGAGAGCACGGTCTTCGACTCGGATGCGAAGGCGAGCGTCAACTTCGAGCTCGGCACGAGCGACATCGGCGAGCTGGGCGAGGCCTGGACGCTGGTTGAGCCGGCGCCTGGGATCGGCGACCAGTCGGCGGCCGTGTCGCGTGTCCCCGAGGACGGCGGGACGTCGAACTTCCACCTCCATGTGCAGGACGACAACACGTACACGGTGGTGCGGCTCTCGGTGGCGGAGGACGCCGGGATGGACCAGCAGGGTCTGACGGACCTGGCGCTGGCGATCGCGAACGGGTACTTGGCGAACTGGCGCGACGCGAGTTAGCGCCGGAAAGCGATGAGGGGCGGGGCCGATCGGCCCCGCCCCTCTTTCATGTCCCGGTCAGTAGGTGCGCATGGGCGCGCCGAACATCTGCGCTTCGATGGAGGTCGGGGAGCACCACAGGTACCGCTCCTTCTGGCCCTTGCGGAGCATGGCGATCATGTCGTCGTGCAGCATCTGGAGCCATTGCAGCACTTCCTGGTTGACGCGGATCGCCGAGCGGGCGATCTGGGCCTCTTCGGCGGTGAGCCGCTGCAGGACGGTCATGTGGGCCTCGCCGGTGAGCTCGTCCGCGTAGTTGGTCAGGCGCGGGAGCACGGTGAGCTGGGTGCGCCAGGGGCCGAGGACGGGCTTGGTCTGGGAGCCGCGCTCGCCGACGTCGTAGACGTACAGCGCCGGGGAGTGCTGGCTGGCCTCGACGGTGACGGGCTGGTCGCCGTGCAGGACGGCGAGGCGGTCGTTGCGGCCGGTCGCGGTCTCGCCCAGGCCGTTCCACTCCTGCGGGCGGGTGGTGCATACCGCGACGCGGGTGCCGATCGCCAAGGCGCGGAAGACGAGCAGGCGGGCGAGGTAGACGCCGCCGATGAGGTTGATGCGGGTCTCCTCCGGGCGGAAGAACGGGGCGACGACGGGCACCTGCTCGGCGTCGCGGCCGATGACGAGGCCGGAGGGCGGGCTGGCGGAGGTCATGAGCTCCAGGGCCCGCGGGGTGGGGATCTGCGGGGCGGGCTTGACCGCTTCGACGGGGCGGCCCGCGTCGTTGGCGGTCTCGACGGCGCGGTCGGTGACCGGGAGTCCGTAGACGGTGCCTTCGGTGGGGCCGGCGGAGACCGAGCCGATGCCGAAGAGGCCGGCCGAGGTCGGCAGGGAGCTGACCGGGCCGCCGGTGATCGGGGCGGCGCCGGAGTACGGCATGCCCGAGTAGGGCTGGGCCGAGGCGGGCTGCGCGGAGAACGGCTGGCCTGAGATGGGCTGGCCGGACACGGGCTGCGCGGAGACCGGGGAGACCGAGGGGGCGCTGACGGGCGCGGCGGAGACCGGCGCGACCGATGGCTGGGACGGCTGCGCTTGCGGCTGCGGCGGTTGCGTCTGCGGTGAGGCGGGCGGCTGGTACGGCGGCTGCTGCGGCCGGGGCGGTTGCGCGGCGGGCGGCTGCGCGGCCGGGGGCTGCGCCGGAGGCGGCGTGGCCCGGGCCGGGGCCGGCGGCTGGGCCGGGGGACGCTGCGGCTGCTGGTACTGCGGGGGCGAAGCCGGTTGCGGCGCTTGGCCTTGCGGCGACGGCGGGCGCATCTCGGGCGGGCGCGGCGTCTGCTGCTGCGGCGACACGGGCTGCTGCTGGGCCGGGCGCGGGGGCTGCGCGCCGCCTCGCGCGCTGGGCGGCGGTTGCGGCGGGGAGACCGGTCGGCTCTGCGGTGCGGGCTGCTGGCCTTGGCGCGCACCGTAGACGGCGCCTTGCGCGGGCTGGCCGGGCTGGCCGGGCTGGCTGCCGGTCTGACCGGGCTGGCCCTGTTGGCCGTAGACGGCGCCCTGCGGGGGCTGCGCGCCGCCGCGGGCGCTCGGCGTCGGAGGCGGGGTGGCCGATCCGGCGGTGCCGGCGCGGCCGATCTTGGCGGTGCCCGACGACTCGTCGTCGACGGCGCGGCGCTGGCCGCCCTGCTGCTCTTCGTCGTCGTCGGAGTGACGGCCGGTGCGGTGGGCGCCGCTCTGGTACGTGCCGCCCTGGTAGGTGCCGCCGCCGTAGACGTTGCCGTTGCTGTTGCGGTCGCTCATCGGGGGCCTCCTCCGGTGGGGGCGGATGCGTAGGCGGCGGGTCCGTGCTCGCCGTCGAGTCGCTGCAGGCGGACGCCGAGCTGGTCGGCGACGTTCAGCAGCTGGTTCTGGGCCGACTCCCAGGAGGACTGGTCGAGGGCGAGGCGCACGATCCCGTCGACGGCGAGCTGCCGTCCGGTGACGCGGCCGTCGGGGTTGACCTTGCCGTTCGCGCCGGCGGTGACGACGGTCGAGACGGTCACGAACGCGGCGGGCACGCCCGAGAGCGCGTCGCCCGTGCGGTGCAGGGACGCGGCGTCGGTGGGCCACTTGGTGATCCGGTAGGCGACGTGGCGCAGGCCGTCCGCGTACCAGTGGCTCCACTCCTCGGCGGTGCGCTCGCCCGGGACCGGTGCGAACGCCACACCGAGCGACTGCGAGACCGCTTCGCGGACGCCCTCGGCGTCGAGGATGCGGTTCGGGACGCCCACGTTCCCGAGGAGCTTGCTCACGCGCTGCGAAGTGCTCGCCAGCGCCTTGTACACGCCGTCGACCTCGCCGCCGCGCTCGGCGGTGGCCTCGCGGGCGTCGCGGGCGCCGAGGCGCACGGCGAGCCAGGCCTTGTGGTGGACGACGGCGGGGTAGTCGCCGAGGAGCTCGCGGTAGGAGCGGGAGGCGGGGCTGTTGTCGTAGGCGCTCAAGCCGACCGGGGTCGTGTGGCCGATGAGCTGGACGGCGGTGACGGGCACGGAGGTCTCGTCGAAGAGCCGTTCGAGGCGCTCGAGCGGGATGGCCTTGGTGCCTTCGTCGGTGGTGCCGATCTCGATGACGGAGAACCAGCCGCCGTTGTCGTGGCCGATGCCGACGTTCTCGTCGCGGTCCTCGATACCGGTGATGCCGAGGTCGGGGGCGATGCGGTGGAGGACCTCGGTGAGCTGCGCGGGGTCGAGGGCGCGGATGCGCCGCTTCATGCGGGATTTGAGCGGCCAGGTCTGGTACCACCAGTAGTCGCCCTTGCGCCAGAACACGATCACGAGGACGATCAGCGCGACGCCGCCGCCGGCGGCGCCGGGGATCATGCCGAGCGCGAAGCTCCCGAGCGCGAGTGTGAGCGCCAGCTCGATGGTGATGAGCTGCGCGACCGTGAGCGGGCCGAGCCTGCCGGTCGAACGGGTCGTGAACACGACCGACTCGCCGGGGGTCGGGCCGTTCCCCTGCTGGGCTTGCACGGACGCGGTGCCGCGAGCTTGCTGTTGGGCCTGCAGCATCGTCATGGGCGACGTCTCCAAGATGAAGGTGAGTGGTCGTATCCATCGTATGCGGACGAGTCCACCTCTTGGTCCCCCGCCCTTCCGGTGTTTCGCGCGGATACGGGTGGACCTGTCCGCTGGTTTCGCGGCGTTAGACTGACCGGGTGCGATTCCTCCCGCGTATACCTCTCCTTTCCGCCGTTCTCGCAGTGGGTGCGGCCGGAACGATCATTCTGGGCGTCACGCCTGCCGCTCCTCCTGCTCAGGCGCAGCAGGACGGGTGGGATTCCACGATGGCGCCCGAGGACGAGCGCGCGGCGTGCGTGCCGGCCCCCGAGGGCGGCGAGCCGCTGAACCAGCGGCCGTGGGCGAAGAACTTCATCGGTCTCGAGCAGGCGCAGCAGTACAACCGCGGCACGTTCGAGACGGGCAGCAAAGCGGGGCAGCCGGTGACGATCGCCGTCATCGACTCGGGTGTCGCCGGAGCCCGTGAGGATGTGTTCGGCTCCCGCCTGCTCGGTGGCTATGACGCGTGGGACGCGAGTTCCAAGGGCAAGTGCGATTCGGCCCAGAACGGGCACGGTACGGCGGTGGCGGCGATCGCGGCGGGGGGCCCGATCGGCACGGCGGGGACCATCGACTTCATCGGAGTCGCGCCTGAGGCGAACATCCTGCCCATCCGGGTTTTCACCGGCGGCGACAACGAGGGTGGCGACTCGTCGAAGAGCAAGGTGGTCGCTCAGGCGATCAACGACGCTGTGGCGCATGACGCCGACGTCATCAACGTCTCCTCGGTGATGGTCGAGACGCAGGAGCTCGCGGACGCCGTCGCGAACGCGATCGCGAACGGCGTGGTCGTGGTGGGCGCTACCGGCAACGACACCAAACACATGGACGACGAGTCCATCGAAGCGGACAAGCAGACGTTCTACCCGGCGAACTACCCCGAGGTCATCGCGGTGGGGGCGCACAACAAGGACGGCAACTGGTACAACGGCACCAACTTCGGGAACAACATCGACCTGCTGGCGCCCGGCGTGGAACTGGCCTACCCGTACGCCGGGGGCGACTGGGCGTCCAACAGCGGCACGAGCTTCGCGGCGCCGTTCGTCGCGGGGGCGGCTGCGCTGCTCAAGGGGCAGTACGGTGCCGAGGCGACGCCGGCGTGGATCCAGAAGCGCCTGCAGGAGACCGCGATCCACCCGCCGAACGAGTTCAACATCTACCAGGGGCACGGCATTCTCAATGTGGGCGCCGCTCTGACCGCGCCGGTGGTCCAGTCCGAGATCACCTCGGACACCGTGTCGCAGGAGCCGACCGGCGAGCCGAGCACCGTCCCGATCGCCGAAGAGGACCGCGAAGCGATCGTCGGCCTGGACCCGGACTACGACCCGCTGCGCCTCGAGAAGGCGATCGCCTGGGCGAGCGTCGGCGCTTCGATCGTGCTCGTCACGCTGGTCTTGGTGCTGAAGAAGATCGTGCCGAAGGGCCGCAGGCGCGGCTGGCGGCCGGGCACCCGAAAGACCGACATCGTCCCGGCTAAGGCCGCGACCGAGTAAGCGAAGCTTGGTGAATGGGCGGGACCGCTGCGGTCCCGCCCATTCGCGTACCGGCCTGGTCTTCGTTCCCATTCCCGTTCCCGGCGTCCGCCCGCAGACTTGGTCGGCCCTGGGCATGAAGAAACCCGGGCCGTCCTGGCGGACTACCCGGGTTTCCTGTCGTCTTCGAGCTGGGGGAAGCTGCTAGCCGCTGAAACGAGAGGCGTTGGCCGCCTCGGTGTCCATGTAGCGCTGCTTCGCGTTGTCGACCGCGCGGCCGACGGCTTCGAGGATGTCGTTGATCTTCTCGAAAGCCGCGTCCCACTGGGCCTTGGACTCTTCGTAGGCAGCCTTGTCGGTGCCTTCCCATTCGAGGGCGTCGAGCTTGGTGCGGAGATCGGCAAGCGTGCTGGTCATCGAGCCCGACCGCGACGCGATCTCAGCAGTTGCGGCTTCCAGCTGCTCGTAGCTCATAGAAATACGAGAACCCATGGTTCACCTCTTTCCTTAGTTTCGGGGGGAAGTCTTAGAGCTCGGCGTCGAAGGCGCCGAAGTCGGAGCTGGACTCGGCGTCCTGCTCCGCCTGCTGGGCGGCCGAGGAGTCGAGGCTGTCCGCGATGTCCTGGAGCGCGTCGAGGAGCTTGGCAGCCTCGGCGTCCCAGGCCTGCATGACGTTGGCGAACGCGGCGGCACCCTGGCCAGTCCAGCCCGCGGCGAGGTCGTCGCACAGGGCCTTCAGTGCGTCGAGCTCACCGTCGACGTCGAGCTTGGCGTTGACCGTGTCAGTCGCGGCTTGGGCGACTGTTTCTGTGTCCATTACGACACCGGCCATTTTTCACCTCCAAGTGATAGACCGGGGGCTGAGGCGCTAGCGACCTAGGCCTGCAGGGGTATCCCAGTGAGTTTCGATCGATTCCGCAGTCACCATAACCCGTCCGTGCAAACTCACCGGGTTGGCGGTGCGCCTCTGAGTTTACAAGCATCGGGCGAGGCCGTGTATCCCCACTTTGTGCCAGCTCCGCAGGTCCTCTTCCCCCGATCGGGTGAGCCAGAGCGACTGGATGTTCGATTGCGACGCAAGGGGTGCGCAAACCGGGTCAAGCGGGGTGAACGGCCGGCCGCAGAAGGGGGCGCGAGCCGGCCGCCGAATGTCGCCGAAGGCAGGGAACGTTCCAGGTGGCGGCGGGTGTCCCGCTGCTCCCGCTTTCGTGCCATGCGGGACGGCCTGTTCGGTCTCAGTGGCCGCAGCTCGGTATGCTGGTCTGAGCACTAGTCGAGCGACCCTGCCCTCCGCGTCACGCCGAACGGCCCGGGTCGATATCCCCCGTAAACCCGACGATTGTACTGAGGTGATGACGTTGGCGGACCCCGACGCTGTCGGCTACACAGCCAGCTACGACGCGAGCGAAGGCCTGTACACGGTCACGAACACCGCGACCAACCAGACGACTCAGATGACCGAGGAGTCCTTCGACGAGTTCATCTCCAAGATGGACACGACCATTCAGGATCTCGGGCTCTTCCGGAACCGGGTCCTCGACGGCACCGTCGTCACCATCCGCGAGAGCTGGAACCAGGACTACCTCAGCATGGGCGCCATGCAGGAGGTCGACGCGCTCAACCTCAAGCTCGGCGGGTTCGACGACGCGCTCGAGCTGCAGGAGGCGTACCGGACGGTCTTCTACCCTTCGCGCGCAGAGCAACTCGACCGGGTCGTGCACGGCCTGGACACGGGCCGCGTGGTCAGCGAGGACATCAAGAACAGCTACCTGGAGAACGACGGCAACGTCTCGGCCGACGTGGTCAACATCCAGAGCGAGTTCGACAGCAAGGCCGGCGGCATCACGGCCGGCGACGTGGACGAGGCCCGCTCGGAGAACACCCGCGGCAACGACATGCCAGCCACCGGCAATCAGCCTGGCGCCGACGGGACCGGCACCGGTACCGAAGAGCAGCCCCGGGTGCTCTAGTCCCCGTTCAGACCTGACCCCTAGGAAGGAGTCGAGATGGCCGCCAAAGGCAAAGGCGTCGACTACTACAAGAGCACGTACACCCACCAGCAGCTGTGGGACATGCTCCACGAAGGCGACGACTACACCGTCGAGCAAGCGGGCTACATCTGGGTCTCTGCCGCTAGCGGCATGAAGGCCGCGCGCGAGGAACTCACCACGCACGTTTCTTCACTGCGCCTGCAGTGGAGCGGACCCGCTTCGGATGAGTTCCACGGCCGTATGGAACTCGTCAAGCAGTACAGCGTCGAATCCGAAGAGGGCATGAAGACGGCCGGGGACACGAAGATCCCCCGCCTAGCCGAACACCTGAAGAGCGCCCAGGAACGGGCCAACGCATACCCCGAGTTCGGCTCCCTCAACCCGATGTACATCGACGAGTACGAGGATTGGGTCGAGAGCAAGAAGAAGGTCGACCCTGCAAGCGCTGAAGCGCAGTCGAAGAAGACTCAGTGGCAGCAGGAGTATCAGACAGACCTCAACAATCGGCACGAAGCCATGGCTCAGATCGTTGCTGACCTCGGTGACGAGTACGCACGGGCGAAGGAGGAGACTTTCGGCGAGCTGCCGCCGCCTCCTCCGAGTGACATGCCCGGCAACAACACCTACACGAAGCCGACCGGCGGTATCTTCTCCGAGACCGCGCTGAACTCGTCGAACTCGACGGGGAGTGTCCCTGCCGACCAGTCCGCGGACCTCGACGGCGACGGCTTCGCGGACGCTCCCGGCGACGACCTCGATCCCGTTGAGGGCGACTGGAACTACGGTTCCTACGACGACGTCGACAACACCAACGTGACCGGTGGTCTGGCCGGCGGTGGCGTCATTCCCGCTGGTGGTGGCGGCACCTTCACCACCGCTGGCGGCACTGGCATGGGCGGCTCCTCGCTCCCTGGCGGCACAGGGCTGTTCGGTCCGTCCCAGGGTGCCGGTTCGACCTCGGGCCGCGGCGCCGGGACCAGCCCGGCTCGCGCCGGCGCGAACGGCGGCAAGCCCGGCTCGAGCCCCGCTCGTTCAGGCGCGGGCAGCAACTCCCGAGGTAACACCGGGGGCCGTCTCTCGCAGTCGAGCCGCAATGCGATCGGCCGTGGCGGCAGCGGGAACAACCCCCGTGGCGGCACCCGCTCCGGGTACCACGACGATGACGACGAAGAGACCTACACCCGTGAAACCTGGCTGCGGGAGGACGATGTCGACTGGAGCCAGAACAACGTCCGTCGCGAGGAACTCGACGACGATGACGACGACTGACAGCCGCTGATCGACGTGTGAGGGGCGGACGGCTTGAGCCGTCCGCCCCTCGCTTAGTGACGGAAAAATAATGGCCTCATGCGCGGCGCGCCTGAGGGCCGTGAGTTTAGGGCAAAAGCCTGTTAGGATAGCGACGCCGCCCCGG
>NZ_JBFAMQ010000034.1:0-13465 GCF_040674615.1 Glycomyces sp. NPDC049804
CACACGACTTGAGGGCCTGAGCCCGGTCCAATACCGAGCCAAGGCCCTCAAGGTCTAACCTTCCAATACCAGTCCAACATCCGGGGACCAGTTCAATCCGGTGCCGCCCTTTCCTGCCTGCTAGCTCTCGTCGGTCCGCAGCGCGGCGATGAACGCCTCCTGGGGGACCTCGACGCGGCCGATGTTCTTCATCCGCTTCTTGCCCTCCTTCTGCTTCTCGAGGAGCTTGCGCTTGCGGGAGATGTCGCCGCCGTAGCACTTGGCGAGCACGTCCTTGCGCAGGGCGCGGATGGTCTCGCGGGCGATGATGCGCGAGCCGATCGCCGCCTGGATGGGCACCTCGAACTGCTGGCGCGGGATGAGCTTCTTGAGCCGCTCGGAGAGGCGCACGCCGTACGCGTAGGCCTGGTCCTTGTGGACGATCGCGGCGAACGCGTCGACCTTCTCGCCCTGGAGCAGGATGTCGACCTTGACCAGGTCGGACTCCTGGGAGCCCTCGATGTCGTAGTCGAGCGAGGCGTAGCCCTTGGTGCGGGACTTGAGCTGGTCGAAGAAGTCGAAGACGATCTCGGCGAGCGGCAGGCTGTACCGGAGCTCGACGCGGTCGGTCGAGAGGTAGTCCATGCCCATCTGGACGCCGCGCTTGGACTGGCAGAGCTCCATGACCTGCCCGATGTACTCCTTCGGGGTGAGGATGGTGGCCTTGGCGACCGGCTCGGTGATCGAGTAGATCTTGCCCTCGGGGAACTCGGAGGGGTTGGTGACCTCGACTTCCTCGCCGTCCTCCTTGACGACCTGGTAGACCACGTTGGGCGCGGTCGAGATCAGGTCGAGGTTGAACTCGCGCTCGAGGCGCTCCTGGATGATCTCCAGGTGGAGCAGGCCGAGGAAGCCGACGCGGAAGCCGAAGCCGAGCGCGGCCGACGTCTCCGGCTCGTACTGGAGCGCGGCGTCGTTGAGCTGCAGCTTGTCGAGGGCTTCGCGGAGGTTGCCGTAGTCGGAGCCGTCGATCGGGTAGAGCCCGGAGTAGACCATCGGCTTGGCCTCGGTGTAGCCGGGCAGGGCCTCGGTGGCGGGGTTCCGGTTGAGGGTGACGGTGTCGCCGACCTTGGACTGGCGCACGTCCTTCACGCCGGTGATGAGGTAGCCGACCTCGCCGACGCTGAGGGCCTTGGAGACCACCGGCTCGGGGCTGATGACGCCGATCTCGAGGAGTTCGTGGTCGGCGCGGGTCGACATCATGCGGATGCGGTCGCGGGCGTTGAGCTTGCCGTCGACGACGCGGATGTAGGTGACGACGCCGCGGTAGACGTCGTAGACGGAGTCGAAGATCATCGCGCGGGCGGGGGCGTCCGGGTCGCCGATGGGCGCGGGGATCTGGGCGACGACCGCGTCCAGGAGCTCGGCGACGCCGACGCCGGTCTTGCCGGAGACGCGGAAGACGTCCTCGGGCTCGCAGCCGATGAGGTTCGCGATCTCCTCGGCGTACCGGTCGGGGTCGGCCGAGGGGAGGTCGATCTTGTTGAGCACCGGGATGATCGTGAGGTCGTTGCTCATCGCGAGGTAGAGGTTCGCGAGGGTCTGCGCCTCGATGCCCTGGGCGGCGTCGACGAGGAGGATCGCGCCTTCGCAGGCCGCGAGGGAGCGGGAGACCTCGTAGGTGAAGTCGACGTGGCCGGGGGTGTCGATCATGTTGAGCACGAAGCCCTGGCCCTCGGACTCGCCGGAGCGGACCGTCCAGGGCATGCGGACGGCCTGGGACTTCACGGTGATGCCGCGTTCGCGCTCGATGTCCATCCGGTCGAGGTACTGCGCGCGCATCTGGCGGGCGTCGACGACCTCGGTGATCTGCAGCATGCGGTCGGCCAGCGTGGACTTGCCGTGGTCGATGTGCGCGATGATGCAGAAGTTCCGGATCGACTCCGGAGCGGTCGAGCCTGGCGCGTTGGTCACGGTGGCCTTCCTTGTCGGCGGTACCAATGTATGGCTCGCGGGCTTCGCCAAGCCCGCTTGCGATCCGAACGACGGCCCAATCGGATCGCTCGCGATCCGGCCGATGACCCAGTCGGATGGGTGGCTAGCCAATTCTGCCTTACCCTCCCGCGCACCCCCGCTCACCCAGCGAGAAAAGGCGCCCCGCTCACCCGCGGCCTCGCGCGGAAAACCCGCCCGCCCGCCGACGGCGCCCCGTCCCGCCCCGAATTGTCGGACCCTCCCGGCACCATCGAAACCGGGGGCGACCGCAAATCGCCACCCTAAAAGCCACCCCGTGCGCGAAATATCCCCCCACACCGCAAGCCGGCCCCGCCCCCATGCGAAATGTCAGACCCCTCCGGCACCATCGAAACCGGGGCGACCGCGAAACGTCGCTCTGGGGGTCGACCGCTGCGAGAAAGACTCCGCGCACATGGCCGGCGGCCCCGTCCCGCGCTGCCGCGGGCCGAAGCCGCCGAGACCGTCCCTTGCCTCCGCCGCTAGACCGCAGCCGCGGCGGGTTCCTTCGTCTCGTCCCTCACACCCTGCACCTTGGCGCGGACCGCGCCGATGGTGAAGAGCAGCACACCGACGACGATCCAGCCGGAGAGCACCCAGACCGCGGCCTCGCCGCCATTGCCGTCGAAGTACGCGGTCGAGCGCACGAGCGTTCCGCCCGCACCAGGCGACAGGAACTGCCCGAACCCGCCCCACGGCGCGGGCAGCAGCTCCGGCGCCCCCGTCATGCCCGACAGCGGGTTGCCCACCAGCATCACGATCACCGCGCCCAGCGCGATCCCGACCCGGCCCAGCAGCTTCGCGAGCCCGAGGATGCCCCACGCGGTCGCCGCCATCGTCAGCGCCAGCGCGCCCGCGATCGCCGCATAGTCGCCGTCGATCGATTCGAGCACGTACATCAGGATCGCCGCGACGCCGGCGCCCACGGCGAGCGGCGCGAGGACCCCCGCCGCGGCCTGGCGTCCCGACCCGCGCACGCCGAACGCGATGAGCGCGGCGATCACGATGCCGCCCATGGCCATCGGGAAGGCAGAGGCGGCGAGACCGGCGCCGTTCGGGTCGTCGGCGGGCAGCGGCACGAGGTCCTCGACGTTGACCTCGACGGGCTGACCGGCGGCCTGGCCCATGTGCGCCGCCATCTGGTCGGCGATACCGGTCACGAGCCGCGCCACGGTCGGCGACGCGGCGGAGGCGGTGTAGAGGTCCACCGACGTCGGTGTGATCGCGAAGGCCGCGTAGACCTCACGGTCCTTGATGAGGGTTTCGGCCTCGGCGGGGTCGGCGACGGCGGTGACGTCGAAGCCGTCCGGCTCGGCCTCGTCCAGCTGGGCCTGGACCTGTGCGGCGGCCTCGTCGGGGCCGATCACCGCGATCGGGACCTCGTTGGGCCCCATGCCCGCGGAAGGCCAGGCGAAGGCGAGGGTCAGCACGCCGACGATGAGCGCGAGGGCCGCGCTGAGGCCGATCACCCGGCCGATCGGGGTTGCCTGGGGGGTGGTTTCCATGGTCGTTTCCATTCATCCGCAAGATACGGTCCGTATCTTGATTGCCCTCACGCTAACATAAGAAACGGCGAGTATCTAGGGGGCCCGGTTGGAACGCAAAACGACGTCCAGACGTCGAGGTGAAGCACTCGAGCAGGCGATTCTCGACGCCGTCTGGGACGAGTTCCGCGAAGTCGGCTTCTCCAAGCTCACGATGGAAGGCGTCGCGAAACGGGCGGGCACGAGCAAGCCCGTGCTGTATCGGCGCTGGTCGAGCCCGGTCGAGCTGATGATCGCGTGCGCGGCGAGCCGCGTCCCCAAGGCCGAGTCGGTGCCCGACACCGGCACCTTGCGCGGCGACACCATTGCGTTGCTCACACTCGCCCACGAGCGGATGCGCATCGTGGGCCAGACGGCGATGCTCAGCATGCTCGCCCAAGTCAGCGTCGACCCCGAGGCCCGCAAGGTGCTCATCGAGGGCATCGTCAACAACCTCTCGAAAGCGCTCAGCGGCACGGTCTACGCGCGGGCGATCGCCCGCGGCGAGCTCGCCGAGGAGCACCTCACCGAACGGCTGGCGCGACTCCCGATCGACTTGATGCGCAACGAGTTCATCCTCTTCGGCCACGTCGACGCCGAAGCGATCGAGGAGATGCTCGACCAGGTGATCCTCCCCGCCCTCAGAGCCCGCGGCGCCACCGTCTGAACCGTCGCGGCTCATCCGCGCGGCCGCTGCGGCACACGAGTCGGCGCCGCCCGGAGCGGCGTTCGGGTATCGCGGGTAACAGCCGGGCACCGGGATTCGTGCCGCGCCCCCGACCTCGTGTAACCTGGTTCGCGGTCATGCTCCCAGGGCGTGTGCGATGCTCGGCTCCTGGTAACGTTGACAGGCGCTCGGAGTGCCCTCTGCCTCCGACGCGATCAATTAAGGAACCAAGCAATCACGAAACTGAGGCTTCACGCGTGGCGAACATCAAGTCCAAAGAAAAGCGCATTCTGACGAACGAGAAGCGCCGGATGCGCAACAAGGCAGTGAAGTCGTCGCTGAAGACCGCCGTCCGGAAGTTCCGTGAAGCGTCGGCCACTGGCGACGTCGCCGCTGCCGAGACCCACCTGCGCGCCGCCAGCCGCGAGCTGGACAAGGCTGCCACCAAGGGTGTCATCCACAAGAACCAGGCCGCCCAGCGCAAGTCCAAGCTGGCCGCGTCCTTCAACAAGCTCTCCGCCGCCGCCTAAGCGAGCGAACGAGCAGCAGCAAAGCTTCAGAAGGCCCAGGGGTTCACGCCCCTGGGCCTTCGGCGTTACCCGGCACCGGCCGCCTTCGACTTTCCCGAGCGCCGATCGCATCCCCTGAGCGCTGTCACACCCGCACGGCACCATTGCAAACCGGGGGCCCAACCCACCCGGCCCCGAGCACGGTCGGCGTGCCCGGCGAATCCCTCGACGCCGCGCAGCGCCCACCGCGAATCCGCCGCAGCGACCTGTCACACCCTCAGGGCACCATTGCAAACGGGGGCGGCCGCGAACCGACACGCCCGGCCCTGGGGGCCGGCCGCACACCTCAGCCGTGGCGCTCCATCGTCCCCGCGATCACGTCGTTGAGCTTCACCATGCCCGCCACCGCGAGCGGCAGCACCGGCACCACCCACCAGGTCACCAGCTCGGTCAGCGCCATCAGCACCGCCAGCGCGATCGAGCCCTCGAAGAGCACGACGCACCACGCGTTCGACAGATACAGATGCCGCAACCGCAGCGCCCGCGCGTACCAGGGCCGGCGGGGCCTCGACACTCGTCCGTGACGGTACTCAGACACGGCTGCCCTTCCCCGCGGCGCTCAATCGGGTGATCTCGAGGATCGCGTGCTCCAGCGCCCAGCCCCGGTCGTCGGCGCCGCCCTTCACCTCGCCGTTCAACCGCGCGCACACCCGCATCGCTTCGGCGAGCGCGTCGGCGGTCCAGTTGCGGGCCTGCTTGCGCGCCTTCTCGATCTGCCACGGCGCCATGCCGAGCTGCCCGGCGAGCTGCGCCGCCCCGCCGCGCTCGGCGGCGACGCGCGACAGGTTCCGCACGGCCATCGCCAGCGCGTCCGCGATCGGCACCGCGTCGACGCCGACCTGCATCGCCCACCGCAGCGACCCCAGCGCCTCCGCCGTGTCCCCAGCGATCGTCGCGTCGGCGACGGCGAACCCCGTGACCTCCGCGCGCCCCGAGTAGTACTGCGCCACGCTCTCCTGCGTGATCTTCCCGTCGGTGTCCGCGACGAGCTGCGCGCACGCCGAAGCGAGTTCGCGCAGGTCGGAGCCGACGGCCTGGATGATGGTGTCGGCGATCTCCGCCGAAGCCGACCGCGGCGAGGCCCCCGCGTCGCGCAGTTCACCGCGCACGAACGCCACCCGGTCGGGCTGGCGCTTGATCTTCGAGACGCGCACGACCTCGACATCGAGTTTCTTCAAGCCCTCGGCGAGGGCCTTGCCCTTGTTGCCGCCGTTGTGGCACACCGCGAGGTAGATGCCGGGGGCGGGCTGCTTCGCGAAGGCGAGCACGGCGGCCGCGAGGTCCTTGTCGACGTCCTGCCCGGACTCGATGATGCCGACGACCGCGCCGCCGAACAGGGTCGGGCTCGTCAGCTCGGCGAAGGCGCCCGCGGTGAGGTCGCCACCGCTGATGCGGTTGACGGCGGGCGGGGTCTCCCCTTCCGGGAGCTCGGCGCGCACCGCCTTCACGAAGTCGGCGGCGGCCCGCTCGGCGAGGAATTCGTCGTCGCCCTGGATCAGGCGGATGGGTTCGAGTGCAGCCACCGGACCATCCTCCCATGCCGCCCGCGGCCCCTCGGGTTTCGACCGGGCCATCGTCTCCCGCACGACCCCCTTGCGCTGCCCGATCATGCCGGACCGCGCCGCACCGTCTTCCGCCCTTTCACCCGAAAGGTGACACTCCGTCCCCATGGAGACACGCATTGCTCGAAAGGCCGCCGCTCGGATTCGCCCGACGCCGCGCATCCCTCGCGCGCTGATCGCCCGTGTCGCCGCCTCCGCTCGCGGCCGACTCCACTGCCGCGCCGCCGGCACTTAGTTACCCGTCACCACCTCCAACCTGTCTCCATTGCGCACCACCGTGATCCGACCCGACTCGTCAGTCCGGAACACCAGCGCCCCTCCCTCCTCCAGCACGCCGAGCGGCCCCGGGTCCGGGTGCCCGTACTCGTTGCCGCGCCCCACCCCGACCAGCGCGACCGCAGGGTCGGCCGCCTCCAGGAACTCGCGCACCTGGAACGACGACCCGTGATGTGGCACCTTCAGCACCTCCACACCCAGCGCCGCCCCGCTCCCCAGCAGCGCGCGCTGACCCTCCAGCTCGACATCGCCGGTCAGCAGCACGCTCGTCCCCGCGACGTCCGCGCGCACCGCCACCGAGTTGTTGTTCGGGTCCGACCGCGTGCCGCTCAGCAGCTCCACGGGCGGCCCCAGCACCTCCAACCGCGTCGTCCCGAACGCGAACACCTCCCCCGGCACGGCCTCGAGCACCGGCACCGCTCCGGCCCGCTCCTCCACCAGCTCGTACCCGTACTGAGCCTCGCCGGGCGGCGGCGCAAGGATCGCGTCCACTTCGCGCCCCTCCATCGCCCCGGCGATCCCGGCCGTATGGTCGATATGGAAGTGCGACAGCACGAGCAGCGCAATCCGCTCCACCTCCAACTCGTCCAGGCACGCGTCGACCGCCGCCGGCTCGGGCCCGACGTCGACGACCACCACGGCGTCCCCAGCGGGCAGCACCAGCGCATCGCCCTGCCCCACATCGCACATGGTGACCACCCATCCCGAGGGCGCTCCGCCGGTCATCAAACACGCCGGCACCGATCCCAGGGAGGCCGCCAGCAACACGGCGACGACCGGCGCCCGGAACCGACGCTGCTGCAGCAGCACGACGAGTACCGCCAGCACCGCCGCCGACCCGAGACCCCACCACACGCCTCCCGGCACCGGCATCAGCGCGCCAGGGATCTCGGCCCCGTTGCGCGCCAGCCAGATCAGCCACCGTGCCGGAACCGCCGCCAACCGCGCGGCCACCTCGCCGCCCGGAAGCCAGACGGCCGCCACCGCGGCCGCCCCGACCGACAGCACCACGACCGGCGCGGCCACCAAGGCCGCCAGCACGTTCACCGGCACCGACACCAGACTCACGCCGCTGCCGAGACCGATCAGCAGCGGCGTCACCGCCACCTGCGTCGCGAGCGGAATCGTGACCGCCAGCGCCACCGGCTGCGGCCAGCCGCGGTGCTCGAGCGGCCGCGCCCACCGGAACGCCAAGAACAGCAACCCGACACACGCCGCCACCGACAACGCGAAACCCGCCTGCGCCGCCATGTCCGGATCCGCCAAGACCACTACGAGCACCGCCGTCGCCAGCCCCGGCATCGCGGCCCGCGGCCGCCCGGCGGCCAACGCCAGCAGTGTCATCCCCGCCATCACCGCCGCCCGCAGCACACTCGGCTGCGGCCCGGCCACCACCACGATCGCGGCGATCGCCACGGCGCCTGCCGCCACCCTCCCGCGAGGTCCGGCCCGGCACGCGAGCGCGACCGCGAGGACCGCGCCGACCACCAGACTCAAGTGGTATCCCGAGACCACCACGAGATGCACCAGGCCAGTGGTCCGGAAATCTGCGGCCAGCTCCGGATCCATCATCGACGTGTCGCCGACCGCGAGCGCGGGGATCAGGCCCGCCTCCGGCTGCGGCACCACCTCTGAGGCGGTCGCCAACCGCTGCCGCGCATGCGCGGCGACCTGATGCGGGAGCGCCAGCGGCCCAATCGGTTCAGGCGGGCCGCGTGCGCTCACGATCGCGGCCGTCAGCCGCCCCGCATCGGCTTCGCGGAGCACCGCAGCGACGGTCAACCGCTGACCTGCCTGCACTTCGCTCCACTCCGCGCCGCTGGCCACGAGCAGCACCTGCCAGTGGCCGTCAAGCGCGACGTCCTCTGTCTGGAACGACCGCAGCCGCGCGGTCGCAGTGACCAGCTCCGGGCGGCGAGTCGACGGCTTCGGAGCGGTATGCAGCACCAGCTCGGCTTCTCCATGCGCTTCCACTGCGACCTGCCCCGCGAGCCCGCGATGGTCGCGGGCGGCGACATGCACCGCCGTGACTCCCGCCCCGAGCAGACCTCCGAAGGCGACAGTGGCGACGGCCGCCGAGAGCCCGCGCTTCCAGTCGCGCCCCAGCACGACGACAACAGCGCACCCGACCGCCAAGAGCAGACCGCTGAAGACGTTCCCGTGCAAGCCCGCCAAGGCCGAAGCCCACACTCCTGATGCGACGAGCGGCAGCCGCCAATCCCGCCGCACCACCTCGGAAGGAGCAGGCCGCAATGCGAACTCGTAACTCAATGACTTCACCGCCCGAGGCCGCCCGCAGGCGGCCCGACGCCCACGCAGGCTGTCCAACGGTCCCCCGGGCTGGCGAACAGGTCCGCATCCGCGTCATAGCGTCACCTGATCGCGAAGCTGCTCGAGCAGTGCAGCGCCGATGCCGGAGACCTCGGAGAGCTCGTCGAGCGACTGGAAGCTGCCGTTCGCCTCGCGGTATTCGATGATCCGCTCGGCGAGGACCGGGCCGATGCCGTTGAGCGCGTCGAGCTCTGCCGCATCCGCGACGTTGATGTTCACGAGCCCGCCATTGCCCGCGCCGGCCGAGTCGCCTCCCGGAGCCGGGACGGCAGCCCCCGATGCCGAGGCGTCAGGGACCGCGACGAGATCGCCGTCGGCGACGACGCGCGCGAGATTGAGGAATCCTGGATCGGCGCCCTCCGTCAGACCGCCCGCCGCTTCGATGGCGTCGGCGACGCGAGCGCCGGCCTCGAGCTCCACGATCCCGGGCTCATTGACCGCTCCGGCGACGGACACGACGATCGTCTCCGGCTCGGCCGCAGTCGCTTCGACGGGTGCCGCGGGCACGGTGACGGCGGGTTCGCTGTCGGGCCAGGACAGGATCGTCACCGCCAGCCCCACGGCCGCGACCAGCAGGCCAACGATCACCAGCACCCAGCGGTTCAGGTGCGAGAGGCCGAAGCGGTGCTGCAGCCGCTCGAGCCGTTCGTCGAAGCGCCGACGCGGTGGAGACTTGAGGACCGGTTCCCGAGCAGCCTCGCCAGAATCGGCGTCGACGGTCTCCTTGCAGACCCCCGGCTCAGTGGTGTCATTGAGCCGCATACGAAGCCTCGCGGCCAGAGCGGCGTCATCAGGTGGCAGTTCGCGTTCCATGCCGGGCTCAACGAGCAACGGACACGGCCGTGACTGCGATCTTTTCGCCCTGTGGATAACCCAAATCGACCCTGTGGATAACCCCGACGAGTGTGGACGCAGCCCGAAAGAGACGCCATAATACGACCCCACGCCAAATCGGCGAATGTCGCACCCTCATGCGACAGTGATCCTTTTTGGTTGGTCGGAAGGCGGATGCGGGTGGGAAGGGGCATGCCCTACGCCCGCCGCGCAGGCGCGGCGCGCACCGCGCGCCCGGCACGACGCCCCCGAACCCAGAACCCAGATCCCAGAACCAGCCGTTCAAGAGTCAGCTAGGTGGCGTCCTCGCCACTACGGCAGCCGCCGGGTGACCACACCGACCAGACCAGGCCCGCAATGGGCTCCAACAGCCGCACCCACCTCGGTCACATCGATACGCCGCAACCGACCCTCGAACTGCTCGCCGAGCCAGCCCGCCAGGGCCTCGGCGCGGCGCTCCGCCCCCAAGTGGTGCACCGTCATCTCGACCTCCGCCTCGCCCGCATCGGCCACCGCGAGCGCCGCCAGGCGCTGCAGCCCGCGCGTCGGCGTGCGCACCTTCTCGACCACGTCGATCCGCCCGTCCTCGACCCCGAGAATCGGCTTCACCGACAACGCCGTCCCCACGATCGCGCGCGCCGCGCTGATCCGCCCGCCGCGCCGCAGGTACTCGAGCGTGTCCAAGTAGAAGTACGTCGAGGTCCGTCCGATCGCCGACTGCGCCGCGGCCGCGGCCGCCAACAGCTCCGAACCCTTCTCGGCGGCCTCGGCCGCCGCCAGGGCCGGGTACCCGACCCCCATGCCCGCACCAAGCGAATCCACCACCGCGACACGCCCGCCGAACCCAGCAGCCGCGGCCTCCGCCGCCGCCACCGTCCCCGAAAGTCGTCCCGACAAGTGCACCGAGACGATCCCGCTCGCGCCCTCGTCCAGTAGCCGCGTGTACGTCGCCCGCAGCTCCTCCGGCGGCAGGCCCGAAGTGGTCACCTCGTGGCCCTCCCGGATCGCCCGCACGATCACCTCACCGCCGATGTCCTCGCCCTCGCGGTACTCGACGCCGTCGACCAGCACCGGAATCCCGAGCACCGTCAAGCCGCTGCGCGCAGCGCGCAGCGGCTCGGGCAGAGCCGAGGTGGAATCGGTAACGACGACGACGGTCACGCGGCCACTTTACCTAATCCGAGGATTGGGCATCCTCCACCACGAACGGCGTACCCTGCTGGCACGTCGTCATCATCCCGTCATCGACGCTGCCCGTCAGGGTCACCGAGGCCCCGGCGTACACCACCGACGAGTCGTAGTTCCCGAAGATCCCGTACACCGTGCCCTCGTACTCGAGCACCAGGCAGCCGGCCTCGACCCCGGCCTCGACCGTCCCGCTGATCGTCATCGACGAACCGGGCTTGGACGAGTCGCCGAGCGACGGATCCAGATACGGGGTGGTCTCATCAGGCACGGGACTCTCCTCGGTCGATTCGGGCGCGCTGGTCGGTTCGGCCGACGTCACCGGCATCGACGTCTCGCCGTCGGAACCGCCGTCACCCGCACCGCAAGCAGCGAGCACGGCCACCATGAGCACGCCGACGAGCGGACCGATCAGGCCCGCCATCCGTCGAACGCGCGAAGTCTGCGTATTCATGCCGGTTTGACGCCTCCGAGCCCGGCGCGGTTGCGCCTCGACCGAAGCCTACGACGCCCGGGCGAGCCCGGTCCAGCGTTCCACGAGCTCAACGCCGTCCTACCGGACCTCCTGCTGCCCCTTCGCGAGCGGGCTCTGCCCGATCGTGTGCGGCGCCGGCACACCGAGGTTGTACCCGAACAGCCGCCACTTGCCCGAGCGCATTCGGCGCAGCTCCGCCCAGTGCGCGTTGTCCATCCCCGAAAGGCTGCTCGCCGACGCCTCGTCGAACCCGAGCACGCCGCCCACGATCTGCCGCGCCGAACCGCCATGGCAGACCACGATCGCGGTCCCCTCGACGCCCGACTCGACCATGTCGCGCACGGCCTCGCCCGTCCGGCGATGCAGATCGCCCCAGGTCTCGATCTCGGGGTGCTGCAAGGGCTCCTGCGCGCGCCAACGCCGGTGCTCCTCCGGGAACTGCTCCGCGATCTCGCGCTGCGTCAGGCCCTCCCAAGGGCCGTAAGCACGCTCGCGCAGACGCTTGTCCAGCTCGATCTCGATCCCGGTCAGCTCGGCGACCGGCCGCGCCGTGTCCAGCGCCCGCCGCAGGTCCGAGGAGATGATCCGAGTCGGCTCGTACGCGGCCAGCTCAGGAGCGGCCTCAGCAGCCTGCGCCACCCCGGTCGCGTCGAGGTCGATGTCAGTCGAGCCCTGGATGCGGCCCTCGATGTTCCACGCGGTCTGCCCGTGACGAACGATCAGCAGCCGATTCACTCGCCGTCCTCGCCATCGCCCTCGACGGCCTCGGCACGACGGATCCGCTCCGCCTCGGTCTCGTCGACGAACTCGATCTCGGGGCAGTCCTTCCACAGACCGTCGAGGCCGTAGTAGTCCCGGGCCTCCTTGTGGAAGACATGCACCACGATCTCGTTGTAGTCCAAGAGCACCCACTGCTCGCCGCCCTTGCCCTCACGACGAAGGGGACGCGTGTCGTGCTCCTTGATGAGCTTCTCCTCGACCGCGTCGACGACCGCGTGGACCTGCCGCTCGTTCGAGGCCGAAACGATCACGAAGACGTCCGTGAGGGCGATCTTCGAGGTGACGTCCCGAAGGTTGATGGCGAAGGCCTTCTTGTCAGCCGCCGCCTGGGCAGCGGAAAAAGCCAGGGTCTTGGCGGTTTCACTTGCGGTCACGAACGCTCCTGACATGGGATTCCCGCCGGAGGTCACCGGCGCAGCTCTAGTCTTACACGCGGGGTACGACGACGACTTCCCTGTTTCACGCCAGTCGCTGTGCGAAGCATCCCAACGCTCAACCGCGGTAAAGCCCGTGCTCGCGAACGTACGCCTCGACCGCTTCCGGCACGAGGTACCGGATCGGATGCCCGTCGCGCACCCGCTGCCGGCACTCCGTCGAAGACAGGTCGACCGCCGGCATGTCGATGAACTGCACCCGCGCCCCGAACGAGGTGTCGACCTCCCGGCGCGAGTGCCCCGGACGGTTCAACGCGATGAACCTCACTGCGCTGCAGAGCTCTTCGACCCGATGCCAGGTGTGCAGGTTCTCCAGCGAGTCCGCCCCGATGATGAAGTACAGGTCTACTTCCTCGTCGTACTCGGCCGCGACATCGGCGACCGTGTCCACCGCATACGTGGCGCCGGCCCGCTCGATATCACAGGTGCTCACCCGAAACAGCGGATCCGACTCCACCGCCGAACGCGTCATCGCAAGCCGTGCATCGGCATCGGTCACCTTCAAGTGATGCTTCTGCCAAGGATCGCCGGCCGGCACGAAGACCACCTCGTCGAGCGCGCACCGGAACGCCGCTTCGCTGGCGGCCACAAGGTGCCCCAGATGCGGAGGATCGAACGTCCCCCCGAATATCCCGATACGTCGAACCGGCTGGTCAACCACAGCCGAATCCTATCGTGCCGACTCGAATCGAGGGCACGCAAAAGGGCTCCGCCAATGGCGAAGCCCTGAATACCAGAACAGCGAAAAGGCCCCCACCTGACGGTGGGGGCCTTTCCTATAAGTAAATGTTTGGCGGTGTCCTGCTCTCCCACACCCTCTCGAGTGCAGTACCATCG
>NZ_JBFAMQ010000035.1:0-12053 GCF_040674615.1 Glycomyces sp. NPDC049804
GAGACCATGCGCGCCGACCTCGAGATCATGAAGCGGCACAACGTCAACGCCGTCCGCACCAGCCACTACCCCCCGGACCGCCGCTTCCTCGACCTATGCGACGAGATCGGCGTCTGGGTCATCGACGAATGCGACCTCGAAACCCACGGCTTCGACTTCAGCTCATGGCGCGACAACCCGGCGAAGGACCCCGTCTGGCGCGAAGCCTTCCTCGATCGCATGGCGCGCATGGTCGAACGCGACAAGAACCACCCGAGCGTGATCATGTGGTCCCTGGGGAACGAATGCCGCGAAGGCCAGAACCTCGAGGCGATGGCGGCCTGGGCGAAAGACCGGGACCGAGGGCGGCCGATCCACTATGAAGGCGACGCGGACGTGCGCTACACCGACATCTGGAGCCGGATGTACGTCCCGCACGAGGAGCTCGAGCGCATCGGCCGCCGCGAGGAGGAACGCTGCGAGGACCCGGCGAGTGACGAACGCCGCCGGAGCCTGCCGTTCATCCTCTGCGAGTACGCCCACGCGATGGGCAACGGCCCGGGCGGACTGAGCGAATACCAGGCCCTGTTCGAGCGGTACCCGCGGCTGCAAGGCGGTTTCGTCTGGGAGTGGATCGACCACGGCGTGCGTCGCCGCACCGAAGACGGCCGCGAGTGGTTCGCCTACGGCGGCGACTTCGGGGAAGCGCTCCACGACGGCAACTTCGTCGCAGACGGGCTCGTCTTCCCCGACCGGACGCCGTCCCCGGGCCTCGTCGAGTACAAGAAGGTGATCGAGCCGGTCAAGATCCGGATCGACCCCGAGACCGCGACCGTGTCGGTCACGAACGGCTACGACTTCCTCGACACCGCGCATCTGCGGTTCGAATGGCGACTCGAGGACGGCGGCGAACCGGCGGCGGACGGCGCATTCGACGTGCCGGTCACAGCGGCCGGGGCCGAAGCAGTCGTGAACTGGCCCGAGGCGCTCGCCAAGGCCGTGGCGTCCTCGGTTCAAGGTGAGCTCTGGTTGACGGTGAGCGCGCACCTCGCCGCCGACCATCCCTGGGCCGGTGCCGGGTTGGAGGTCGCTTGGGGCCAGAGACAGCTTTCGGTGGCGCCGAAGACGCAAGGTCCTTTCGCCGAACCTGTCGTCACTTCGGACGGCATCGTGCTCGGCGAGGCCGACTTCGACGCATTCGGGCGCCTGACCTCGTTGGGCGGCATCGAGATCACCGGGCCGCGCCTGGACGTGTGGCGGGCGCCGACCGACAACGACCGGGTCGCGTGGGGCGTGCTCGACCTGGCCTCCAAGTGGCGAGGTCGAGGGTTGGCGCTGGACCGCTTGGAGCACAAGACGCTCGCCGTAGAGGCGGGTGGCGACGAACTCGTCGTCGCCACTCGACTCGCTGCAGCCGGTGCGGACACCGCGGTCGGCGCCGTGTACCGCTGGCGAGCCAATTCGTCGGCCCCTGGGCGGCTCTGGGTCACCGTTGAGGTGGCGCCGGAGGGCGAGTGGGAGGCGCCGCTGCCGCGCCTCGGCCTGCGGCTCGCGGTGCCGAAGTGCCTCGACGAGGTCGAGTGGTTCGGCGGCGGGCCCGGCGAGGCCTACGCCGACACCCGCGCGGCCGCCCGCGTCGGCCGCTTCCGGTCGACCGTGGCCGCGTTGCAGACCCCGTACGTGTTCCCGCAGGAGAACGGCTCCCGCATCGACGTCCGCTGGGCGACCCTGTCCGGAGCCGGCCGCACACTGGGTTTCCTCGGCGCGCCGGAGTTCGCGTTCACCGTGCGGCCGTGGACGAGCGAGGATCTGGACGCGGCCCGGCACCCGCATGAGCTCGTCGAGCGCGGGGAGCTGTACGTCAACGTCGATGCGGCCCTGCACGGGATGGGCTCGGCGTCGTGCGGCCCGGGCGTCCAAGCCCAGTATCAGCTGGAAGCGCGGACGACCGTGTTCACGGTCGGGTTCGAGGCGGGTGCCGCCCGCTCAGTCTGACCTCGCTTCGGCGTCCCCGGCGGTTCGGCCGCTCCCAAGCCGCGCACGGCTCTGGGAGCGGCCGTTGTCGCGCATGCGCCGTTCACGGAGGCATGTCGTCCGACTGACGCCTCCTGATCGATAAATTTGTATGATCTTTTATCATGACTAAAGGTGCTTTACGGACAATCTCGTTCAAAATCTAGCCTGATTGGCCTGATGTATCATCGACACATTCGGGTTCCCGATCGGGCTTCCAGTGCCTCGCTACGCCGTTGCAGACCGCACTTATCGGCATCTACCTCGCAAAACGCCTAAAATTCATAATTCTGGATTTATCTCTTGACAAAGTTGTTCGACGAAACTTAGTCTTGCCTGGTAGAGGCCGCGAGCATCCCTTCGAACAGAACGGAGATCGCTCACCCCGAAAGGGCCTCATCAACCCGGCAGAGAGAGCCAGCATGAAACTCACCTTGCAAGGCAGATCCCGGCTGCGTGTCGCAGCCGTCTGCGCCTCACTCCTCGCGCTCGTCGGCGCCGGCACCGCGGGCGTCGTCGGCGCCAATGCGGCATCGGGCCCCGATTGCCGCGTCGATTACACCGTCAAGTCCGAGTGGGCCGGCGGGTTCATCGGCGACGTCGTCGTGACGAACCTCGGCGAACCGGTCAAAGGCTGGAATCTGCAGTGGTCCTTCCCCTCCGGGCAGGGCGTCACCAATGACTGGGCCGCCAACATCAAGACCAAAGGTGCGAGCGTCACCGCGAAGCACCTGAGCTACAACAAGAAGATCGGCACCGACGAGTCGGTCTCCTTCGGGTTCGCCGGATCGTGGACCGACGCGAACGAAGCCCCGGCCTCGTTCAAGCTCAACGGAGCGAGCTGCGAGTTCACCGTGAGCGGTCCATCCGAACTGGACGCCATCGAGACGGCGGCCGCGATGGAGCCGGGCTGGAACGTCGGCAACACGCTCGACGCGATCCCCGAGGAGACCTCCTGGGGCAACCCGCTGATCACCGAGGAGCTCCTGGACACGGTCAAGGCCGCCGGCTACAAGTCGATCCGACTCCCCGTCACCTGGACCGACTACATCGGCGAGGCGCCGGACTACACGATCGACCAGGCCCGGCTCGACCGCGTCACACAGGTCGTGGACTGGGCGATCGAGCGCGACCTCTACGTCTTGCTCAACGTGCACCACGACTCCTGGATGTGGATCGACGACATGCCCACCGACCACGACGGCGTCGTGGCGAAGTTCGACGCGGTGTGGACCCAGCTCGCCGAGCATTTCAAGGACTACCCCGAACTGCTCGTGCTGGAGAGCAACAACGAACCGCAGTTCGCCGGCACCACGCATGAGGAGGGGGACGCCTACAACGACGAGCTCAACCGCCTCTTCCACGAGATCGTCCGCGGTTCGGGGGGCGTGAACGAAGACCGGCTCCTGGTCCTTCCCAGCCTTCACACCAACGGCGACCAGGCCCGCATCGATGTACTCAAGACCACGATCGACGAGCTCGACGACGACATGCTCGCCGCGACCATCCACTTCTACGGATTCTGGCCCTTCAGTGTCAACGTCGCCGGGTACACCAAGTACAACGAGGACGTGGAGGCCGACATCGTCGGCACCTTCCAGCGCGCGCACGACACCTTCGTCGCCAATGACATCCCGGTGATCATCGGCGAATGGGGCGTCCTCAACTACGACCACACCCGGCCCGGCGTCCACCAGCACGGCGAGCTGCTGAAGTACTACGAGGAAGTCGAGTTCCAGGCCCGCGACAAGGGCATCACCATGCAGATCTGGGACGCCGGACAGTTCCTCAACCGCAACACGCTCGAGTGGCGCGACCAGCACATCTTCGACTACTTCGAATCGGGCTGGACCACCCGCTCCGGCACCGCCTCGTTCGACTCCATCTACCTCGAGAAGGGCGCCCCGATCGAGGCCGAGTCGCTCACCTTGGAGCGAAACGGACTCGAGTTCGAAGGCCTGTGGCAGGGCGACTCGGCCCTGGTCGAAGGCGACGACTACACCGTCTCGGGCGACACGCTCACGCTCACGCCCGCCGCGCTCACGCGCCTGGCAGGAGACCGCGCCTACGGTGTGAACAGCACCATCGAAGCCCGGTTCTCGGACGGGATGCCGTGGCAGATCCACGTGATCACGTATGACAAGCCCGTCCTGTCGGACGCGACCGGCACCACCGAGTCGTTCGCGATTCCCACCGAGTTCACGGGGGACCGGGTCTCCACCATGGAATCCGTGTACGCCGACGGCACGCCGACCGAGCCCGGAAGCTGGAACGCGTTCAAGGAGTACTGGACCACCTTCAACCCCGACTATGAGGCGGGGACCATCATCCTCAAGCCCGAGCTGCTCAATGTGCTCACCGACGGGCAGACCGTCACGCTGACGTTCCACTTCTGGGGCGGCGGCGAGATCGACTACGAGATCACCAAGGACGGCACGAGCGTTACCGGATCGGCCTTGTAGCAAGAAGCGGTCAGGGCCGCCGACGCGATGCGCGTCGGCGGCCCCGATGCCGTTCCGGTCGGCGCGACCGGCGGCATTGCCCTTACTCGAGCTTCTCGAACCAGAACTCGTGCTTCAGGAACGACGTGTCGTACTCGTGCCCCGGATACGGCGGGATGAGCTGCGACGCCTGGAACAGGCGCCAGCCGTCGCGGAGCGCGTCGGTTCCGGTCTCGTACGGCGGCAGGTCGCTGTCGCCGGTGGTCGGGTTCGTCTTGCCCGTGCCGTCGTAGAACGACCAGGCCAGCACGTGTGAATCGAGTCCAGACGTGTTCAAGTACAGGACGAGGACTTGCTGCTTCATGCGGCCCTCCCGGGGCGGTTGGCGACGCGGGTCGCCCAGAGGTCGATGTCGAACGAGGCGTTGCCGGTCATGGCGCGCCACATCTTGATGCGGTTGTAGATCTCGAGGCGGCCGGTGGCGTGCTCGCACCAGGGGAAGAAGCGCGACAGCTCCTCGGAGACGCCAGGAGCGTCGAGGTCGGAGGTGTCCCACAGGCGCACCTGGGGGACCGTGGGGTTGAACCGGATCTTGTACATGTACCGGCGGATGTCCGAGTCGTTGCGGCGCCCGCCGTGCCAGATGCCGTGGTGGAGCAGCACGACGGTCCCGGCCGGACAGGTGAGCCGGGTCTGGCCGCGCAGGTTCTGGTAGCGGCCGGTGTCGGACTCGTTGGTGCGGCGCAGGTGCGAGCCGGGCACGGACAGGGTGCCGCCCATGGTGCCGGTGACCTCGTGCGGGTAGTACATGAGCTGGACGTCGAACGCGTCGACGCGGGTGTCGATGATCGCGTCCCCGTGCAGCGCCTGGGCCGCGCCCTCGTGGGGCTCGCGGACGTGGAGGGCCTGGTGGTCCACGAGCGGGTCGGGACCGATCAGGCTGCGCAGCGCCCCGGCGACCGCGGGCACGTCGAGGAGACGCCGCGAGAAGGACCCCTCCTCGAACACCTTCGTGACCGGCTCACCGTGGTAGACCACCGGGATACCGGCGTCGAAGACCTCGATGGCCTCTTCGTTGAGTTCGGCGGGGACGACGGCGTCCATGCGGTGGAAGCCGTTCGCGACGAATCGCGCGACCTCGACCGAGGACAGCAGTGGTGGTGTAGTGGTTGTCATACGCCGAGCTTACGAACGTGCCACCGCTCTGTAATGGGTGGTAATCACCAAGCAGTGGTCGGTTCTCGCCTATCAGATGAGTGGCTGCGATCGGCTGCGTGGAGAACGACGACTCCCCGGCCGGACCGCAAGGTCCGGCCGGGGAGTCTCGGAGTCACCGAGTCGGTGGTGCGCCGATCAGTCGCGTCAGCCGGTGGACCCGGTGACGGTGCCGCCGGATTCGGTCACGTAGTAGGTCATGCTCGCCCCGCTCCAGAAGTAGAGCGTGAGCTTGACCTGCCGGTCGTCCTGGACGTCCTTGAAGAAGGCGTCGCCGAGCACGAGCCGGTTCGCCGCGTAGTCCGGCTTGAACGCCACTCCCCATTCCTTGTAGGAAGTCCAGTCGATCGGGCCGGCATTGCTGCCGTCGTCGGTGTAGACCGCCTGCATGGTCTTCATCTGGTCGCCCTTGAACTCGGTCGGGATCGCGAACGTGCTCGCGGCGCCGGTGGCGCCGGCGATCTGGGGCGTGTCGTAGCTGACCAGGCTGATCCGCCACGGTTGTCCCGCGGAGAAATCGGCGTGCAGGTCGGCGCGCTTGCCGTAGTCGCGGTCGCCGAGGAGCTCGGTGAGCAGCGACGCCTTCAAGGTGAGCTCGTCGCCGGAGCGGGTGTAGTCGACGCCTTCGGTCAGCCGGGTGTCGCCGTGCCTCAGGCCCTCGAACTCGAGGCCGTTCGGGTTCAACGTGACGGTCTCGTCCGTGACCTGGCCGGCGCGTTCGATGAACACCTGGTCGGTCGAGGCGGTGCCGGAGCGGGTGGTCCAGGCCGCCTGGTACATGCCCCAGTACTCGGGGTCGCGGAACCGCAGGTTGTCGCGGTCGTAGCCCGGAACGCAGTCCCACAGCATGGTCGTGAGGTGCTTCTCCCGCGCGTAGTAGCCGGCGTACTCGAGGAACTTGAGGAGCTCCCCGCGTTCGACCTTGCCTTCGACGTTGCCGCCCAGCAGGCTGTACTCGCCGATGATGACCGGGATGTCGTTGGCGACGAAGGCGTCGTAGACGTTGTCGAAGGCGTCGTGGATGCCGTCGATGACCACCTGGTCGAAGTCGGTCCCCCCGGCGAGGTTCATCGCGAAGGGCCAGTAGCCGTAGAAGTGGATGGTGGCGGCGACGTTCGGGTCGTTCAGGTCGGTGAACGTCTGCGTCAGTTCGTCGACGGGGGTCTGGTCGCCGCTGGTGTGCAGCGTCGGCAGGACCAGCACCCGGTCGGCGTTGCCCCCGCCGGTGCCGCGGACGATCCCGTGGAACTGCTTGTTCAGTTCGTCGAGGTACTGGTACTTCTCGGCGTCGGTGGCGTCGTAGAACTGCGGCTCGTTGTAGCTCTCGAAGAGCAGCTCCTCCGGATAGTCCTTGAAGCGCTCGGCGATGGCGGTCCACAGCGCCTCGTTCCGAGCGAGGATCTCCTCCCGGTTGGTCTTCATGTCCGCCTGCCAGATCCACGAATCGTGGTGGGTGTTGAGCATGACGTACAAGTCCGCTTCGAGCGCCCAGTTCACCACCTCCTCGACGCGGTCGAGGTATGCCGGGTCGATGGCGTAGTCGGGTCCGTCGCCCTGGTGCTCGTCCCAGGTCACCGGGAGGCGGAGGCTGTTGAACCCTTCATCCTTGACGTCCTGGACGAGCGCCTGGTTGATCGGGTAGTTGCCCCACGAGGTCTCGTCGGGGATCGCGTCGAGCGAGTTGCCGAGGTTGAAACCGGGCTGCATCGCGGCCACGATCTCCATCGGCGTCAGGTCCTCGGACGGCGTCCCGGTCGGCTCTTCGGACGGGACGGTGCACGCGGTCCCGTTGAGGGTGAAGGCGGTTGGGAGGTCGTTGCGTGCTCCGAACGAGCCCGTGAAACCGATCGACACGGAGGCGCCCGAGGCGAGGTCGCGGTTGTAGCTCAAGTGCTGGGCGGTGACAGTGCCGCCAGAGGCGGTGACATCGGCGTTCCACGCCTGCTTGACGGTCTGTCCTGACGGGAAGGCCCACTGGAGCTTCCAGCCGCGCAGGGCCTCGCCATGGTTGGTGACGGCCACGTCGGCGACGAAACCGCCGGGCCATTCGCTCTTGACCTGGTAATCGACTTCGCAGCCGCCTGCGGCGGAGGCGACCTGGGGCAGGATGACTCCGAGTCCGGCCGTCATTGCGGCTACGGCCGCGAGGACCAGGGAGATCCTTCTTCGACTTCGATGTGCTGTGCCGGTCATGGCACTCCTCATGCTTCTCGGATGGACAGGGCACCGGGCCGGGGCCGTGGAGAGCGGCCCGGGCGCCAGCGGTCTCCAGAGCTCGACGGTGTCGAGCCATGTAAATAAATAGATATGTACAAACAAACTCGGGCCCGGATTCGTCCAGGCGGATGGTCGATCGAGGCGTGTTCCGCGGCGGGGTCGGCGGAGATGCCGGCTCAGCCACGATTCGCGCGACTGTCGATGAATCATCAGACATGTCGGCGCTCCCGTCAGCATGACACAGGAGCGCCCTGGGCGCAACATACTGCTCTCGGCGACTTCATTCGCAAGTAACGGACGTTCCGAGCCTAGAATTCGACTGATGAATATCGCTGGAGCTGTTCGCTGCTCGGCTACCGCCACGCCGCATCGCGAATGGCGCGGGGCGACGAACCGAGCTCCTGACGACACGCCTTGTTGAACGCCTGGAGGTTCGGGATGCCGATCGAGGCGGCCACCGCCGGGATCGAAAGCGTCGACTCGCGCAGCAGATGCTCGGCGCGGGCCAGCCGGCGCTGGCGGACGTAGGCGACCACCGTCATGCCGGTCTCGGCCTTGATCAACCTCGTCAGATGGTTGTGCGAGACCCTCGCGGCAGCCGCCACCTCAGGGACTGCGAGCGCTCGCGGCAGTTGCTGCTCGATATAGGCGAAGGCCGCGGCCACCGCCGGATGGCTGCCGCCGCTGCTCTCGGTCGGCCGGAGTCGGGCGGTGCGCCACAACGCGGTCCAGACTTCCGCCGCGGCCTGAGCGGGGGAGTCATTGAAGGCTGCGACAGCGCGGCGCAGCAACTCGGCGAGGGCCGGGGCGGCGGTGCCGGCCTCCTGGACGAGTGGCAGCACATGCGGCGTCCCCCGTGTCGAGGGGCGGAGGTGCACGTACAGGTGCTCTGACCGCCCCCGGTAGCGGTAGTGCACATCGGTGTCGGCGGGGATGAGGCTCACGCGGCCGGGGGCGATGCGGTGGGGGGTGCCGTCGACTTCCAGGTCGGCTTCGTAGTCGTAGAGGTGGAACTGCCACAGGTCGGGCAGGCGGAAACGGTCGTCCGGGCTGCTGAGCCCGTGGATGGCGAACCCCGCGTTCACCACTTCCGGGGGGTCGTCGAGGCACACTGTCACGTCACGCACCTGGAAAATCAACCACAAACAACGCTCGACGTCCACTCGGACGGAGTCTCGGTTCCGACTGGCGCACGCGGCAGGCGATGAAAATCAACCACAAGTGGGTGATTGTCGACCAGTGAGCCGCGCGGATCCGTTCCTAATCTCGGCGTATGACCGCAAGCCGGCGCCCCTCACGCCCCGTCCGCATCAAAGCCGATTCCCGCGCAGTCGGCGAGCCGCTTCACCACCACTGGAGCCAGGTCGTCGGAGCCGGTCGGGCCGCCGAGGGGCTGCGCGCCAACTGGCAGGAGCACCTCCGCACCGCAGCGGGCGAATGCGGCTTCCGCTACGTGAACTTCCACGGCTTGTTCCACGACGACATGTTCGTGTACCGCATGGGCGAGGACGGCCCGGTGTACAACTTCCAGTACATCGACGAGGTCTTCGACCGCCTGCTCGAGGCAGGGGTGCGGCCGTTCGTCGAGTTCGGCTTCTCCCCAGGCGACCTCGCGCGGGAGAAGTCCACCATCTTCTGGTGGGGCGGGCACGGCTCGCCGCCGACCGACCTCGGCGCCTGGGCCGCGCTCGTCACCGTCACCGTCGAGCACTGGAGGGCGCGCTACGGGCCGCAGGAGGTCCGAAGCTGGTACTTCGGGGTCTGGAACGAGCCGAACTTCGACGCGTTCTTCCGCGGCACGCGCACGGAGTACTACCGGTTGTACGCCGCGACCGCGAAGGCGCTGAAGGCACTCGACCCGGGACTCCGCGTCGGCGGGCCCGCCACCTCGAACTTCGTGCCCGACGCGCGCCACGACGGCGAGAAGGAGGACGCCACCGCTCTCGCCGTCCTCGAGCACGTGGAAGACGCCGACTCCCTCGAATGGCGACCGGTGTGGATCGAGCACTTCCTCGACCACTGCGCCGAGGAAGGTCTCCCGGTCGATTTCATCTCCTGCCATCCGTACCCCTTGGCCTGGGCCCTCGACGGCGACGGTCAGGGCTTGACCTTCAGCCGCCATGCGAGCGCCACATTGGACGATCTCACGGAGCTGCGGCGCATCGTCGACGCCGGCCCCTTCCCGAAGGCCGAGATCCACCTGACCGAATGGAACTCCTCGCCGCTTCCACGCGACCACACGCATGACTTCCCGCAGGCCGCGACCTTCATCGTGAAGTCGAACCTGGAGACCATCGGTCTCGTCGACTCCCTGTCCTACTGGACCTTCACCGACGTGTTCGAGGAGCCGGGCGCCGGCGCCACCGTCTTCCACGGCGGCTTCGGCATGATCAACCACCAAGGGATCGTCAAGCCGAGCTTCCACGCGTACCGCCTGCTGCACACCCTCGGCGACGAGCTGCTCGCCCGCGTCGACGGTGCCGTGGTCACCCGCGACTCGGCCAGCGGCAAGGTCTCCTGCCTCGCCTACCACTATCCCGATGAGATGACGACCTCGGTCGGGGTGTCCGAGCCGGGACGGGAGGCCGCCGACGAGATGCTCGCCATCGGCGGGCCCCGGGTGCTCGAGATCGACCTGCACGGCCTCGATCCCGAGTGCCTGCTGACGGTGGAGACCGTCGGGCCCTTCCGTGGCGACGCGCTGGCCGCCTGGCGCTCCATCGGTGAACCTGAGCCGCCCACCCGCGAGGAGCTGGGGGCGCTGCGCGCGGTCGCCCGGGAGGTCCCGCAGGAGACGCTCAAAGCCGATGCCGAAGGGCGGCTGCGTTTCGAGATCAGCATGCGGCCGTGGGAGATCCTGTCACTGCGTCAGATGTAGTCGGCCGTGGGGCGCCGCGCGCCTGAATCGAGCATGTGCCGGCGGGTCCGCCGTCATCGCCAACCGAGGACCGCGAGGGGAGATCTTCCTTCGGCGCGGACTTGCGTACGGTCGATTTATCGGTAAAGTAGGCGGCGGTGCGGCCGACAGCGGCTGCGATCCGGCATCAAGGAGATCCGTGTCCACCACTTCCGAATTCTCGGGCTACCTCTACGCGCACTTCAAACGCGAGACCGCCGACGGCGAGCAGATCCACTTCGCGCTGAGCGAGGGGAACGACCCGCTGCATTTCAACGACCTCAACGGCGGCAGGCCGGTGCTGACCTCGGTATTGGGCGAGTGCGGCGTCCGTGACCCCCACATCGTCCGCTCGCCGGAAGGGGACCGGTTCTTCATGGTCGCCACCGACCTGTGCGTCAACAAGGACGCCGACTGGGACCGGCACGTGCGCTGGGGGAGCCGCTCGATCATGGTCTGGGAGTCGGGCGATCTGGTCGACTGGGGAGAGGGGCGGCTGGTGGAAGTCGCGCCCCCTGAGGCCGGCAACGCATGGGCGCCCGAATCCGTCTGGGATCCCGAACAGGAGGCGTACCTCGTCCACTGGTCGTCCACGCTTTACGACGACACCGAGCACCAGGGTGTGAGCTACAACCGGATCCTGTGCGCCACCACCCGGGACTTCCGCGAGTTCTCGGAGCCGCGTGTGTGGCTCGACCGGGGTTGGCAGACGCTCGACACCACGGTGATCGACCACGACGGCGTCTACTACCGCTTCCTCAAGGACATACGGGCTCGCGACGGCGCTGCGCCGAACGGCCGATCGATCTACTGCGAGACCGCGACGTCGTTGACCGCTCCCGACTGGGCGCCGTTGGCCGAAGGCATCGGCTTGGGGACCATCGTGGAGGGGGAGGGGCCGTTGGTGTACCAGTCCAACACCGAGGACAAGTGGTACCTCTGGATCGACGAGTTCTCGGGCGGCCGCCGCTATGTGCCTTTTGAGACCGACGATCTCACCGGCGGCCAGTGGACACCCTCACCCGACTTCCGTCTTCCGAGGAACCCGTGCCATGGCACCGTCCTGCCCGTCACGGGCGAGGAGTACGAGCGGCTCCGCACGGCCCTGGGGTGAAGTCCGGCTCGAGGTAATGGGCGTCCGGGCCCGGCACAGATCCGGACGCCCTTCCCCTTGCGGAACCCTCACAGTCCGCGGGCTTATCCCTTCACGGCGCCGGTGATGACGGCTTTGGTGAAGTGTTTTTGGATGAAGGGGTACATGATCACGATCGGGATGATGGTGCAGACGACGA
>NZ_JBFAMQ010000036.1:0-8648 GCF_040674615.1 Glycomyces sp. NPDC049804
AGTGCTTTGAACGAGGCACACCACGGCAAGACCAGTGAGACCGCCAGCGCGCGTAGGGCACTGCTCGGCCGGGCAATCGAGGACCCGGGCTCGCATCGCCGCACGCGCACGGCGAACAGGACCTCGTACACCGGCGTCATCATGGTGCGCAGGGGAAGCACGATGCGCCGAGGTGCCGCAGTGCGCTCTCGGGACGGATCGCCGCAGCAAGGCGAATCGCCTGGGAGGGGGACACACTGCAAGGGCTCGCATGCAGTGCCGGGAGACCGGGCACGCGCATGGGACCCGGCGATCGCATCTGGCGTGGTGAGCGCCCACAGCGCCTCGCGACAGGAGCGCGGGATGCGGGAGGCACCGCCGGTCAGGACAGCGGCGGGCGGAGCACCCCGAGAGGGGCGGCACGAGGCCCAGCGGTCACCGCCGCCAGGCGGCAGGCCGACTTACGGGCTGTCCGCCATCCGGGGGTCGCCAGGGCGCGGGCCGCAAGGTCGCCGAGTGGCCGCTGCCAGCCGGACAAGGCAAGCGGCGGACAGAGGGCAATGCGCTCGGCAGTGCTGGCGGGGCTTGCCCCTTTGGTGTCAACACCAAAGGATCAAGGCCCGGCCTTGGTACACAAGGCGAAGCCGGTACCAGGCCGGTAGGGGGAACGCGGTCCGCCCGAGGGCGGCTCGGCGACGGACATCGAGGGAGGGATGAGACACCGGAGCAGGACACGTTGAGCATGGCCTTGCCCTGGGAGACTCGGCACCTCACCGGCTTCCACGCGCACGTCACAGCCATAGCCACTGCCGCCAGTGCTGCCGACGCTAGACCGACCCGTCGGACCCGCCCCAGTCCCGGTCCCGCCGCCCCGCGCCCTCGTTCGCGTCTCGCTGCCGCACAAGACGGGCACACCGGCCCAGCGCCCCGCCGACCCCGGCACGGCGGACCGAAAACCCGCTCCGCCCTCGCTGAACGCTTGGGCCGCGACCGAACCGGCACCTCAGCCCGGCGGCCCTCCCCAAGGCGGTCCCCTCGCCGGCCGTCGCTGACAGGGTTGAGCTCCGCCGGATCGGCGCCCCGAACTCGTCAGCCCACACCAAAGCAACAGCCTGCCGCCTCCGCCGCTGACGGCTTTGAGTTCGGCCGAAGCGACGCCCACCCCGGCGGCCCTCCCCATGGCGATTCCTTCGCTGCGCCGTCGCGGACAGGGTTGAGCTCCGCCGGATCGGCGCCCCGAACTCGTCAGCCCACACCAAAGCAACAGCCTGCCGCCTCCGTCGCTGACGGCTTTGAGTTCGGCCGAAGCGACGCCCCACCCCGGCGGCCCTCCCCATGGCGATTCCTTCGCTGCGCCGTCGCGGACAGGGTTGAGCGCGACTGAAGCGGGGCGGTCGCCGGCGTGAGAGCCGGAAGCGCATCACTCGCTGTGCCATCGCCGATCGATCAGACCCTGATTTCGTGGACCGGGCTCCGGCGACACTCTTCCGCCCCGTCTGCCACCAAAGTCGCAGCCGGCGCGTGACCATCCGACTTTCGGGGCGGCCGGACCTGCACCTCCGGTCGCCCCGCCCGGGCTCGAAAGTCCATGCTGCGGAAGGATTCTTTCGCCGCCCCGGCGCGCGAACCTGAATACATGCAGACCTCTACCGCGGCGGCGCCGGTCGCCGAACAAGCACCCGCGTCGAAGCGCCAGCCGCTCCTCGACGTCCTGCGCGGCGTCGCGATCCTCGGCACACTCGCCACCAACGTGTGGCTCTTCACCGGCTCCCACGGCGAGGCCGGCCCCCTGCTCGGCTTCGCCCTCGCCGGGGACAGCGCCTTCGGGGCCGTCTTCCAGCTGCTCGCCAACGGCAAGTTCCTGTCGATGCTCACCGTCCTCTTCGGCGTGGGCCTGGCCATCCAGTACCGGTCCGCGGAGAAGCGCGGGCGGCGCTGGCCCGGCCGCTACCACTGGCGGGCGCTGTTCCTCTTCGCCGAAGGCACGATCCACTTCGTGCTGCTGTTCGCGTGGGATGTGCTCATGGGGTACGCCGTCACCGCGATCACCGTCGCCTGGCTCCTCAAGCGCTCCGAGCGGGCGCAGCAGGCCGCCATGTGGACGGCCGCGAGCCTGCACCTGGCGGTCGTCGGCCTCGTCACCGCCGCCACGACCGTGGGCGGCCTCGACCCCGAGCCGAACCCGGAGGTCCAGGCGGTCTACGCGTCCGGCACCTGGTGGGAGCAGGTGCAGTTCCGCCTCGACAACGCCCTCGCGTTCCGCGTCGAGCCGATCATCACCTTCCCGCTCCTGGTCTTCCTGTTCCTCCTGGGCGTCAAGCTGTTCCGCTCCGGCGCCTTCAAGACGGACGAGCACGGGCGACGCATCCGGGCCCGCCTCATGGGCTGGGGCCTGGGGCTCGGCCTGCCGCTCAACGCCGCCGCACTGTACTTCCCCGAGGCGTTCTACCTGGAGCGGTACGTCATCGCGCCGGTGGTCATGCTCGGCTACATCGGCCTGGTCGGGTTCCTCGTCGAACGCGTCCGCCGCGGCCCGGTCATGGCCTCCCTGGAGTCCCTCGGCCGCACCGCCTTGAGCGGCTACATCCTCCAGAACCTGCTCGCGTCCATCGCCTGCTACGGCTGGGGCCTGGGCCTCGCCGCGAAGTTCGGCGGCGACGCCTGGTTCGTCCCGGTCCTGTGGCTCGCGATCAGCGCGGTCCTCCTCGTCGGCGCGAACCTCTGGCTGCGGCGCTTCTCGACCGGCCCGGCCGAGATGCTGCAGAAGTCCATGCTCAAATAGGAAACCCGAAAAAGGCGCGGGTCCGGTGCAACACCGGACCCGCGCCTCCCCCTCTATCCGGTCAGGCCGCGACCAGTTCGCGGTCCTTCGCGGCGCGACCGCGACGGCGCAGCCACGACACCAAGGGCCACAGGGCGATCACGGCGATGACTCCGTAGACCGTCCACGACACCGGCCCGCCGATGAGACCGGACAGGTCCCCGCCCGAGAGCTGCAGCGACATCCGCGCCTGCCGCTCGGCCATCGGGCCGAGGATGAGCCCCACGATCAGCGGCAGCACCGGCAGCCCGAAACGGCGCATGGCCAAGCCGATGAGGCCGAGCGTCAGCAGCAGGAACAGGTCGAACGGCTGCGCGTTCACCGCGTACGCGCCCATCGACGCGAAGAACAGGATGCCCGCGTACAGGTACGGCTTCGGGATGCGCAGCAGCTTCACCCACACCGGGATCAGCGGCAGGTTCAGCACCAGCAGCATCGCGTTGCCCACGAACAGGCTCGCGATGAGCGTCCACACCAGCGCCGACTCCTTCTCGAACAGGAGCGGGCCCGGCTGGATCCCGTAGTTCTGGAAGGCCGCCAGCATCACCGCGGCCGTCGCGTTCACCGGCAGGCCCAGCGCCAGCATCGGCACCATCGTGCCCGCCGCCGACGCGTTGTTGGCCGCCTCCGGCCCCGCGACGCCCTCGATCGCGCCCTTGCCGAACTCGTGCTTGTGCTTCGAGAAGCGCCGCTCGAGGATGTACGACAGGAACGTCGGCAGCTCCGCCCCGCCCGCCGGCACCGCGCCGAACGGGAAGCCGAGCGCCGAGCCGCGCAGCCACGGGCCCCATGAGCGCCGCCAGTCCGACTTGCCCATCCACACCTTGCCGACCGGGATGACGTCCCCGGTGGCGGCCTTCAGCCGGGCGGCCGTCCACAGCGCCTCGCCGACGGCGAAGACGCCGACCGCGACGATGATGATGTCGACGCCGCTGGCCAGCTCCGGCACCCCGTACGTCAACCGCTGCTGCCCGGTCACCGCGTCGATCCCGATCGTGCCGATGACGAGGCCGACGAGGAGCGAGGCGAACCCGCGGATGCGCGAGGAACCGAGCACCGAGGCCGTCGCCATGAGCGCCAGCACCATGATCGCGAAGTAGTCCGGAGCGCCCAGCGTGATCGCGAACTGCACGGTGATGGGCGTGACGAACACCAGCGCCAGCGTCGCGATGGTCCCGGCGATGAACGAGCCGATCGCCGCCGTCGCCAGCGCCTGCCCGCCCCGGCCGTTCTTGGCCATCTTGAAGCCTTCGAGGACCGTCACGACCGATGACGACTGCCCGGGCGTGTTCAGCAGGATCGACGTCGTCGAGCCGCCGTACATGCCGCCGTAGAAGATGCCGCCGAACATGATGAACGCCTGCGTCGGCTCCATCCCGTACGTGATCGGCAGCAGCAGGGCGACGGCCATCGCCGTCCCGAGCCCGGGCAGCACGCCGACCGCCGTGCCGATGGTGACGCCGATGAGGGCGATGAGCAGGTTCCCGGGAGTGAGGATCGCGGCGAACCCGTCCATCAGGGAGTTGAGGTTGTCCATGGCCGGGCCTTCCTAGAGGATTCCCTGGAGGACACCGGCCGGGAGGCCGACGCCGAGGCCGATCGCGAACCCGTAGAACGTCGCCAGCGAGAGCGCGACGGCGGCCGCGAGCGCGATCAGATAGCGGCGGGAGCCGAGCACGATCGCGCTGCCCCAGAACAGGATCGACCCGGAGATGACCCAGCCGAGCCAGTCGATGAGCAGGGCGTTCGCGATGAACACGGCGCAGAGCAGGCCGAGGGTCCTCCAGTCGAAGTTCCCGTCGTCCTCGCCGTTCTCGGCCTCGCCCCGACCGCCCCTGACGACGTCGAGCGCGTAGAACGCGGCGACGACGAACAGGAGGACGCCCAGGATGATCGGGACCGGCTTGGGGCCGATGGGGTCGTTGGAGGCGGTGAAGCCGCCGAGGCGGGCGGCGTCGACGATCACGAGGACGCCGAGCACCGCCAGGAACCCGCAGACCCACAGTTGGGCGAGGTCGGGCTTGCGCGGGCCGCTCACACGCTGAGGCACCGCTGCCGGTTCGGAGGCGTCGGTCGCTACCGCGCCGGTCGCCGCCGCGGCTTCGACCGCGTCGTTCTCGGGGACGGTCATGCCAGGCCCAACTCCTGGAGCGTCGCCGCCACGGCCTGGTCCTGCTCGGTGAGGAACGCCGCGAAGTCGTCGCCGGTGATGAACGCGTCGGTCCAGCCCTGCTTCGCGAGCTCGTCCTTCCACGCCTGCGAGTCGTGCATGGCGGTGAGCGCGTCGATCCACTTGCCGCGCGCGGCGTCGTCGATCTCCGGGGGCGCGACCCAGCCGCGCCAGTTGGTGAACTCCAGGTCGATGCCGGATTCGACGAAGGTGGGGGCGTCGGGCACGACGTCGACGCGCTCGGCGCCGGAGACGGCGAGGACGCGCAGCTGCCCGGCGTCGATCTGGTCGATGAACTCGCCCACGCCGCTCGCGCCGAACGCGATCTTCTCGCCCAGCAGCGCGGGCAGGAGCTCGCCGCCGCCGTCGTAGGAGACGTAGTTGACCTGGGTCGGGTCGATGCCGACGGCCATCGCCAGCTGCATCGGGAGCAGGTGGTCGGGGCCGCCGGGGGAGGAGCCGCCGCCGACGGTGACGTTCTTGAGGTCCGCCGACCAGGCCGCGACCAGGTCGTCCATGGTCTGGAACGGGGAGGCGGCGGGCACGACGATGGCGCCGGACTCCTCGACGAGCTTCGCGAGCGGCGTGGTGCCGGTCAGCTTGGCCTCGGAGTTCTGGGTGTAGGAGGCGCCCACGACGCCCAGTCCCATCTGCATGGCGAGGTCGCCGTTGCCCGATTCGCTCACGGTGCGCTGGAGGCCGACGGTGCCACCGGCGCCTTCGAGGTTGAACACCTCGATGGCCTTGGCGATGCCTTCGTCCTCCATGATGCGGGCGATGGAGCGGGCGGTCGTGTCGTAGCCGCCGCCGGGGCTGTTGGGGACCATGATCCTCAGACCGGTGAGGGGACCGCCTTCGGTGCCGCCTTCCTCGGCGGTGACACCGCAGGCAGTGGCCGCCGAGACCACCGGAACGGCCGCCGCAGCGCTGAGGAGGGCCCTCCGAGAAAATTTCATCGTCGTTGCTCTTTCATTTCGAGGGATACGTGAGAGACGATGGTCACCCTGACGTGGCCCCGGCGTCAGCCTTGTGTCAGTAACGATCATTGAGTTCATTGTGTTCAGGTCCCGAATCCGCCCAGCCCGCCGCTCGACCCTCGCCGGTCAGCTCCTCGTCTTCCAGCTGACGGTGGTCCTAGTCGTGCTCGCCGCCGTCGCGGGCGTCTCGCTCGCGCAGTCGCAGGCGGTGTTCAGCGCCGAGCAGGGCCGCAGGGTCACGCAGCTCGCCGAGAGCCTCGCCTCCTCCGACCTGGTGCGCGGCCAGCTGCTCGCGACGGCGCCGGCGCCGTCGCAGACGCTCGCGCCCGAGATCCAGTCGAGCCTGGAGCGCTGGCAGGTGTCGTCGGTGACGATCGCGGACGCCGAGGGCGAGGTCGTGGCGTCCACGAATCCGCTGCTCATCGGTACTGAGCTGCCGTTGGCCCCGGGGGTCCTGGAGGGGCGTGGCTGGCGCGGCGAGATCGAGCTGGGCGGGCGCACCGAACTGGCGGGGCAGGCGCCGGTGCTCGGTCCCGTCGACGGCGAGGCCGACGGCGAAGGGGACGACAGGATCGTGCAGCTCGGCGTGGCCGTCGTCGGCCAGGAGGTGCCCTCCCCGGCCGCGATGCTCGCCGGGGACAGCCCCGACCTGCTGCTGTACCTCGGGATCGCGTCGGCGCTCGGCGTCGCCGGGTCCTGGCTGCTGGCGCGGCGCATCAAGCGGCAGACGTTCGGCATGGAGCCGCGCGAGATCGCCGGGCTCGCCGAGCACCGCGAGGCGATGCTCTACGGGATCGCCGAAGGGGTGGTCGCCCTCGACGAGCAGCACCGGGTGACGCTCGTGAACGATGTGGCCCGCCGCCTGCTCGACCTGCCCGACGAGGCTGTGGGCCGCACCGTGGCCGAACTCGACCTCTCGGCCCGCTTGCGCGACGTCCTCACCGGCGCGGCCGAAGGCGCCGACCAGGTCGTCCTCCAAGGCAACCGGGTCCTCGTCGTCAACCGCATGCCCGTCGCGAAGGACGGCCGCCCGCTCGGCTCCGTCGCCACCCTCCGCGACCGCACCGAACTCGCCCAGCTCGAACGCGACCTCGGGTCGTTCCGGTCCACCGCCGAGGCCCTGCGCGCCCAGGCGCACGAGTTCGACAACAAGCTCCACACCATCTCCGGCCTCATCCAGATCGGCGAGCAGGACGAGGTCGTGCGGTACATCGACGCGCTCAACCGGCACCGGCAGTCCCTCGACCTGCACATCGCCGAGCCGATCCGCGACAAGGCCATCGCCGCCCTGCTCATGGCCAAGTCCGCGCAGGCCTCCGAGCGGCGGGTGCGGCTCGACATGGTCGCCGAGAGCGCCCTCGCGCCCCTCGCGGCCGAGGACTCCGCCGACGTCGGCACCGTCCTCGGCAACCTCGTCGACAACGCCGTCGAGGCCGCGGCGGGGGTCGTGCGCGACGCGCCCCTGCCGCGCCGCTCCGACACCGACGCGTGGGTGGCCGTCCTGATCCGCGAAGAGGCAGGGGCCGTTCGGATCACGGTCCACGATTCGGGCCCCGGCGTCCCGCCCGAGACCGCCAGCGAGGTCTTCGAGCACGGGTACACGACCAAAGCCGCAGCTGGCGAGCGTGGCATCGGGCTTGCGCTGACCAGGCTCGTGTGCGAGCATCACGGCGGCTCGGTGGCCCTCGAGCACACCGAGCGCGGCGCCCGCTTCACCGCGGTCCTGCCGCTCCTGCACGAACCCTCTCGCCCGGTGAAGGAACCGACATGATCGATGTGCTGGTCGTCGACGACGACTTCCGGCTGGTCAACATCCACCGCGGCTTCGTCGAACGCACCCCCGGCTTCCGCGTCGTCGCCGCCGCCCGCAGCGGCGAGGAGACCCTGGCCGCGCTCGCCGAGTTCAAGCCCGACCTGGTGCTGCTCGACCTGTACCTGCCGGACGTGTTCGGGCTCGACCTCCTGCCGCGCATGAGGGCCGAAGGCCACGAGTGCGACGTCATGGTGATCTCGGCGGCCCGCGAGGCCGAGGCGGTGCGCGCGGCCGTGCGGCTCGGCGTCGTCTCCTACCTGCTCAAGCCCTTCAGCTTCGACGACTTCGCCGAGCGCCTCGAGCAGTACGCGAACCGCCGGGCCGGCCTCGCCGCGGCCGCGGTGCGCGACCAGGCGGACGTGGACCGCGCCTTCGACCGGCCCACGACCGGCCCGATCGCGTTGATGCCCAAGGGGTTCAGCTCCGAGACCGCGAAGCTCGTGGAGGCCGCCCTGCGCGAGGCCGAGAGCTCGCTCTCAGCGGCCGAATGCGCCGAGCGGATCGGCGTCTCGCGGGTGAGCGCCCGCCGCTACCTCGAGCAGCTCGCCGAGACCGGCCGCGCCGAAGTCGCCCTCAAATACGCGGGCCGGGGCCGCCCGGAACGCCGCTACCGCTGGCGCCGCCCGGACGATTCGCGACACGTCTCGGCGTAGCCTTCCCAGCGCCGCTCAGGGCAGACTTTCGGCGTAGACGCAGTTGGCGAAGGGTCGGTGACCGAACTCCGCGCGCAGGCGGAAGACGAGCGCAACGAAGTGGCCTACTCGGGAGCTTGCACCTTCACCACCCGCGCGGGCGGGCGCATCGCCGCGATCGTGCCCGCTGATGAGGCCGACGTGCTCGAGGAAGCCGAAGACGCGCACCTCGTGCAGCTCGCCGATGAGGCCCAGG
>NZ_JBFAMQ010000037.1:0-7669 GCF_040674615.1 Glycomyces sp. NPDC049804
TGGATGCAACGCCGACCATAGCGGGAGTCCGGACATCACCAGGCCGTGTTGGTGAACGCAGCGGCAAGGACCGCCCAAGCGAGGGCGGCAACCGCCAGCACACCAGCAACGCCATTTTCCAGGTAGCACACCCACCCGCTTTCGGGGTGGGCGAGACATGGAGAGGAGCCCGCAGCGGGCCACGAGAGCGATGCCCGCCACGAGGATTGAACGCCAACGGGGCGCCAGAGGCCGGGCGAGCGATAGCGAACACCCGGTGGTGCAAGGCACCGGCGAATGCTGGAGCGCGATGCGAGGAAGGAATGCGATGAAAGGATGCGAGGAAGGGAGGTGACCAGGCTATGAGGACGACCGGCTCGGTGGTGCTGTGCGCGTGTGCTCGGAGCGCGATGCGCGTCCGCGATTCGGTGGCGGCTGCGGTGGTGACTACCGACGCCCCTGGTTCGATGCTCGCCGCCCTTGGCTCTATGCCGCCGTCCCAGCCGCCCGACCTCACCGACACCGCGCCAGCGGACACCGGCGGTTCCCGGATTGACCGGCCCGGGCGCTGCGCGACCCAGGACCAGCCCGGATCCGGCGATGCACGTCGGGAAACCGCTCACACCGTTCCGTCGCTGATCGGTTGTAGCCCAATCAAGAACGATCGTCGCCCCGGCAGAGTCACTAGACACGCCGCCCTAGGTCGGGTTCGTTGAAGACGCCTGGATCGATTCGAGAAACACGGCGACCGGCGCGTCATGTGCGTGGGCCGGGGCCGCGCGGAGCGCCGCTAGACGCCACAGCGGACGCACACCCCGAGGGGTATGCGCCCGCATCATGCAACTGATCCTCGCCCTGACCGCCGCCAACTGGCACAACGACCCGACCGGAGCACCGGTCCTACGCTCTCTGACCGCCTACGACCACTGACCTCTTGGGATCAATCGTCTAGTCGCCGGCCTTGTTGGCGTCCCCGCCGGGCGCCATCAGGTACCAGATGCTCTGCAGCCCTTGGCCGTCCGTTTCGCCCGGCTCGTCGTCGTCCGCGTAGTAGTACAGCGGCCAGCCGTTGTACGTGACCTGCGTGGTGCCGTCCGTGCGCTCGACGGTGCCGATGAGCGAGGCGTCCACCGTGCCGCCCGACGCCACGTCCGGGGTGTCGGTGAGCAGCGGCGGCCATGCGGTCGCGCACGCGTCGTAGCAGGTCGGCGTGCCTTCGGCGTCCGGCGTGAACAGGTACAGCGTGAAGCCGTCGTTGTCCACGAGGAACTCGCCGTGGTCGTCGTCCGTGGCCGTCGAGAGCGACGCCGCGGCCGCAGCGGTCGCCGTCTCCGAAGGCGACGGCGAAGCCGACTCCGAGGTGGGGTCGGTCCCGTACGGGCCGCCGTCCGAACCGCCGTCGTCGTCGCCGCACGCGGCCGTCCCGAGCAGGGCGAACGCGGCCGCCGCGGCGGCGCACGCGCGCTGTTGTGGTTTCCATCTGGTCATGCGTGGAGCCTAGGCAGCCGGTCGGTTCGGCGAGGGGATTTCCGCCGCGCTGCTCTGAGCGGATCCGCTCCCGGCTGAACCGCTTGCCGCGCCGGTCCGCCGGGCCGCATCGTGGAGTCATGAGTGAAAACGGGAAGCCGCCGCTGTTCGACGACCGGGCCAGGCGCGAGCTGTTCCAGCAGCGCGTGCTCGTCCTCGACGGCCCGCTGGACGACGACAACGGGACCCTGCTCGCCACGCAGATGCTCTCCCTCGCAGGCGAGAACGACAGCGCCGACATCGCATTGTGGATCCACTCCCCGGGCGGCTCGGTGCCCTCGATGCTCGCGATCCGCGACATCATGCGCCTCGTCCCCTGTGATGTGTCCACACTGGCGGTCGGGCTGGCGTGCAGCGCGGGCCAGTTCCTGCTCTCCGCCGGCACCAAGGGCAAGCGCCGCGCGCTGCCGCACGCCCGCGTCCTGATGCACCAGGGCTCGGCCGGGATCGCCGGTGCCGCCGTCGACATCGAACTGCAGGCCAACGACCTGCGCCACACCCGCGACACCGTGCTCGGCCTCATCGCCGAGGACACCGGCCAGCCGCTCGAGCGGGTCTTCGAGGACTCCCTCCACGACCGCTGGTACACCGCCGCCGAAGCGCTCGACTACGGGTTCATCGACGGGATCGTCACCGCGTTCGACGAGATCGCCCCGCAGGCGCGCCGCAGCATCGGCCTCGCCCTCACCCGCGAAGGAGCCTCCGCATGAGCACCTACTCGATCCCCAACGTCATCACCAAGAACGAGCGCGGCGAGCGGATCATGGACGTCTACTCGTACCTGCTCTCCGAGCGGATCATCTACCTCGGCACCGGCATCGACGCCGGGGTCGCCAACGCGCTCGTCGCCCAGCTGCTGCACCTCGACGCGGAGAACTCCGAGCGCACCATCAACCTCTTCATCAACTGCGAGGGCGGCGACCCGAGCGCGATGCTCGGCGTCTACGACACCATGCGGTACATCAAGGCGAAGGTGGCGACCACCTGCGTCGGCCAGGCCGTGGCCGTGGGCGCGGTCCTGCTCGCGGCCGGCGAGCAGGGCATGCGGGCCGCGCTGCCGCACGCGCGGGTCGTGCTCCACCAGCCCGCCGCGCAGGGGCGCGGCACGATCCCGGACCTCATCCTCGCGGCCGACGAGATCGTGCGCGTGCGCGCCGACATCGAGTCGATCCTCTCGCGCCACACCGGCCAGACCGTCGAGGCGCTGCGCGCCGACACCGACCGGGACCGGGTCTTCACCGCCGAGGCGGCGAAGGACTACGGCCTCATCGACCACGTGATGGTGGAGCGCTAGCTGTTCTGTCCTGGGAGGTTGTGAACACCGCAATGGCTGAGACGGGCTGAGACGGGGCGAGGGCCTTCTGGTTCGGTGTGCATCGCTACAAGACACGCCGACCCGGAAAGGCCCTCGATGGCCCACTCTAACGCCCCCTTGACCCCGACTGGCAGACTGCGCCCGCCCCTATCGATCAGAACGCGAGCGACGCGAAGCCCTCCCGGCATTCCTGCACTGGTATAACCACCACCGCGGACACACCGCGCTGAAAGGCCAAAGTCCCGCCACCCGCGTCCACAACCTCACAGGGCAATACAGCTAGGCGGCGAGCGCGTACGCCGAGCGGTGCGCGTAGGCGGCCACGGACGCCGTGAACTGGACCGACCGCAGCCGCTCGGCGACCGCCACCGTCAGATCCGTGAGCGTGAGTTCGAGCGCGCCTGCGACGGCGGCGATCATCTCGCTCGACGGGTCCTTCATGCCGCGCTCGATCTCGGAGAGGTACTGCGGCGAGATCCCGGCCCGCCCGGCGGTGTCCGTGAGCTTCTCGCCGCGGTCGTGGCGCAGGTCCCGGAGGCATTCGCCGAGCGCGTCGCGCCACAGCGGTTCGCCGTCCCCGGATCCGGGGCGCTTCGGGTCGGTCTCGTCCGGCGCCTTCTCGTCCTCTGCACGATGCGGTGCTGCAGTCTCGGCCATGCCTCATCGTAAGTCCGAAAGCGGCCCCGGGAACAGGACGTTTCGCCCTGAGCAGAACGGGGGACACCGAGCCCTTGCGCCGCTGTTCTCCCGGAGTAATACTTAGCCTTATGGCACAGTATTCGGAGGAGCTGGACGGACTCTTCGTCGCCCTCGCCGACCCCACCCGCCGCGAGGTCGTGCGCCGCCTCGGCCGCGGCCCCCAGAGCGTCGGCGACCTCGCCCGCGCGTTCCCGATCACCCTGCCCTCGTTCATGAAGCACGTGCGGACCCTCGAGGCGAACGGCCTCATCCGCACCACCAAGTCCGGCAGGGTGCGCACCTGCGTGCTGCGCCGCGAGCGCCTGGCGCTCGTCGACGGCTGGCTCGCCGAGCAGCGCCGGATCTGGGAGGACCGCACCGACCGGCTCGAACGCCTGGTCACCGAGGAGGAGCAATGAACCCGAATCTCGACCCGCGCCTGGACCTGGGCCTGGAGCGCGTCATCCGCGCCCCTCGCGACCTCGTCTGGCGCGCCTGGACCGACCCCGACCGCTTCGCGCGGTGGTGGATCCCGGCCCCGCTCGCTTGCCGTGTCGACCGCCTCGAGGCGCGGCCCGGCGGCGCGCTCGTCACCCGCATGAGCGAGGACGGCGCCGAGTTCGTGCCGCACCTCGACGGCTGCTTCCTCGTGGTCGAGGACCGGGTGCGGATCGTCTTCACCAACGGGCTCGACAGCGACTGGCGGCCGGCGCGGCCCGAGCCGGTCGCGATGACCGCCGAGATCATGCTGGCCGACCACCCGGACGGCACGGACTACCGCGTCCGCGTCCGCCACGGCGACCCCGAGACCCGCGACCTGCACGAGAAGCTCGGCTTCGCCGAAGGCTGGAGCACCGTCACCGCGCAGCTCGCCGCGCTCACCGAAGCGGAGGCCCACTGACGCGGGCACTCGATTCGACGCGCGGCCGAAGATCATTCATACTCAGTGTTCAGCAGGGCTCAGCGATTGTTCGCTGACATTGAACACCGGGGGAGCGCCGATGGAGCGTCAGGAGATCGAGACGTTCCTCGTCCTCTGCGAAGAGCTCCACTTCGGACGCACCGCCAAGCGGCTGCACCTCTCCCCTGCGCGCGTCACCCAGCTCATTCAGAAAGTGGAGCGCCGCATCGGCGCGCCCCTGTTCGAGCGGAACACGCGCGGCGTCGCGCTCACCGACCTGGGCCGGCGGTTCCAGAAGGACCTCGGCCCCGCCCACCAGGCGGTCGAAGAGAGCATCCGGCGGACCGCCCAGGCCGCCAAGGGGATGAGCGGCGAACTGCGGCTCGGCTTCCTCGGCACGGCGAACGGGCAGCACCTGGACGCGCTCGCCCGCGAATTCGAGGCGCTCCGGCCCCGCACCACGATGCGCCTGGTCCTGGAGGCCCAGATCGGCGACCATCTGCGGCCGCTCCGGGAGGACCGGGCGGACGTGCTCGCCGTGCCGCTGCCGGTCGTCGAGAACGGCGTCGTCGTCGGACCGGTGGTCCTGCGCGAGCGCCTGCTCATGGCGGTGCCCGAAGGCCACCCGATCGCGCAGCGCGGATACGGCACCTACGAGGACCTCGCGGACAACCCGGTCGTCGTCTCCTCGCAAGACGACGACAGCTACTGGATCGACTACTTCGTGCCGCGCCGGACCCCTTCGGGGCGGGCGATCGAGCGCACGCACCTCGTCGAGAGCCTGCAGGCGGGCATCGTGCTGGTGGTGGCCGGACGCGGCATCGGCCCGATCATCTCGCAGTTCGCGAAGTTCAACCAGCACCCGGGCATCGCCTACGTGCCGCTCGAGCACGCCCCGGTCGTCGAGTCGGTGCTGATCTGGTCGGCCGCCCGGGAGACCGACCTCATCCGCGACTTCGCCCGCCTTGCCGAGGCCGCCGGTCCGGTGCTCCTCGACTGGCCCCCGGCCGCCGCCTGAGGCCGGACCGCATAGCGGCGTTGCGAAACAATCGTTGACAGGCGTTGAACACCGATGGCCTGCGACCAGGCTGTTCATCCGGTCTGAACGGTGTGTTGAGCGCTTCGCCGTTGCCGCGCCGGCGTCTCGGGACCCACAGTGAAGGCGAAAGCCCCACTACTAGGTCCAATGAGGATTCACCATGGGAACCCAACGAGACGCGGCCCGGCCCCCTTCGGTCGCGGTCGCCGTCCTCACCCTGCTGTGCGCGGCCAGCATGCTGGTGTTCGGCGTCTGGGCGTTCTTCGCGCCCGTCAGCTTCATCGAGTACGTCAACTACGCGCCTTACAACGAGCACCTGACACACGACGCCGGCGCCTTCCAGATCGGCATCGGCGCCGGGCTCGTCGCCGCGCTGCTGTGGCGCGACGGCGTGGGCGCGGCCCTGGTCGGCTTCGCCGTCGGCAGCGGCCTGCACACCTTGTCGCACTTCATGGACCGCCACATCGGCGGACACGGCTCGGACGTGCCGCTGCTGGGCTTCACCGTCCTCTTGGCGGTCGCCGCGATCGTGCTGCGGGCGCGGGGGAGGCGGGCATGAGAGTCCTTCTCGCCGGGGCCTCCGGTGCGATCGGCGGCCCGCTCACCCGCGCGCTCCTCGCCGCCGGGCACGAGGTGACGGCCCTGACCCGCCGCCCCGGCGGCGCGCCCGAAGGCACCGCTGAGCTGGTCGGCGACGCCCTCGACCGCGGCGGTCTACTGGCCGCCGCGAGCGGCACCGAGGTCGACGCGGTCGTCCACGAACTCACCGCCCTGAAGAAGTCCCCCATGCGGCACAAGCACATGGCGGCGACGAACCGGCTCCGCACCGAGGGCACCGCGAACCTCCTCGCCGCCGCGAAGGTCATGGGCGCCAAGCGCTTCCTCACCCAGTCGATGATCTTCGGATACGGATACGGCGACCTCGGTCGGCGCGCCCGCACGGAGGAGGACGTCTTCGGGGAAGGCGGCTACGGGGGCTTCGACCCGCACATCGTCGCGATGGAGCGCAACGAGCACCAGGTCTTCAACACTGAAGGCGTCGACGGGATCTCCCTCCGGTACGCGCTCTTCTACGGCGCCGAGGGCGACCCCAACATGGCGCTCGTCATCCGCGGCAAGCTCCCGGTCCCCAAGGGCGGCATCATGTCCTTCGTCCATGTGGAGGACGCCGCGGCCGCCACCGTCGCCGCTCTCGAGCGCGGCCGCGGCGGCGAGGCCTACAACATCGCCGACGACGAGCCCGTCTCGTGGCGCGACTACTTCGACGCCATGGCAGCGCACCTCGGCGCGCCGCGGCCGAAGTCCGTGCCCGCCTGGGTGCTGCGGCCCATGCCGCTCATGCACGGCATCCTCACCGGCACCTACCGCATCTCCAACGCCAAAGCCAAGGCCGAACTCGGCTGGGCCCCCGCGTATCCCACGTACCGCGAAGGCATCGCGGCACTCCGCCACCCCTAGGAATGATCACTATGGACTCCAGCTCGAATCGCGTCGTCGTCCTCGGCGCCGGCTACACCGGCATGATGGCCGCCCACGGCATCGCCCGCCGCAAGGCCGCCGAAGTCGTCCTCGTCAACCCCACCGAGATCTTCAACGAGCGCCTGCGGCAGCACCAGGCCGCCGTCGGCCAGGACCTCGGCGTCCACCGCATCCCCGACCTTCTCGCCCCTGCCGGTGTGCGCTTCGTCAGGGGCCGCGCCGACCGGATCGACACCGACCGGCGCAGCGTCCTCCTCGACGGCGGACGCGAGCTCGGCTACGACCGGCTCGTCTACGCCATCGGCAGCGCGACCCCGGCCGTGCCGAACGCGTACGCCATCGACGACCCGAAGTTCGCGGACGCCCTGCGCGGCAGCGCCGACGGTGTACTCGCCGTATGCGGCGCGGGCCTCACCGGCATCGAAGCGGCCGCCGAAGCCGCCGAGGCCTACCCCCGGATGCGGGTGATCCTGCTCAGCCGGGGCGAGCCCGGCTCGATGATGGGCCCCAAGGCGAAGGCGCACCTGCGGCGCGCCCTCGACCGGCTCGGCGTCGAGGTCCGCACCGGCGCCGCGGTCGACCGCGTGCTCCCCGGTGCGATCGAACTCGCAGGCGGGCAGCGACTCGCGGCCGACGTGGCACTGTGGACGACCGGCGTGGCCTACTCCCGCCTCGCGGCCGAATCCGGGATCGCGACCGACGACCTGGGCCGGGTCCTCGTCGACGCCGGGCTGCGCTCGGTCTCGCACCC
>NZ_JBFAMQ010000038.1:0-6999 GCF_040674615.1 Glycomyces sp. NPDC049804
ACCGAGGCGCTCACCGCCGAGGCCAAGATCGGCGTCCTCGCCGGATCACTCCTGGCCGCCCTCATCGGCGCCGCCCTCGTCGCCCTCACCGCACCGGCCGCGAAGAGGCCGACGATCACGGACCACGCTCCGCCGACTGGTAAACCCTGAGTACCGTGGACTGAGCGGTACCCCGCCCCCCGGAAAGCAGGTCACGTGGACAACCCTGAGCACCTATTCACCGACGCCGACGAATGCGTCATGCTTCGACTGCGCGACGACGTCATCACCGTCGAGGTGTCCGTCACCGGGTTCCGGCGGCCCCCCGCAGAGATCGCGCGCTGCGTCGTCGAAGCCGCAGAGCGCCTACCCCGCCCCGGTGAGGACGTCGCAGCATCACTGGACGCCGATCTCGCAGCCATCGGCGGCCTCCAAGCCGCACTGGCGAGCGGCGGCTACGACGCGTTCGCCGCGCTGGCCCGCCGCCACCTCGGCATCACCGAGCCCTCAGGCCACCCGACCGCAGCACCCGAGCACGACCGGGCCCTGGTCGAACACCTGGGCGGCGTGGTCTTCACGATGAGCGAGACCAAGGCGTCGCTCGCCGAGTCCGACACCGAGCCGGTCGCCGCCGAAGCCGCCACTCCCGAGGGCGACATCGTGGTCGTCGCCTCCACCGACCGGACGATCGCCGAGGTGCGGATGAGCCCCACCGCCCGCCAGCGCGGCGTTGAAGGGCTCGGTCAAGCGCTCACCGAGACCATCGCTGCCGCCAGGGCCGCCGTGCGGGCCCGCTCTGATGAGCAGGCGAGGGCGACGTTCCCCCAGGAGCTGAAGGAGACCGTGGAGTCGGGGGCGGCGGCGACCGAGTCGTTCGCGCAGGACGGTTCGGCGTTCATCGAGCGCACCCGGCAGATCGGCGACGACTTGAAGCGAAGGATCAGTGAGCGTTCATGAGCAGAGTTTTCGACGCCGCGTTCGTCACCCAACTCAACGAGAACATCAACAGCAAGGTCGTCCCGATCCTGGAGTCGACCAATGAGCCCCTGGGCAACCTGGAGGCCATCGACCGCGCCCTGTACACGGCGGTGACCCGGACGATGGCGATCGCGTACACCACCGCCGTCGCCACGGTCACCGAGTGCATGGAAGGCGCGGGGCAGTGCTTCCGTGAACTCCATGACGCGGTCGAGGGGTGCGTGAAGGACATGGAAGACGCCGACGAGGCATGCGCAACCGCCTTCGGCGGCACCGGAAACTGAGGAGCACCCCATGACCGCAGGAGAATCCCTCTTCGAGCTGGGCAACTCGATGTCCCCTTACTACAACGGCGTCATCAAGAGCTGCGCCGTGGCGATCATGCCGCCCGCGATCGCCTTCGGGCTCTCGGTGCAGTCCTTGGCCACCAGCATTTATATGAACCAGTGCAACCCGGGTGACATGTTCAAGGCCGCCGGCGCCTGGATCACGCTCGCCGAGCGCAACTGGGACGCCGTCGAGGCCCTGCAGGCCGAGGTCGACACCGTCAACGAGGGCAACTGGTGCGGCGACGACGCCGAGGCGTTCAAGCAGAAGACCGAGGATTTCAAGCAGCAGCTGCAGGAACTGGCCATCAACGCCGTCATGGTCGCCTCCGAGCTCATCGTCATGGCGACCATCCTCACCGCCTACTGGGCGTTCCTGCTGACTTGCACGATCGTGATGGACGCCTTCCTCATCGCCTACCTCGCCGCGCTCGCCACGGGGATCGGCGCGCCGGCCGCGGCGGGCATTCGCGCCAGCGCGACGGCCGCTGCCGCGACCATGGTCGGCTGGGCGAAGGCGACCGAGGGCATGATCTCGGTCGCCTCGCATACGTGCGCGGCGCTCATGGGGGCGTTCACGCTCTTCACCTGGGTGTTCCAGAAGGCCAACGGCAATCCGGCCAATCCGCTGGAGGCCGCCGGGGCGAGCATCGTCAACATGCTGGAGGGCTTCGCGACGTTCTACGCCCGCAAGTTCACCATGACCCCGGGCGGGCGGCACGCGACCACGTCCTTGTGGCAGAACGGCGTCCAGTCGGTCACCAACATCTTCCCGACCTACCAGGGCGGCAACGTCTTCGACCCCGACAGTTGGAACGGCGGCTTCGACGGCGGCGGCGCGGGCCTGGGCGCCGCCGACGGCGTCTCCAATGCCGTCCAGCAGTACCTGCCCGAAGAGCTCACCAACCCCACTGAGGTGCAGTGGACCTGATCGCGGGGCGCAGCCCGTGCTTCAAACCGCCGTGGCGCGCCTGGAGGATCGCCCCGCTCGGGGCGGTTCCGGGCGCGAGCGGCGGCGGCACGCTGCGCCTGCGAGTCGGCTACAGCGCGGGCCTCGGCATGAAGCCGCTCGGTCCGCGCATGGAGGCGATGCAGGCCCGCCGGGCCGCGGGCGACCCGGTCGCGAGCCTGGACGACCTGAAAGCGAGCCTGGTCCCGGTCGTCGTCGTGGACGGGAGGCCCGCGGCGGCCGGGTGGGGTGCGATCGACCTGCCGCTGGCGGAGGGCCGCCACCTCGTCGAGGTCCAGAGCCTCCATTCGCGGACGTGGCGAGCGGTCGACATCGCCGCCGGGAAGACCACCAGGCTCGACTACGTCGGCGTCCTCGGCGAGGCCCACCGCGCGTATGCGACCGGCGACCTGCGTGGCGTCCTGGCCGGGAACACCGGTCACACGCTCGGCCCTCGCGGGCGACTCAACTACTTCCAGTACCTTCCCGCACTGTCGCGCCACCGCCGCAGCGTCATCGTGGCGATCCTGGCGATGCTCCTGTGCCCGCTCGTGCTCGTCGCCGGCATCAACCTCGGCGTGCTCACCGAGCACGGCCCGGTCGGGCAAGCGGTCGGGTTCGCCTTCCTCTTCGGCATCCCTGCCGCGGCACTGGCCTGCTGGGGCTTGCGGGTGGCGTGGACCTTCCTGCGTTACAACCGCCTGCGGCCCGAGGCGCCCCTGCCGACGCGGCCGTTCGCTCCTGATGGCGCGCTGGCTCCGGTCGTGCTCGACCCGGACGGCGAACCGCCCGCTCTCGGCCACGGTGGGGCGGGGCTGCTCATCGAGGCCCGCTTCGTCAAGGAGGACTTGTCCTCCGAAGATCTGGCACGGCAACTGGATCCCGGCCAGAAGCGGATCGACCACCGCCAGCGCAAGGCCCTCGACCGGCTGGGCGAACTCGTGCCGATCCGGCACCGGAGCCCCGTCCCGCCGCCCGAGGTCATCCTGGACGGCACGCCGGTAGGTGCGTCCTGGACCAGGATGTGGCTCGAGGTCCCGCCGGGCCGGCACCTCGTCCAGGCACTGACGCCCGCGTCGCCCCTGCCGGTCTCGACCGCCGCGGGCCCTCCTGAAACGGGACGCACCGACATCGAGATCGGCCCTGGTCAGGTGGTGCGTGTCGAACTGCTCGTCGCCGTCACTGCCGTTCCCGATCCGCGCGAGCCCGTGCTGCACGGTTGGAGCTGCCGCATCGTCGAATTCGGGCCCGCAGCTGCACCCGTTCGGCCGCAAGCGCCGAAAGCCGACTTGCGAGGCGGCTTGCGCCGCATGTGGACCAACCGGTACTGGGACGAACCAGTGCGCTGACGAGCCCTCGAGCCCGCGACACAGCGGCGGAGCCCCCGCCGTTGCGGCAAGGGCTCGGTTCGCAAGGCCTCGTCGAACCCGGCTCAACCGGCGTCGGCCACGGCCGCGCAATGCCCCATCGTCCCCGAACCGACGCTGCCTGTCGCCGAGGCGCATACGATGCAGCCGATGCCGGCAGTCCCCGCGCAGAAGAACATGCACGCCGCCGCGATCGTCGCCATCGCGGTCCCGCTCAGCCCGGCGTATTCGCTCAGGCAGGCTTTGAACCGGTCCCACCAGGACGACGAGTACAGCACGGCGTCAGGGGCGGGATCAACGGCGGTGCCGTCCTGCCAGACGCCCATGTCGGTCGGCGCGGTGTCGGCGCTCGCGATGAAGATCTCCACATAGTGCGCGTGGGACTCGTCTTCGGTGAAGAACACGGTGAGGCTCGAGATGTCCCCTTCGAATTTCGCGGCTGGCGCGTGGACATAGGTGAGACCGTCCATGGTGTGCGTCGTGGCCTGGTCCCATCGGAGGTCGCCCGCGGCGTTGGAGTGCAGGACCAGGGTGCCGTCCTGGACGAGCTGCCGTGCCGAGGCCACCAGTGGGTCCTCTTGCGCCGCTTCGGCCGGGGCGGTGAGTGCGAGGACGGCCCCCACCGCCATCACGACTGCGACGATGATGCTGCGTACCCAGGTGTGCATCGGAACCTGCCTTTCGTCGGTGAGGCCTCGGCATCGGATCTCGGTCGGCGAGGCTCCATCGACGGTATAGATCCCCGGCGTCGGTACGAGCCGAACGAAGATTTCGGCGCGACCGCGCATGTCGGAAGTCCGACAGCGGCGCGGCCCCGCCTCTCGCTGTGCCTGCGTGCGCGCCGGGTCGCGGGCCTACAGGTGGTCGGCGAGCGCGCTGTCGAGCACCGACCGCACGGCCTCCTGGTCGATCGCGCCTTCAGCTTCGGTCGGGGGGATGTCGATCCCGTTCCACACCTCGTACGAGACCGACGACGCGCAGCCGCTTCCCAGGTCGCGGGTGCCACCGTCGATGCGCTGACCCGAAGCCAGATCCCAGAGGTCCCATCGCAGCACCGGCTGCAGGGTCTCAATCCGGGCTTCGCCACCGATACCGATGTAGGAGCAGGTGGGACCCGATTCCCACTCGACGTCTGCGCACAGGACCGCTTCGGCCGTCGCGGCGGTCTGGGCCAAGTGGGCGGCGTCGACCGGATCGCTCAGTTCGCTGTGCGCCAAGACCACCGCTCCGTCGGCGGTGCCTGTGTCGAGGAGCGGGTTGGCCTTGGGCGAGGAGCAGTAGTCGTTGACCGCGCCTCGGGGGTCCGGCCAGTCGGGGAGGACCGTGCGCAGGTCCACATACCCGAGGAGGTCCTGGGCATAGTCGGCGTGCGCGCTTTCGAGGTTGGCCGCAATCCATTCGTCAAGCTCGGTCGCCGCGCCCACATGAGCGTCTCTCGCGAGGTAGCCTTCCGTGCATGCGAGCAGCCGCTCAGGCGCACTCGCGTCCAGGGCCGTGTAGGCGTCGCGCAGCGGCGCTGATGCCGTCGACGCCAGTTCGCTTGCAACGCGGATGGTGCTGCACGGTTCAGCGGCGGCCAGCAGGGCCTCGGCGAAGACCGGCCCGATCGTGTCGAGGTCGGCTTCGAGGTCGGCGAACCGCTCCGCAGCTTGGGCGAGGGCATCGGCAATGGCCTGCCGGTCCGAACCGTCGGCGACCGTCCGGCCCTCGGTGCGGGCGGTCAGTTCGGTCCGCAGCGCTTGCGCGCCCTCCCAGGCGATCGGGCCGTCGAGGTGGGATTCGATGGCCGCCAGGCGCTCTGCGGGATCGGCGTCGCCGTCCTGCGCGAGTTCGAGCTGTTCGCAGGAGGTTGCGATGTCGCCGTCGAATCCGATCGTCGAGGGGCGCAGCAGCGAGAGCCACCATGACCGGTCCTCGACAGCCGACGCTGCGCCTTCGCAGTCGCCGTTCTCGATCGCCACGGCGATGCGGTCGTCAACCTCGCGGTTCGGGCCAGCCGCCAATGGTGAGGCCGCAATGGCGACCAGTAGCGGGGAGAGAAGGAGGGCAAGCGGCTCCCAGGCGCGCACGGAGGTGCGCTTGGTGTAGCTGCGCACCCCCGCGAGCGAGAGGATACCGACGGCGGAGACGAGCGCGACGAGGATCCACAGGACCAACGGAACCCAGAAGCCTCCGACGAACAGGTACCAGGCGAGAAGCCCAGAACTGATGCCGGCGATCGCAAGGAACGTCTTCCACCTGCCGATCGGCAGGTAGCCCAGGCCGAAGCCGGTGAGGTTGGCGAGAGCGAGCAGTCCGGCGCGACGCGATTTCGCCACTGCGGCGTCGTACTGCTGGTCCGGCGATAGCTCCTCCTTCGCATCGTCCGATTGGGGTGCCGATTCGGGTGGGGTTTCCGGAGACACCGGACCTCCTTGGGCGAGAACTCACGGTTGGGCAACGGACACCTGGATTGTCCAGAAATACTAGTGGTGACGCACCATCCTTAAAACCCGCCTCGCGTCGGGTGCTGAGGTTGCGGCGGCGCCGGTGGCGAGTGCGTTCGCCCCGTCGGCGGCCTCGGTGATGCCGGAGGGCGGACATCTGGCCGGCGAGGGTGTCGTTGCCGTCGGCGACTTGGCGTCCGCCCGTGGCGAGGGCCTGGAGGGCGTCGCGGGTCTCGACGACTTTGGCGCGCGCGGAGGCGATGGGGCCGTCGATGCCGGCGGCTCTTCAGCGAGGGCAGGGCGTCGATGGCGTCGATGGCGTCGATGATCGGGGACCTCGGCGCCGACTCGGCCCTCGGCTTCGGCAAGGTGGCGACACCATCGTGAGCACGGTCAACGCCCGCCGATCATCCTATGCACGCTGCAACCCTCATGCATCCCTAGCGACGGACGGCAGCCGGTCGGCTGCGGGCGGGCACAGCAAGAAGCCGACCGGCTCAATCGAACCGGTCGGCTTCTGTATCCACAGGTCAACCTGCATATGTGGGAGAGGATATGGGATTTGGAATCGGGTATCACCCGAAACCCGCTTGAGGAGGCGGGTTACCACTCCGCTGCCTGAACCATCGAGCGCAATGGAGCCCGCCCTCTCATGCCCGCGACGACCGACCTCCCGTGCTAGCGGGGGGTGAGGCGCTGCAGCTGGGTCACGTGGCCCGGCTCCAGCTCCTCGAGGGAGGCGACGCCGAGCAGCTTCATGGTCCGCTCGACCTCCTCCCTCAGGATCGCGATCGTCCGGTCGACGCCGTCGCGGCCGCCCGCCATGAGCCCGTACAGGTACGCCCGGCCGATCATCGTGAACCGCGCGCCCAGCGCGACGCACGCGACGATGTCCGCGCCCGACATGATGCCCGTGTCCACATGCACCTCGGTGTCCTTGCCGACCTCTCGCACCACCGCCGGCAGCAGGTGGA
>NZ_JBFAMQ010000039.1:0-3399 GCF_040674615.1 Glycomyces sp. NPDC049804
CACGCTCGCGTGCGGCCGGCGATCGAGCCAACCGTGTTGCCTCAGAATCGCATAGTGTGCGTGAGCTTTTCGTTTCCATCACAACCAGTGTGTTGTGTTAAGTTCTCGGCGGTTAGTACCCGTCCACTCCACGCCTTACAACGCTTCCATGTCGAGCCTATCAACCCCGTCATCTACAGGGCGCCTCACCAGAACAAAGTCTGACAGAGATCTCATCTCGAAGCACGCTTCCCGCTTAGATGCTTTCAGCGGTTATCGCTCCCGAACGTAGCCAACCAGCCATGCCCCTGGCGGGACAACTGGCACACCAGCGGTTCGTCCATCCCGGTCCTCTCGTACTAGGGACAGCCCTTCATCAAATCTCTTACGCGCGCGGCGGATAGGGACCGAACTGTCTCACGACGTTCTAAACCCAGCTCGCGTGCCGCTTTAATGGGCGAACAGCCCAACCCTTGGGACCAACTCCAGCCCCAGGATGCGACGAGCCGACATCGAGGTGCCAAACCATCCCGTCGATATGGACTCTTGGGGAAGATCAGCCTGTTATCCCCGGGGTACCTTTTATCCGTTGAGCGACACCACATCCGTACGTCGGTGCCGGATCACTAGCCCCTGCTTTCGCACCTGCTCGACCCGTCGGTCTCACAGTCAAGCACCCTTCTACGCTTACACTCACCGACCGGTTTCCAACCGGCCCGAGGGTACCATTGGGCGCCTCCGTTACCATTTAGGAGGCAACCGCCCCAGTTAAACTACCCACCAGGCACTGTCCCCCGACCCGATCAGGGCCGCGGGTGAGACACACCACCAGATCAGAGCGGTATTTCACCAACACCTCCACCACGACTAGCGTCGCAGCTTCCCAGGCTCCCGCCTATCCTACACAAACCAAGCAATGCATCAATACCAAGCTATAGTAAAGGTCCCGGGGTCTTTCCGTCCTGCCGCGCGAAACGAGCATCTTTACTCGTACTGCAATTTCGCCGAGCATGTGGTTGAGACAGCGGGGAAGTCGTTACGCCATTCGTGCAGGTCGGAACTTACCCGACAAGGAATTTCGCTACCTTAGGATGGTTATAGTTACCACCGCCGTTTACTGGCGCTTCAATTCACCACTGCAGGCTTACGCCTTGATGGATCCTCTTAACGTTCCAGCACCGGGCAGGCGTCAGTCCATATACATCACCTCACGGCTTCGCATGGACCTGTGTTTTTAGTAAACAGTCGCTTCCCCCTGGCCTCTGCAACCCCCATCCGCTTCCGTGCGCACGCACCACAGACAAGGGCCCTCCTTCTCCCGAAGTTACGGAGGCAATTTGCCGAGTTCCTTAACCACACATCACTCGAACGCCTCAGTATACTCTACCTGACCACCAGTGTCGGTTTAGGGTACTGGCCGACTACCACTCGCTAGAAGCTTTTCTCGACAGCACGGGATCACCAAATTCAGCCTTAAGGCCTATGCTTCAGCGCTCACCCTCGCTATTGAAAGCAGGAACTCCGGATTTGCCTAGAGTCCCGGGCTACCACCTTACCCCGCCTAATCCACCAGACGGTATAGCTACCCCACTGCGTCACTCCATCACTACGCTACACACGGAAAGGACCCCAACCACTCACCAACAAGTACCAACCCGAAGGTCAGCGCCTGCCGGCTCACAGCCGGTTAGCACAACCGCTATCACTCATACGCGGCACTCGGGTACCGGAATATCAACCGGTTATCCATCGACTACGCCTCTCGGCCTCGCCTTAGGCCCAGACTAACCCAGGGCGGAACAACCGTCCCCTGGAACCCTTAGTCAATCGGCGCACAGGATTCTCACCTGTGTTTCGCTACTCATGCCTGCATTCTCACTCGTACAAAGTCCACCCGATGGATTACTCCCGGGCTTCACCCCATGTACGACGCTCCCCTACCCAACCCACCGAGACGCATCTCGATGGCATTGCTACGGCTTCGGCGGTGCACTTCAGCCCCGCTACATTATCGGCGCAGAACCACTCGACCAGTGAGCTATTACGCACTCTTTCAAGGATGGCTGCTTCTAAGCCAACCTCCTGGCTGTCAACGCGACCCCACATCCTTTTCCACTCAGTGCACCCTTAGGGGCCTTAGCCGGTAATCTGGGCTGTTTCCCTCTCGACGACGGATCTTCTCACCCGCCGACTCACTGCCGCACTCAACACCATGGCATTCGAAGTTTAGCTGAGCTCAGTAACCGACACGGCCCATCACCCAACCAGCGCCCTACCACCACGGAGCAACATGCGACGCTGCACCTAAATGCATTTCGGGGAGAACCAGCTATCACGGAGTTTGATTGGCCTTTCACCCCTACCCACACCTCATCCCCCCAGTTTGCAACCTAGGTGGGTTCGGGCCTCCACGACCTCTTACAGCCGCTTCACCCTGGACATGGGTAGATCACCCCGCTTCGGGTCTACAACACACCACTCAACGCCCTATTCAGACTCGCTTTCGCTCCGGCTCCACCACACGGCTTAACCTCGCGGCATACCATAACTCGCAGGCTCATTCTTCAAAAGGCACGCCATCACCCGCCTACGACAAGCAAGCTCGCCGCCGGGCTCTGACGGTTTACAGGCACATGGTTTCAGGCACTCTTTCACTCCCCTCCCGGGGTACTTTTCACCATTCCCTCACGGTACTATCCACTATCGGTCACCGGACCTCTTTAGGCTTAGCAGACGGTCCTGCCAGATTCACACGAGCCTCCACGAAACCCGCGCTACTCGGGTGCACCATCCGAACACCAACACTGCCCTTCACCTACGGGACTCTCACCCTCTACGGTCGGCTTTCCCACACCGTTCGACTAGACAATGCTGCGTGAACCTAGACTCGGCAGAATCTAACGACGATGTCCCACAACCCCTGACCCGCAACGCCTGCCGGCTATCACACGAACCAGGTTTAGCCTCCTCCGCTTTCGCTCGCCGCTACTCACGGAATCACTCTTGTTTTCTCCACAGCAGGTACTGAGATGTTTCACTTCCCCGCCACACCACCAACCAGCCTATACATTCAGCCAGCGGCAACCGCCCATCAAGACGGCTGGGTTACCCCATTCGGAAACCCTGGGATCACAGTCCAGTTGGCAACTCCCCCAGGCATATCGCAGCCTCACACGTCCTTCATCGGTCATCCGGCACCAAGGCATCCACCATGCGCCCTACACAACTTAACCAACACACGGTCAAATCAGATAGAAACAAAGACACTCACGCACACTATACAAATCTCAAACAACACATTGACCACACCCGACACGCCGCTCACCGTCCAACAGGACCGGATCAAGCACAACGCGCATCCGCGATGCAACCAGGCTCAGAGACGTGTTGTCTCAGAACCCCAACAGGGTGCGAGACCCA
>NZ_JBFAMQ010000039.1:3498-5375 GCF_040674615.1 Glycomyces sp. NPDC049804
CCAACGTGCAGTCGACACACCATTTAAAACATTTAGTCCATACACACCCGAGCGGTAACCATCGAAACGTGATTGCTTCGACGGGCTCGGATGGTTGACACCCCCCGCAGGGGGGTCGGGACTCCTTAGAAAGGAGGTGATCCAGCCGCACCTTCCGGTACGGCTACCTTGTTACGACTTCGTCCTAATCGCCAGCCCCACCTTCGACCACTCCCTCCGGTAAACCGGTTAGGCCGCAGGCTTCGGGTGTTGCCAACTTTCATGACGTGACGGGCGGTGTGTACAAGGCCCGGGAACGCATTCACCGCAGCGTTGCTGATCTGCGATTACTAGCGACTCCACCTTCATCGAGTCGAGTTGCAGACTCGAATCCGAACCAAGACCGGCTTTACAGGGATTCGCTCCACCTCACGGTATCGCAACCCGCTGTACCGGCCAATGTAGCATGCGTGAAGCCCTAGACATAAGGGGCATGATGACTTGACCTCATCCCCACCTTCCTCCGAGTTAACCCCGGCAGTCTCCCGTGAGTCCCCAACTGAATGCTGGCAACACGGGATAAGGGTTGCGCTCGTTGCGGGACTTAACCCAACATCTCACGACACGAGCTGACGACAGCCATGCACCACCTGTCACCCAGTCCGAAGAGGCCCCTATCTCTAGGGGTTTCCGGGTGATGTCAAACCTAGGTAAGGTTCTTCGCGTTGCATCGAATTAATCCGCATGCTCCGCCGCTTGTGCGGGCCCCCGTCAATTCCTTTGAGTTTTAGCCTTGCGGCCGTACTCCCCAGGCGGGGCGCTTAATGCGTTAGCTACGGCACAGAATCAACCAACGTGACCCCACACCTAGCGCCCACCGTTTACAGCATGGACTACCAGGGTATCTAATCCTGTTCGCTCCCCACGCTTTCGCTCCTCAGCGTCAGAACAATCCCAGAGATCCGCCTTCGCCACCGGTGTTCCTCCACATATCTGCGCATTTCACCGCTACACGTAGAATTCCGATCTCCCCTAATTGCCTCAAGTCGACCCGTATCCACCGCAAAACCCCGGTTAAGCCGAGGCCTTTCACGGCGGACGCAATCAACCGCCTACGAGCCCTTTACGCCCAATAAATCCGGACAACGCTCGCGCCCTACGTCTTACCGCGGCTGCTGGCACGTAGTTAGCCGGCGCTTATTCAACCACTACCGTCAACCAGGCGAATACCTGGCCTTCGTGGTGGATAAAAGAGGTTTACAACCCGAAAGCCGTCATCCCTCACGCGGCGTCGCTGCATCAGGCTTTCGCCCATTGTGCAAAATTCCCCACTGCTGCCTCCCGTAGGAGTCTGGGCCGTATCTCAGTCCCAATGTGACCGACCGCCCTCTCAGGCCGGCTACCCGTCAAAGCCTTGGTGCGCCACTACCGCACCAACAAGCTGATAGGCCGCGGGCCCCTCCCCAACCGCAAAAACTTTCCACCACCAACCATGCGGAAGGTGGTCGTATCCGGTATTAGCCGCCGTTTCCAACGGTTATCCCAGAGATGGGGGCAGGTTACCCACGTGTTACTCACCCGTTCGCCACTCGAGTACCCGCAAGCGGGCCTTTCCGTTCGACTTGCATGTGTGAAGCACGCCGCCAGCGTTCGTCCTGAGCCAGGATCAAACTCTCCAACAAAAACCTGTTGCGCACTGATCTCTCACGAAACCAGCGACTTTTGGTATGTGTCGAAGCATGTCCTGACCGATTTTCAACGGGACACCAAGCAAGTGTCCCAAGGAAAAGACAGTCAAAAACAGTACCAACCAGAAACCACCGAAACCTTGTCCGATCGTCCCAGTCAGCCCGCACGCTGACCATCCAAACACCCTGTTGAGTTCTCAAACAACACGC
>NZ_JBFAMQ010000040.1:0-4622 GCF_040674615.1 Glycomyces sp. NPDC049804
GTCGTTACGGCTTCCAGCGCCGATGGTACTGCACTCGAGAGGGTGTGGGAGAGCAGGACACCGCCAAACATTTACTTATAGGAAAGGCCCCCACCTGACGGTGGGGGCCTTTTCGTATGCGCGGAATTGTTTTGCCGCAGCTAGAATGGGCCGCAACCCACTGGGTTGCGGCCCTTTCTTGTTCGCTCTAGACGTATGGGCCTTCGAGGAGTTCGCCGGCGTGCTGGCGGTACCAGAGGCCTCGGTAGCAGCGCCACGGTTGCGGGCGGAGCTGGGTCGGGGCGAAGATCTGCTCGAGGAGGCGCCGGGCTTCGAGGAAGAAGTCGAGGCGTTCGTCGGGCGCGGCCACGTGCTGCGAGTCGTCCACGGGCGTTTCGGCCGGGAGGATGGTGAGCGAGGGCCACATGGTGGTCTGCTCGGCGAGCGGCAGGAGCCAGGCGCGCATCTCGTCGAGCGGTTCGCTGCCGACGGTGTACGTGAAGGAGGTCCGGTGGCCGGCTTCGCGGGCCGCGGCGAGGATCTCGGAGAGCCGTTCCGACTGGTGGCTCGTGGCCGGGACCAGGGGGTCGGCTGCTGCCGCGTCCTCGGGGACACTCGGTTCGGCTTCGGCGGCGGGGCTGTCGTCCTCGAAGGTCTCGGTGGTGAGGAAGAGCAGGACCGGCCCGACCTTCGCCGCCAGTTCCGCGAAGGCGGTCTGGCTGTGGAGGGCCGGGGTGAGGACGCCGAGCGTCGTGGTCTCGGGGAGGCCTTCGGCGGTCATCGCTTCGCGGACCGCGACGAGGTGCTCGACCACGAGGGCTTCGTCGTGGACGCCGCCGGCGGAGAGCGTGACCTCGTCGAAGAGGTGCGGCTCGCCGTCGTCGGCGAGGTCGGAGGCCAAGGCCTGCAACAGGTCGCGGTAGCACTTCACCAGTTCGGGTGATGCCGCGTCGGTCTGCAGGAGCAGGGTCGCGGCGGTGCCGTCGGCGCGCAGGTAGCCGCGGACCTCTTCGCCGGGTTCGGCTTCGATGATTTCGGCGACCGGGGTGCCGTCGACGCAGAGCTCGCTCAGGCCGTGCTGCGGCGACGAGGGGTCGACGTGGGCGCGGAGACTGAACGGCGATGTGGCGCGGTCGGCGGGCAGGACCAGCATGAACTCTTCGTCTTCGGAGTTCAGCCGGAGGCGCATGCCCTCGGTGTTGTTGCCGCGCAACCCGTACAGGTTCAACGCGATCAGCAGGAGTTCGCTCCACTCGAGGTCGTGCCGGACCGCGAGGCGCCGCCAGCGGTGCACCGTCGACGAGATCGGCCCGGCTGAGTCAGCTGGCTGTGTCGGCTCTTCCATGACCAGTTCCGATCTTTCCTCTCGTCCCCACCGCAGTCACTCCACGGTACAAGACTTGGCCGTACAGGTGGACGCGGTCCACCTCTATGCTAAGGGCGTCGGGAGACAAAAGCACCTGTCGTGAGCACCGGCACGCGGTTCGAGTCCTGTGGAAGTGCCCCGAGCGATCTGGAGTCGGTATGAGTGATGCCGTCGAACCCGCCGAGTTTCCGTCGCAGCGTGCGCGCGGGCGGGTCCTGCAGGCGGTGAACAAGACCTGGCCGGGGTTCATCTCCGGGGCCGTGGAGGGGCGGGCGCGCCAACTGATCGACAGCGATCAGTACGGTGAGGCCGCCGAGGTCCTGGAGCAGGGCATCGGGAAGTACGGTCCGGCGTCGGTTTCCCAACTGCTGCTGGCTTGGTGCCTGCATTTGAGCGAACGCCGGGAGGACGCGCTCGAGTGGGCGGTGCGGGCGGTCGAGGAGGAGCCCGACAACGCGGACGCGCATTGGCTGCGGGCGAACATCCTGTTCGAGCTGGGCCGCGCGGACGAGGCGTCCCAGTCGTTGTGGCGGGCGGTCGAACTGACCCCGGACAATGGCCGGTACTACATGCAGCTGGCCTGGTTCCACTATGTCGATCAGGAGTTCGCGAAGACGCGGGAGCTGGTGGAGCAGGCGATCGAGCGGGCGCCGGACGACGCGTGGGTGCAGCACACCGCGGGGCGGATCTACGACCATCACTTGCGGCACAAGCGCGCCCATGCGCATTACGCGCGGGCGCTCGAGCTCGACCCGGACGATGCCGCGGTGCGGGACGACCTCGCGGAGATCCTGCAGACCCGGGGCCGGTTGAGCGCGGGGGTGCGGGTCGCTTGGGAGACCGCTAGAGCCGCCGAGGCGGGGGGTGCCGAGGACGGAGTCGAAGGCGGGGCCGCGGAGGACGGCGAGGGGCAGCTGTACGAGGTCGTACTGCGGCGGTGGTCGTGGCGCTGGTACGAGTGGGTGCTGCGGGGTGCGTTGGTGCTCAACGTGTTCGACTGGATCTTCCCGACGCCGTGGCCGGTGTCCGGGATGGTTGCGGGCGTTTTGGCGCTGGTCTACTGCGTGTGCTGGGGTTTGTCGCTGCGGGCGCTGCCGGCGGTGTGCCGCCGCGACCTGGTCGGCAGGGGGAGGCGCGGGCATTTCGCGGGGACGCTGGCGAGGACGCTGCTGGTGCTCGGCGCGATGGGCTTGGTGTTGTGGGGCGAGTTGAACGCGTTGCAGCATTTGGGGATGCTTGCGTTGATCATCGGCGGGTACGCGGAGTGGTACTGGCGGGCGGCGCGGATTTCCGGTCGGCGGGTGTTCGGGGCCGACCCGGACGTCTGATCGGGCGCCTTCTACTTGCCGACCGGCAAGGTAGGCTTCGGGGCGTGCGCGCGGACCTGCGGTTCGGTGCGCGTCGATCCCCCCGGGCGGGCCTTCGCTTGGCCCGCCGGTTGCGCAGAAGGAGGCCGTCGTGGTCGATCAGGGTGTGGTGTGTTCGGTCGATCCGCTCGTGAGCGGTATCGGGCGCGAGGTGCTCGCGGGCGGCGGGAACGCCGTGGACGCCGCGATCGCGGCGGGTGCGGCCCTGACCGTCGTCGCCCCGCACCTGTGCGGGCTCGGCGGCGACCTGTTCGCACTGGTCCACGTGCCGGGCGAGCCGGTGCCGGCATCCCTGAACGCGTCGGGCCGGGCCGGTTCCGGCGCGGACCCGGCGGGGCTGCGGGCCGAGGGGCACGCGGCGATGCCGTTCCGGAACGATGTGCGGTCGACGACCGTGCCCGGGTGCGTCGACGGCTGGTTCGCACTGCATGAGCGGTACGGGACGCGGCCGATGGCCGAGTTGCTGGCGCCCGCGATCGCGCTCGCGTCGGGCGGGTGGCCCGCGACGGCGATGCTCGCGAAGGCCGGGCAGACGCTCGCGGGCGTCGACGGCGCGGAGGATTTGGTGGGGCTGGAGGCGGGGGCGACGGTGCGGCGCGAACGGACCGCCGGGGCGCTGCGCGCGGCCGCCGAGGACGGCCGGGACGGGTTCTACCTGGGCGACTTCGGGCAAGGGCTGATCGAGCTGGGCAAGGGGCTGTTCACTGCGGCGGATCTCGCTGCGTCCCAAGTGGATTGGGAGACGCCGTTGAGCGTTGACGTGTTCGGGCACCGGGTGTGGGCGGCGGCGCCGAACTCGCAAGGGTACCTGCTGCTGCTCGCGCTGGCGATCGCGGACCGGCTGGAGCTCCCGGCGGACGCGGCGGACCCGCTGTGGGCGCATTACCTGGTGGAGGCTTCGCGGCAGGCCGGGTACGACCGGCCGGCGCGGTTGTTCGAAGGTGCTGACGTCACGGATCTGCTTGCGGCCGTGGGGGAGCGGGCGGCGCGGATCAGCGCGGACCGGAAGGCCGAGGTGCCGGTGCGGCAGTCGGCGGGCGGGACGACCTATATGGCGGTGCTTGACGGGAACGGCATGGGCGTGTCGTACATCCAGTCGAACGCGGCGGGGTTCGGAACGTGGCTGTTCGAGCCGCGCACGGGGATCGGGCTGCAGAACCGGGGGACCGGATTCAACCTGGAGGCGGGGCACCCGGCGGAGTTCGGGCCGGGGAAGCGGCCGCCGCACACGCTGGTGCCGGCGCTGGTGACGCGGCCGGACGGGTCGCTGCGGCTGGTGGCCGGGTCGATGGGCGGCGATTCGCAGCCGCAGATCGTGGCGCAGCTGATCGCGCGGGTCCTGCACGGCGGCGAGTCGGTCGAGGCGGCGGTGGGCGCGGCGCGGTGGCGGCTGCACCCGGGCGAGACCGGGTTCGGGACGTGGACCGGCGAGCACGAGATCGACGTAGAGCTCGAGGCGGGCCGGCCGGAGGCGTGGGCCGAGGGGCTGCGGTCGCGCGGGTTCGCGGTGCGGGACGCGGAGGCCGGGAGCGGTTTCGGACACGCGCACTTGATCGAGGTCGGCGAGGGCGGGCACGCGGAGGGTGCGGCGGACCCGCGCGCGGAGACCGGAACGGTGGCGGTCGCGCCGAATTAGGCCGAATCAGGAGTCGGGGCGGGGCGGTCTCGGTTTGCGCGCGGGCGCTGGCGGGTGGCCGCCTTGGCGGCGGGCCCTGGCGGGCTGCCGCGCCGCGCGCGGCGCGGTCGCGCTGGGCGCGTAGGGCGTGCCCCTTCCCACCCGCATCCGCCTTCCGACCAACCGAAAAGGACCACGGTCGCATGGGGGTGTGACATGTGAGGGTGGTTCGCGAGTTGCGGGGGCATCATGTCGGTGCGGGGTGCGGGGTGCGGGGTGCGGGGTGCGGGGTGCG
>NZ_JBFAMQ010000041.1:0-1560 GCF_040674615.1 Glycomyces sp. NPDC049804
CTTGATTTTTAACCTTTGGCGCTGGTCAGGCGGCCCCGCTTGAACACGGGCGAAGCCCTTGCTTGATGATTCTTGTTGCGACACAAAGAATCTCAACAGCAAGGGCTTCGCTTGTCTATTCTCCCTGAACCCGGCACCGACCGGGGCGCCGGGGCACTCGCCCGGTTCCGGGCCGGGTTCCATCAGTGTCTGAAGGCGCGATCGGACGCGTTGTTCGAACTCGCCGATGCCATGTTGTGCAGCTCCGGGCCGGTGGTGTCACTACCGGGCCTGTCGCTGTCCGGGGTGTTCGCCCGAGGGCACGGCGCGCTCTACGACGCTCTGGCCGCGGGCCGGATCGACACCGACCGGCTCCGCGAGGTCCTAGCCGCGCAGCCGATCAGACGCCTCTGGGGGCGGATCGTGTTGGCCGTGGATGCGACCGGGTGGCTGCGTCCGGACGCGAACTGCGCACCAGGCCGCCTGTACTGCCACGTCACCGGGCACGGCCGCGGCCAGGACCAGATGGTGCCCGGGTGGACCTACTCCTTCGTCGCCGCGCTCGAGCCCGGCGCGACCTCATGGACCCAGATCCTTGACGCGCAGCGCATCGGCCAGGACGACGACCCTGCCGAGACCACCGCGACCCAATTGCGCGAGGTGGTCGAGGGCCTGATCGCGGCTGGGCAGCACCGGTCGGGCGACCCGGCAATCACGATCGTGACCGACTCGGGATACGACCTCCCGCGCCTGGCCTGGCAACTGAGGGACCTGCCCGTGATTGTGGTCGGGCGCCTGCGCTCGGACCGAGTGCTCTACGGCAGGCCCGGCGCCTATCCGGGCCAGGGCCGCCCGCCCAAGCACGGCCGGCTCTTTCGCATGGCCGACCCTGACACCTGGGGCGAGGCGGAAACGACCAGCGGCGCCGACACCGACCGCTACGGCCGCCTCGACGCCAGAGCCTGGGGGAACATGCACTCGCGCCTGACCCATCGGGCCGCCTGGATCGGCCACGACGGCGCACTACCGGTCATCGACGGCACCCTCATCCGCCTGGAGACCGAACGACTCCCGCACACCGGCAGACCGATCCCGCTTTGGCTCTGGACCTCGCAGCAGGGCCTCGACCCGGGCCTGCTCGACACCATCTGGTCGGCCTGGCTGCGCCGCTTCGACATCGAGCACACCTTCCGGTTCCTCAAACAGACACTCGGCTGGACTGTCCCGCAGGTCCGCGACCCCGAATCGGCCGACCGATGGACCTGGCTGACCGTCGCCGCGTTCACCCAGCTGCGCCTCGCACGATCCCTCGCCGCCGACCTGCGCCTGCCCTGGGAAGCCCCGGCGGCCCCAGGCCGGCTCACACCCGCCCGCGTCCGCCGCGACTTTCCGAACCTCCACCAGGCACTGCCCCGCCTGACCAGTGCACCGAAACCCTCCAAGCCAGGTCCCGGCCGCCCTGCCGGGCAAGGTAACCGGCGCAAGGCACCGATCTGCGACCCAGGCAAGAAAGCCAAGCGCGAGAAGACCATGAGAGAACGAGAACAGCGCCTGACCAGCGCCAAAGGTTAAAAATCAAGC
>NZ_JBFAMQ010000042.1:0-1443 GCF_040674615.1 Glycomyces sp. NPDC049804
TGAACTGGTCCCCGGATGTTGGACTGGTATTGGAAGGTTAGACCTTGAGGGCCTTGGCTCGGTATTGGACCGGGCTCAGGCCCTCAAGTCGTGTGTGGATGCGTTCGGTGTTGTACCAGTGGATGTACTCGTCGATCGCCTGGGTGAGCTGGTCGGAGTCCTTGGGCTGGCGGTGTTGGAAGATCTCGGATTTGAGGTGGCCGAAGAAGCATTCGGCGACGGCATTATCGAGGCAGTTGCCCTTGCGGGACATGGACTGGGCGAGCCCGTGGGAGTCCAAGAGCCGGCGCCAGGAGCGGTGCTGGTATTGGAAGCCCTGGTCGGAGTGGACGAGCGGATGCTCGTCTGCGGTGAGGGTGGCGATCGCCTCGCGGAGCGAGGCGAGGGTCAGGCCCAAGCTCGGGGAGGACCCGACCGAGTAGGCGACCACGGACCGGTCGAACAGGTCGATGACCGGGGAGAGGTAGATCTTCCGGTCGCCGATGGCGAACTCGGTGACATCGGTGACCCATTTGCGGCCCGGCGCTTCGGCGGTGAACTTGCGGTCCAAGAGGTTCGGCGCGGTCTTGCCCACATGGCCCTTGTAAGACAGGTAGGGGTTGTGTCGCCTGCGGACGCGGCAGGCCAGGCCGATGCTGCGCATGAGGGCTAGCACGGTCTTCTTGGCGACCTTCCAGCCTTGGCGGGTCAGGACCGCATGGAGGCGCCGGTGCCCGTAGCGGCCTTTCGCTTCAGTGAACGCCTGGGCGATAGCGTCTTTGAGCGGCAGTTTCGGGTCGGGACGGTCCATGCGGGCCTGGTGGTAGTAGAACGTCGACCGCGCCAGGCCTGCCGCTTCCAGCAGCACCGGCAGCGGGTACTCAGCCTTGAGCGCAGCGACAGCGCGAGTCTTCACTGCCGCTCCTGATCCCTCAAGGCCTTCAATTTTCCCAGGTAGGCCACCTGGGCGCGCAATCGCTCGTTCTCGGCGCGGAGCTGCTCGAGCTCGCTGACCGGCTCGGGCGCTCGCGAAGGCGGCTGCCGCGGCCGTCCCTTGGGTTTTGGCCGCAGCCCGTCCTCGCCCTGGTCGCGGAAGATCCGCGTCCACTTGGTCAGGAGCTTGAGCGAGGACAGCTGGTACTCGCGCACCAGCTCGGTCGCGGTCGCCTCGCCCGCAAGATGCCGGCGCACGATCTCCAGTTTCGTCTCGAACGAGTACGTCCGCTTGGTCCGCTTCTCCACTAGAGCCTCTCGACCACGGATCTTCCATCGCTCGAACACATTACGGACCGCCTGACGCCCGACACCGAGCTGGGAGGCCGTGCTCTTGTGACCATGCCCAGCCTCGAACAAATCCACTGCAGCAGCGCGCTGCGCCTCGGTCAACGAACTATACGGATTCAAACAACTACTCCCCGGAAGCGGAACTGATTTCTCAGTCCAACATCCGGGGAGCTGTTCAGA
>NZ_JBFAMQ010000043.1:0-1323 GCF_040674615.1 Glycomyces sp. NPDC049804
CTTGGGTTCTAGGAGTCGTTGCAACACCTTGATCTACAAGGGATTGCGATGGATTTCGAGATCCGGGCGGACCGGAAGCCGCAGGGGCCCAGGAAGCTCGCTCGTGAGCGGGCCGCATACTTGCAGCTCGTGAGCGAGGGATACAGCTATGACCAGGCCTGCGACATAGTAGGGGTCAACCCCAAGACCGGCAGGCGGTGGCGTAACGGCCGCAACCCGGTCGGCAAACACCGGGGGGCTCCGCCGCTGACGGCGGCGGAGCCCTCTTCGCAACCCCAGCCGCCGCTGCCGCCGTCGCGGTACCTGCGCGAGGACGACCGGGTCCTGATCGCCGACCGGCGCCGCGAGGGCGCCACGGTCAGGGACATCGCCCGCGAGCTGGGCCGCTCTCCCTCCACGATCAGCAGGGAGCTGTCCCGCAACGCCCACCCCGGATCAGGCGACTACCGGCCCCACGCCGCGCAGCGACGCTGCGACCAGCGTCGGTCCCGCCCCAAGACCGGCAAGATCGCCGCTAATCCCGAGCTGCGCGATTTCATCCAAGATCACCTGGCACTGCGCTGGAGCCCCGAGCAGATCTGCCAGGCTTTGCGCGAACACTTCCCCGACCGCCCGGAGATGCACGTGGTCCACGAGACGATCTACCAGGCCCTTTACGTCCAAGGCCGCGGGGCGCTTCGTCGGGAACTGACCCGCGCCCTGCGGACCGGCCGCGCCATCCGCAAGCCCCGCGCCCAGGCCGACCGCCGCCGCCGTCGCGCGGTCAAGGACATGGTCAACATCTGCGAACGCCCCGCCGAGGTTGCCGATCGGGCCGTCCCCGGGCACTGGGAAGGCGACCTGATCGTCGGCACGGACTCCCGCTCGGCGATCGGCACCCTGGTCGAACGCGCGACCCGCTACGTGATGCTGGTCCACCTGCCTGGCCGGCACGACGCGGTCAGCGTCCGCGACGCCCTCATCGACACCGTCCACACGCTGCCCGCACACCTGACCAAGTCGCTGACCTGGGACCAGGGCGTCGAGATGGCCGATCACAAGGCCTTCACCATCGCCACCGACATCCCGGTCTTCTTCTGCGACCCGGCCAGCCCTTGGCAGCGCGGCTCGAACGAGAACACCAACGGTCTGCTGCGCCAGTACTTCCCCAAAGGCACCGACCTGTCCGTCCACGATCGCGCCAAACTCGAAGCCGTCGCCGCCGAACTCAACTCCCGCCCACGCAAAACGCTCGGCTGGGAAACCCCAGCCGAGCGCCTTGCTAAGCTCCTGGCCGAAAGCAACATCTAACAGCAGTGTTGCCACCACCCCTAGAATCCGCCA
>NZ_JBFAMQ010000044.1:0-1317 GCF_040674615.1 Glycomyces sp. NPDC049804
TCGCTGCCCGCTGTCAGTATTGGGTTGTGCCGGTTAAGCCATGATCGGTGCACCGGGTCGGATCTGACCTAGCTGCCTGCTGGCTCCGTTGGATGCCTTGTTCAGGACCTGTCGGTCCGGCCCGTCCATATCGCATATGGAGAAGGGCACCGCGTCCGGTGGCCTGACCTGATAGAAACCTGGCGCCGCAGTGCAGCCCCATGACAGTGATGTCGACCCCGGTCGCGATGCCCGGTATAGCTCTTCGAGCGTATCGGAGGAATCCAGTCATGCCATCCCCCATCCACTCCGCCGACGCCATCGTCATCGGCGTCGACACCCATAAGGACCAGCACGTCGCTGCCGCCGTCCGCCCCAACGAAGGCCTGCTCGCATCCGCCGCTTTCAACAACGACGCGCCCGGACATGTGGCCCTGGCCGCCTGGGCAGGCTCACTCGGCCACGTCGCCGCGTTCGGCGTCGAGGGCACCAGCTCCTACGGCAAGACCCTCACCGCCCACCTGACCACGGCCGGAGCGCAGGTCATCGAAGTCAACACCTACGCCGCCTCAGGACGTCGCGCCCGCGGCAAGTCCGACGCGCTCGATGCCGAAGCCGCCGCCTGGGCAGTGATCGAGGGCCGCGCCAAGACCGTCCCGAAGACCTGCGACGGCCCGGCCGAAGCTCTGCGGGCCTTGACCATCGCCCGTGACGGCGCGGTCAAGAACCGCACCGAGGCGATCAACACCATCAAAGCGCTCCTGGACGACGACCTCGACCTGGCCAGGGTAGGCAAAGGCAAGGGCGCCAAGGCCATCGCTGCGCATCTGGCGAAGCTGCGACCGCCCCGATCCGGCCAGACGGCCGCGGCCAGGCGCATCGCCCTGCGCTCAGTCGCGCGCCGCTATCTGGCGCTCGACGCCGAAGCCGCCGACCTCGAAGCCCAGATCAAGGACCTGACCGAGCGGGCGGCACCGAACCTGCTGGCAGCCTTCGGAATCAGCTACCTGACCGCCGCGACCATCCTGGCCGCCATCGGTGACAACCCCGAACGGATCCCCTCCGAGGCAGCCCTCGCCAAACTCGCCGGCGCCTGCCCGATCCCGGCCGGGTCCGGCAAAACCGACGGGCGCCACCGCCTCTACCGCGGCGGCAACCGGCAACTCAACAAAGCGCTCTATACGATCGCCTTGTGTCGCATGCACCGTGACGAGCGGACCAAACGGTTCGTCGCCGAACACCTCCGACGAGGAAAGTCGAAAAAGGAGACCATCCGGATCCTGAAACGCTACATCGCCCGCGAGATCTACAGGCTCCTCCAACCACCACCCCAAGACA
>NZ_JBFAMQ010000045.1:0-1146 GCF_040674615.1 Glycomyces sp. NPDC049804
GGGTCTGCGGGAGTACAGGAACGCGGGGCGCGAACGCCACAGGGGCGAGGTCCAGGGCTCTTTCGTGGACTGCACGGCACGGGCTCCGATCTAGGCCGCGTTTAAGAATGCGGGGTGCGGTCGAGCAGGATCGCGACCTGGATGGTGGCCTCGTAGCGGATGGCGAGCTTCTCGAATCTGGTCGAGACGGCTCGGTAGCGCTTGAGGCGGCCGATGGTCCGCTCGACGGTGTTGCGCTCTTTGTAGGCTTCGCGGTCGAACGCGGGGGGCCGCCCACCCGAGCGGCCTTTGGCGATCCGGTTCCGGCGCTGGTCCTTCTTCTCGGGGATCACCGCTTGGATGCGGCGGCGGCGCAGGTAGGCGTGGTTGGCGCGACTCGCATAGGCCTTGTCGGCCAGGACCTTGCGGGGTCGGGTCTTCGGGCGGCCGGGTCCGAGCCGGGGCACGCTGATCGCATCGAGTACCGCAGCGAACTGCGGCGAATCGCCCCGCTGCCCGGCAGTGAGCTTGAGGCTCATGACGGTCTGGTCGGCGTCGGCGGCGAGGTGGATCTTCGTGGTCCAGCCTCCGCGCGAGCGGCCGAGCGCGTGGTCGGCCGACTCACCGGGCACGGGTGCCTTGCGGGCTCCGGCCGCGGCCTGGTGGGCGCGGACGGTCGTGGAATCGACGCTGACCGTCCAGGTCAAGCGGCCCTGGCCGTCGAGCAGGGCCAAGATCATCTTGACCATCAACGCCCACACGCCCGTCTGCTGCCAGGTGCGAAACAGCCAGTAAACGGTCTGCCAAGGGCCGTAGGAGTCGGGGACGTCCCGCCAGGGCGAGCCGACGCGGACCCTCCAGGCGACGCCGTTGAACAGGACTCGCCGCGACCTGCAGATTCGTCTGCCTCGAGGCTTCGGTGCGGGCACCCATCGGCGCAGCCGTGCCCATTGCCCGTCGGTCAGGTCCCCGCGTCCGGATAGACTTGCCAAGGAAGCCTCCTGTTATTCGGATCTTGTTGCGACACAACAGATTCAACAGGAGGCTTCCTCATTCTCAAACACGGCCTAGGCTTGATTTTTAACCTTTGGCGCTGGTCAGGCGGCCCCGCTTGAACACGGGCGAAGCCCTTGCTTGATGATTCTTGTTGCGACACAAAGAATCTCA
>NZ_JBFAMQ010000046.1:0-1008 GCF_040674615.1 Glycomyces sp. NPDC049804
TGCGTCCCGCGGTCGGTGTGCATCAGCGCGCCGGCCAGGCCGCCGCGGATGGCCTCGGCGCGGCGCAGCGCCTTTTCGACCAGGTCCGTGCGCATGTAGTCGGCGATCGCCCAACCGACGAGCCGGCGCGAGTACAGGTCGATGACCGTGGCCAGGTAGAGGAACGAGCCGCCCTCGACCGGCAGGTAGGTGATGTCACCGACGTAGCGCCGATTCGGCGCCGCAGCGGTGAAGTCGCGGCCCAGCCGGTCGGGTACCGCGGCCGCTGCCGGGTCCTGAGGCGGCGGGGCCGGGCGGCGCCGACGCAGCCGGACCCCGCAGATCCCGGCGACGCGCATCAGACGCGCGATGCGTTTGCGGTTGACCTGCTCGCCGGCCTCGCGCAGTTCGATGGTGATCCGCGGGGACCCGTAGGCGCCGTTGCTCGCGGCATGGACGGCCCGGATGCGCGCGGTGGTCGCCGCGTCTGCGGCGGTCTTCGCCGCTCGGGCCGGGGCGCGGTCCTTCCACTGGTAGTAGCCCTGCCGGGAAACCCCGAGGGTCTCGCATAGTCGCTTGACGCTCCAACGCGTGCGGTGCTCGTCGACGAACTGGAAGCGGCTCACCAGTTCGTCTCGCCCGCGAAATACTTCGCGGCTTTACGCAGGATGTCCCGTTCGGCTTTGACCTTCTCCAGCTCAGCACGGAGACGGCGGTTCTCTTCGGCGATCACGGCGTCGTAGCCTACGAGGCCCTCGTTCTCACTGGTCGGAGCCTGGTAGCGGGGTGAGGCGCCTTGCTGCTTGCGGTGCTGCTTCACCCAGTTGCGCAGCGTCTCGCCCGAGACGCCCAGGTTCTTCGCGACCGAGGCGTAGGTCGCGGTCGGGTCATCGAGGTAGGCCCGGACGGCCTCGTCCTTGAACTCCTCGGGAAACCGGCGCTGATACTTCGAGGTCACTGAACACTCCTAGCACCCCGAACCCTACCGGCCCGGGGAAACAGGGTGTCAACACCAAAGGATCAAGGCCC